>NZ_JBHFQH010000008.1:0-186108 GCF_041949995.1 Virgibacillus sp. JSM 102003
AAGCATCCAAGTCCCGAAATTTGTATTCCGGGCTAGCCCGGAATACAAAACTAAGGATTCATTTGTCAAGGAACAAAACCTTACTGGAAATTGACATCAACTGTGATTCAAAACTTATTATACGAGGGGGAATTATGATGAGTAGTGAAGTTGCACAAGGATTATGGAAAGATTGGAGACTTCATGCGCTAGTGCTATTAATTGTTATTGTTACTGAAGCAATTGGAACATTCAGCTTCTCAGTCGGTCCAGGGATTGTCTTACTGTTGCCAATGCTTTATGCATTGATTATCGGGTTAATTTTATATTTTACTCCTGTAGTTAAAGAGAAACAATCAAAAAATGCGGAACCAATTATTGTTTTAGGTGTAGCATTATTGCTGGCAAAAATCGGGGTTATTATCGGTCCATCATTACCGCAAATTATAGAAGCCGGCCCTGCCTTATTGTTACAGGAACTAGGAAACTTAGGGACAATATTCCTCGCTTTACCTGTTGCTATCTGGTTAGGTTTGAAACGAGAATCCATCGGTATGACGCACTCCGTTGCGCGTGAACCTAACGTGGGTTTAATTATGGATAATTATGGGATAAGTTCACCTGAAGGAAGGGGAGTCATGGCAGTTTACATCTTCGGTACAGTTTTCGGAGCTGTATTTATGGGGCTGATTGCTGGATTCCTTGCGACTATAACTCCAATAGATCCCCTATCGTTTGCAATGGCCTCAGGTATCGGGAGCGGCAGTATGATGGCTGCAGCAAGTGGATCACTGATTACAGCGTTCCCTGAAATGGAAACACAAATCGTTGCTTTTGCAGGTGCTAGTAATCTGCTATCGCTATCAACAGGACTTTATATAAGTATTTTTATTGGCTTGCCTTTAACAGAAAAACTGTACGCTTTAATGACACGCCGCCGTAACCGAAAAAATCCGGAAATGGTAGAGGGCGAAGAGAAAGTCATTACAAAATAGGGGGGAGTTACCTTGTTAAAAAATATTCAAGAATGGACATTGTTATTAGTTATATTTGGTTTTACAGCGTTATTAGGTAACTGGGCAGGCTATGACATTGTACCACTGGTGGCAATACCTGGTATGATTGTTCTTATTGCCATTTGTCTGGTAGGTTTTATTTTAAACAAAGCTATACCAATAGAATTCCCGAGTGTAGCATATATTGCAATCATTGGTGTTCTCGTATCAATGCCGTGGATGCCTGGGTCAGATTTGATTGTTGCCTGGACTAGTGAAGTACAGTTGCTTGCTCTAGCAACACCAATACTGGCTTATGCAGGTATTGCAATCGGCCGATCGTGGACAGACTTTATGCAGCTTGGATGGAAAACACTTGTAGTAGCAAGTCTGGTATTAATAGGAACATTTGTAGGGTCAGCCCTAATAGCAGAAGTGATTTTGCGTATGCAAGGAATAATTTAAAGGGACAACCGGGGAGAGGTTCATTGTCCTGGCAACTGGTCAATCAAAAGATCATGCTAAAAAATAGTTAACTTTTATTGCTATGATTATAGGGGCATATTAACGGTTATTTTACTTTTCCAATGGGTAACAAGTATACACATGAAAAAAGTGGCTTTAATTAATGCCACTTTTTTCATGTGTTAACTGAAATTTTGTTCTCTGCTCTCCCAATTGATTTAATCGTACGAGGCTGAATGATAAACTTGTCCCTCAGTCTCTTTTCAGTGTGCCGGCTGCTTTTACTCGGACTCTGGAGGCGTTGCCTGGCAGGTATGCGAGAGGTACGTCTTCCAGGTCTACGATTACTAGGTCATCTGGGTCTGCTCCCGCTATGATTGCTTCATCTTGTGCCATTTTTCTCGCTTTTTCAATCGTTTTCTCCCGGCCAAGTTCATCAAATGAAAAGATTTTCTCGATTTGTCCGCTGACCTGTGATATAGCGGATCCGATGGCATTTGCTACACCGAAGTTATTCGGGGAAATGACTTCAGAAGCCCCTTTTAGAGTATCAGGAAGTAATATACTACCGCCGCCAACTAGAATCACCGGAATAGGGTCTGCGCTGGTTTTCATTTTATCTAATGCTTCTTCAACCATGGAAACCATTTCCTGATAGATATTTTCCAAGAGACTTTTATTCAAGTGAGTCACTTTTGATGGATCACCTATTTCTGCTTTTCCTAGTGCTACTACAACATCAGTGGTGGTTAATGTGTCACCGCCAAAAATCAGTGCTTTTTCTGTTAGACGATAGCCAAGACTGTCCGGACCGATTTGGAATGTATTGTCATCATTAACCTGGATAACGGTTCCACCACCTAGACCTACAGACATAATATCAGGCATACGGAAATTTGTACGGACTCCACCGATTTCTACAGCAAGTGAAGATTGACGTGGGAATGAATTTGTTAGAACGCCAATGTCGGTTGTGGTTCCGCCCACATCGATAACGAGCGCATCAGATGTATTTGTTAAGTAAGACGCGCCACGCAAACTGTTTGTTGGACCACAAGCGATGGTTAATATCGGGTATCGCACGGTATATTCGACTGACATCAGTGTTCCGTCATTCTGTCCAAAAAAGACTTTTGCATCAATACCTTCTTCTTTCAGTGCATTTACAAATCCATTTGCAGTTGTTCGGGCGACGTTTACAATTGCTGCATTTAAAATAGTTGCATTTTCTCTTTCCAAAAGTCCGACATTCCCAATTTCACTGGATAACGAGACGGAAACTTCATCACCAAGTACTTCCTGCAAGATTTCAGCCGTTCGTTGTTCGTGTTTATTTGTGACAGGTGAAAAGACGGATGTGATTGCGACTGAATCTACCTTCCCTTTAATTTCCTTTGCTATCCGATATATGTCAGTTTCATCAAGCTCGGTGATTTCACGACCATTAAATTCATGGCCGCCACGGACAATATACATATACTTTCCTAAAATCTCTTTAAGATCTTCTGGCACGCCAAGCAGCGGCTTAATAGCAAGTGTTGCTGGTGCACCGATACGAATAACTGCGATGTTATTGAGACGTTTCCGCTCAACAATTGCATTCGTGCAGTGCGTTGTGCCGAGCATAGCGTAATTAATGTTTTCCACTGAAACAGATGATGAAGCTACTACTTCATGTAATGCTTTATAGATACCACTGCTCACATCAGCAGAAGTTGGTGATTTTATTTCTGAAATGACATTATATGCCTCGTCTAAAATGACAGCATCGGTATGGGTACCACCTACATCAATTCCAATACGATAATTTGGCATTTTATTGTTCCCCCTTATTCATCAGTTCTTCAATTGGTGTAAAGTCCATGTCATAACCGAAATATCGGGGGCCGGTAGTTTCAATTCCTTTTTTAGTACGCCATTTTGGGTCGCATGGTAATCCGACAACAACACAACGAGCCCCGTATCTTAAACCTTCCGTAGTAATTGGTAACCCGGTATCTGAGTCGAGTACTGCAATTAGGTCTGGCGTCATGCATAATGTTCTTTTTCTTGTTTCTGCTATTAGATGTTCATTTTGAAATTTCAGGTATAATTCTTCATTTTGATTGCTGTTAATTCCTTCAATAGTAGCTGTACCACGAGCGAACCCAGTTTCAGTTTTGCGGTCGATATCAGTTACTTTTCCATTGAATAAGGTGTGGCCGTTTGTAAGCTTTAATACCTCGGCAATTGGTTCATGATTATTTTGCTTCGCTTCACGAATGGTGCGGCCGATTTTTTCTTCCAACTGCAGAATATTGTGTATCGCGCTTTGTTTGATGATTTTTCCGTCCATTGGATAGATGGATAGCATGACAGATCCACCCATTTCGATAGTCGCGCCACGTGCAATTCGTTCCGCCCAAACATTGTTTATGGTATTAAGAACAGTGTTATTGCCTTTTTCATCGGCAAGAACCATTGGGGTGGCAGACACACCATCCAAATAGAACGTAACCATTTGCAGTTCGGGAAAAGCTCTGCCCATTCCATCTGCGTCGACAACTGGTAAGTTTAATTGCGCGGCCAGTGCAAGTGGTAATAATGAGTTTACTCCACCTGCTTCAATTGGCATGGTTGCAAAAATTTCCTTGCCCATATATGCCTGTAACGATTCAAATGCTCCGACAGCCTCCTCACCACTTGGAATTTTTTCAACCATAACAGTTGGAGCGCCCATCATAGCAGACGGTACAACAAGTGCATCGTCAGGAACTTCATCTGGGGATAATAGTTTAATAGGACCATTTTCTTCAATTGCTTGTAGCGCCATTAACTTCCCAATATACGGATCACCGCCACCACCGGTACCTAAAAGAGCAGCGCCAATTGCAATATCTTCTATCTCCTGTTTCCCTATTAATCTCATGAAACTTTTCCTCCTTTTGCGTATGGTGTTGTATCAAATGCTTTATTTTTGGAACTAAAAAGTTTCCCCATCACAAGCTGGAGTCCAAATGCTATCAGAAATGCGTCAAATCCTGATGCGCCAGTAAGTTTGAACAACCCAAATCCGTTTGGTGCAGCCATCGTCATAAATGCAATAAGCGTGGCGATTGCCCATACACCAATAGCGATTGCTTCCACATTTTTGGTTTTTCCGATATTTTCATATTTAAATTTTTCCCGATTTACGATAAATTCAGCAACATATATTCCCCCGATTGGAGGGATGAATGCACTTAGGAAGTTCAGGAACGGAATAAAATTATCATAAATACCTGCAACTGCCATACCAGTACCTATTGCACCAGCCATAACTGATAAGACGGGCTTAGGAATCCTTTGAAAAATTACCGAGAACCCTAGTGCGGATGAGTATAAGTTGTTATCATTTGTTGTCCATTGTGCCAATATTAAGACTAGAAGCGCAGCTGTTCCCCAGCCAAGACTTAACATAATTTCTACAATATCAGATTGTGTTGTTGCTTTTGCTAGAATTGCAGCAATTATTAATACAATACTAAACCCTGCAAAATACCCCATGAAGGAAGAGATGACTGCATCTTTAGTTGATCGTGCATACCGGGAAATATCCGGTCCAATAATTGCCCCGATTGCCAGTGATCCGATGATTAAGGATATTGCTGATCCCATTGTCATTGCATCACCTGTAATTGGTGCTTTTGTTATTTCTCCCATCGATTTATCACTCATTACTTTGATTAGGGAGCTAACTAATAGGATTGCCAAAAGTGGTACGGCAAGTAAACTTAATTTTTCAATAGCCTTATATCCGACTAATGCTGTTGTTGTCATTAATACTCCACCAATTAATACTAGAATAAGTGGAGGGATGTTAATATTCAGTCCGTTGATCAAAACATTGTGTAAACTCGCTCCGAACAAATCAAGCTGAACGCCAAACCATCCGAACAAGGCAAGTGCTATAATGACTGAAACCGCATAGGACCCGTATTTTCCTAAAGCAAACCTGGATACAAGGGCTGTTGACAATCCTGTCTTTGCCCCTACAATGCTGCATAGTGCACTGAGTACTGCCAATATGAATGAACCAATAAATGAGGCAATTACTGCCTGAGATAGTGGTAGTCCAGCGCCAAGTGTACCGCCAAGAACAATCGCAGAAAGAGCTACAATTCCTCCCATCCAAACAAATGTCAGCTTAATCCAACCCTTTCGTTCATGCTGTGGCACTGGTTCAAGTGCATAGTCTTTTACTAAATCAAATCTATTTCCCATTATCTTTTCCTCCCAACATCTATGTTGTATATTTTTCTTCAAGCTCAGTGAATAAGGTTTGGATCATTTTATCAGCAAGTTCTACTTGTTCGGCAAAATCCTTGCCATCGTATAATTTAATTCCCCAAAAAACGCCATTCCCTATTAGTACCCACTGTTTAATGACTCGATCCACTTCAGTTGAAGGCATTAAGGGATAGTTTTCCTTAAGGACTGATTCCAGCGAATCAAAAAGCCAATCATTGATATATAACATATAAGAATTCAAGTGTTTAAAAATCTCCGGTATAGGTGCTGTCACAAGCGAAATGTATGCAGTTGTATGCTGCTCATTCCCCTTATGGTGAGCCACAATACCATGAAGTAAAGCAGAGAAGATCTCATTTACTGGACTGTTTTGATTATTGTTTAAAACACTTTCCAATTTCCTGAAGTGATCATCCAACAATTGCCTGAATGCTGCTATAAATAATTTTTCTTTATTTTCATAAAAAAAATAAATGGATGCGGGTTTAATCTCAACCTCCGTTGCAATTTTCCTCATTGTTGCACCGTGAAACCCGTGTAAAGAATACTGATGTAAAGCTGCATTAATTAATTTTTCTTTCAATAATGGCCACCACCTAACGATTGTTAGGTTGATTATAAGAGGAAGAAATAAAGAAGTCAATAAAAATTTTGATAATTCATTAAAAGCAGAACATTTAGTCTTGTTCGAAAGCGCATTCATAGAGACATCGGGGACAGGTTCCTTGCACCGGTTCAAAGCATGCCGAATTACTAATTGTAGTCAAATTTGAGTCTCTAATTTTAAGTGGCTGTCAACCAAATCATTTACTTTGGATGACAGCTGTTCTACTGTTGAGGATTTATTTCACGTTCTATGTTACTATTACGCTCAGTATTAGTTATTTATTTTTCTGATAATTAGGAGCGATTAAAATGAACAGACCAGTTATTTTCATCCTGACAAAAGAGGTTGGGGTCTATCATGCATTTAAAAATAAGCTTAAGGAAATATTTGGCCAGGGCATTCAATTGGCAAGCAATCATTTTCCACCAGTCGATATGAATGAAGTAGATTTGGTGCTTTCCTCTGGTTCGTATGAGATATATACAGAGTACCTTGGGACGGGAATAAAGAATGTACCCTTAATAATTGCAAATCGATCGATTGATTTTAATAAGTTAGAACAACTGCTTGATATACCGGCAGATACCAAGTGCCTTCTTGTTAGTAATGAAACACATATTGCAAGAGATTCTGTTGAATTATTTAAAAGACTTGGATTTGATCAATTAGCTTTAACTGCGTACTCGCCTGATATGAATCCACTTCCGGAATTAGAGGGCTTTGATGTAGCTATAACCCATGGTTTAACAGAATTGGTGCCCCCTAAGGTGAAAAAGGTTGTTGATTTAGGAGATCGGAATCTGGATTTATCAACTATCTTTGAAATTGCTAGAACTCTTGAATTATCAATTGATAAACCACATCTTTATACGATGGATTATTTTCGAAACTTTGTCCGTATCGGGAGGGAATTAGCTACTTCCATTCAGAATGAGAAATTTTTAAATACCCATTTAGAAACCGTTTTGGATGCCGTTCATGAAGGTATTATTTGGGTTAACGCTAATGGAACGATTACTGTTTTTAATGAAGAGGCAAGTAACATTCTAGGAATAAAGGGATCGAATGTAATTGGACGGCATTATTCAGAAGTAATTAGGGATTTGAACATTGATGATGTGATGGATACCAAGAGGGAAATTCCAAGAGAGATTATTCAGGTGCAAGGACAGCATATTCTTATAACAAAAACACCGAATTTTCTAGATGGAGAATTCGCTGGTGCAGTTGTCACGTTTCAGGATGTGTCACATGTACAGCGGATGGAACAGGAGATTAGAAAGAAAAAGACGGAATCAGGCCTGACTACAAAATATTCGTTTGACGATATTGTCGGTAAAAGTGAAATAATTGAACAGACAAAGAATCTTTCTAAAAAAATTGCGAGAAGTGAATATACTATTCTTATTTCTGGAGAAAGTGGGACGGGGAAAGAGGTATTTGCCCAGGCGATACATGACTACTCTTCCAGGAAGAAGGGTCCTTTTCTAGCAGTTAACTTTGCAGGTATTACACAGACCCTTGCCGAGAGCGAACTATTCGGATATGAAGAAGGAGCCTTTACAGGGGCAATGCGAGGCGGTAAAGCTGGATTGTTTGAATTGGCTCAAAATGGAACTATTTTTTTAGATGAAATCGGTGATGCCCCTCCCAACATCCAGGCGGCTATACTACGTGTCATTCAGGAAAGAGAAGTAATGCGTGTGGGCGGAAGTAAAGTAATACCCATTAATGTAAGAATTATTGCGGCGACAAATAAGGATATTCATCAAATGATAAGCGAGGGTGAATTTAGGGAAGATTTGTTCTATCGTTTAAATCAACTTCCATTAGATATTCCTCCGTTAAGGGAGCGGCAGCAGGATATTAAGGTACTGATTAACCATCTTCTTGATGAACGAAATATAAAATTAAGTTTAACTGCGGAAATGTTAGAAACGATTACTAATTATAATTGGCCTGGTAATATTCGTGAATTGGAAGGTTTAGTAAATTATTTAACAGTCGTGGCAGATGGTGTACATGCCGGAGTGGAGCATCTTCCATTAAGCATGAAACCAAGAACCACCGACGAAAGTGAAGTTAATTTTGCAATAAATTACCTGGAGGATCAGGGGGATTTAATCCTCTTTAAAAAAATATTATACAGTCTGTTAATGTATAAAAATCAAAATTCAGGAATTGGCAGGCAAACAATAATTTCCATTTTGGATGTCCCAATTTCAGAGGGCAAGCTTCGTGTTAAAATAGATGCTTTAAGAAAATGTGGCTGTGTCTATTCGGGTACAAAGAAACAAGGAACAAAAATTACCGAGCTTGGGAGCAAGGTGCTTGAACATATTTAAATTTGAAACTGTAATTTCTTTAAGGAATTGCAGTTTTTTAGGTATCTGATTAACCTAAAAGTAAACCTAAAAATTTATTATCGGGATCTTTGTGGTGAAATGGCAGGCTAAATTGAGTTGGCACGAAATTTGCTATTGAGTGGTAGATAGAGTTTTTGTAAGGAGGGTAGACATACTTGTAGTTTTTAGAATAATCGGAAAACAAATTCATCAAGTTAGGAGACATACTATGGTTACGCTTATAAAAAATGGCGAGCTTTATGTACCAGATTACATTGGTACAAAGTCAGTTCTGATTATTGGAGATAAGATAATTAAAATCGGTGACATTAATGAAGAGAAATTACTGGGTCTTGGATTAGATGTTCAAGTTATCGATGCAACAGGCTCAATTGTTTTACCCGGAATGATTGATCCTCATGTCCATTTAATGGGAGGAGGTGGCGAAGGAGGTTTTGCGACAAGAACTCCTGAAATGCAGCTTAGTGAAATTACCAAATCCGGAATAACTACAGTTGTTGGTTGTATTGGGACAGATGGAACAACTCGTCATATGACCACACTTTTGGCAAAGGCTAGGGGACTTGAAGAAGAAGGGATTACGACTTATATCTATACAGGGAATTATCATGTCCCAACTCCCACCATCACATCTTCCGTAAAAGATGACGTGATTCTAATTGATAAAGTGATTGGAGCGGGTGAAATAGCTATTTCAGATTCTAGATCGGCACAGCCCTCTCTTCATGAAATAGCTAAACTGGCCGCTGAAGCAAGGATAGGTGGACTGCTGAGCAACAAGGCTGGTGTCACGCATTTCCACGTTGGGATAGGAAAAGATCGTCTATCATTTTTACATCGTATTCTGGAAGATTATGAGATTCCGCCATCTAATATTTACGCTACTCATATCACAAGAAGCAGAGAGCTGCTGGATGACGCAATTGCCTTATCCAATAAAGGTGCTTTTGTTGATATTACCGCTGATCATGAGACTGGAGAATGGATTACATACTTTAAAGAAAATGGCGGAAACATGGAACAACTAACAATATCGTCGGACGGAAATGGTAGTTTGCCTAAATTTAACGATGAAGGGCAGTTAGTAGGCTACGGTGTTGCCAGTCCGCAAACTTTATTTAGCCAGGTTGTTTCTGCTATTAGAGAAAATAGACTAGCTATTTCGGAGGTTTTATCTTTAGTTACACGTAATACAGCGAATGCACTCCGGTTAGATCAAAAAGGACTGTTAAAGGAAAAATCTGATGCTGATATTTTAATCTTAGATAAAGAAACGTTGGATATTGAACATGTATTTTCGAGAGGCAAACACATGATTAGAGATAAGGAAGTAATGGTTAAAGGGACTTTTGAAAAATAGAAATTACCCATATTAGGAGGAGAACTATGAAAAGACAACCAACTTTACTTGAAGCTTTTTTACCTATTGTAGTTATGCTTTTACTTCTTGCGATTGGTTATGGGGTTTATGGGTTTAGCCCAGAGCCGCTGCTTATTCTGGCATCTATTTTTGCAGGGTTTATCGCTCTTCGTGTAGGCGTCAATTGGGATGAAATGATGCTAGGAATCCGTGAAAAAATTGATGCTGCAATGCCTGCTATATTAATTCTTATATCGATTGGTGTTTTAATCGGGACCTGGATGGTTTCAGGTACTATCCCTATGATGATTTATTATGGGTTGGAAATCATTAATCCAGCGTTTATCGTTCTTATTGCATTTATAGTATCGGCTGTCATCTCAATTGTAACTGGAACTTCCTGGGGATCGGCTGGGACAGTCGGTGTGGCTTTAATTGGGATTGCGACTGGATTAGGTGCATCCTTGCCCGCTACAGCAGGTGCAATTGTTGCGGGTGCATACTTTGGTGACAAGCTTTCACCATTATCGGATACAACCAACCTGGCTCCTATCGCTGCAGGAAGCGAATTATATGAACACATCAAACATATGCTTTATACAACTGTACCTGCAGCCATAATTAGTATTATTGTATATACCATTGTTGGTTTTAATCTTTCATCTGATTCTGTGTCAACTCCAGAAGAAATGGGAGTAATGTTACAAACATTAACGGAAATGTTTGACTGGAATCTATTATTGTTACTGCCACCAATTATAGTTCTTTACGGATCAATCAGGAAAAAACCAACCCTTCCAACAATTATATTCTCGTCTGTTGTTGCAGGTTTCTTAGCCAAGTTCATTCAAGGAATTTCACCAGTAGATATATTTGCTTCCACAGTTACTGGATTCAATGTGTCCATGGTTAATTCTGCAGGTTTTAACCCTGAAGGTGTAATACCTGAAGTAACCAGGCTGGTTAATCAAGGTGGCATGCAATCGATGACAGGTGTGATTTTAATTGCATTTAGTGCATTTATATTTGCAGGAATCATCACAAAAGCAGGAATTTTAGAGGTTATTATTAATGCATTACTAAAAATTGTTAAAACAACTGGGGACCTTATCTTGTCAACAGTTCTTTCATGTATAACGATGGCTTTAGTAACAGGTAACTCTTATTTATCAATTATTGTTCCAGGTGAAATATACAAGGATACGTTTAAAAATAAAAGGTTACATGCGAAGAATCTTTCTAGAACCTTAGAAGACTCTGGAACTGTTGTCGTGCCACTTATACCATGGTCGTCTGCCGGTGTGTTTATGGCAGGAACCCTCGGAGTATCTACTTTGAGTTATGCACCATGGGCGATTTTATGTTACGTAGGTTTTCTGTTTGCCATATTGCTAGGCTATACAGGAATTGGAATTGAAACGATTGAGGAAGAAACAGAAGAAGAAAGCTCAGAGAAGATTGGTTAGGAGGGACAAGTGGGGACAGGTTTCTTGTCCCAGTTTCGAGGAGTGAAGTAGCAGGTGTTTTTACCTCCTGCTGCCGTAATCACAGGAGACGGTATTGGTTTAAGACGTGCTGCGGCACTCAAAATAGCTGAATCAGGCGTATATATCAGTGTGAGCGAAGTATGAAAAGAAACCGGTTAACAGTGCTTTTTGTTCCAAGTGATGGTGGTTATACAGCTATATAATTTATTCAACGAATGACTCCAGCATTTGGCTGGAGTCATTCTTATTTTGGGACAAAAGGGACAGGTTCGTTGTCTCAAAGACTAATCAGCCAAGCGAATAGAATATCCATACTATGCCTTTCCTAATGTTACTTAAATATAGAAAAGTAGTGATACGGGACGATAAACCTGACTCTCCGTCCCTCTTTAGGAAAATATACCCAAATAAATATTGCCTAAATGGTGAAAATTCTGTATTATATATGTTAAGGGTATAAAGTGAATGGGTATTCATTTTTGTACCTCATAGAATTTTAAGGAGGGAGTAAGTTTAAAAGTAGAGAAAAAAATGAAAGGGCTTACAACAAAGAGTGTTTTTGGCATACGTAATGACAAAATAATTTAGAGGAGGATGAAACTAATTGGGGTTTTTTAAGTTATTGTCAGCTGAGTTTGCCAACATGTTTAAAAATAAAAAATTACTTATTTCTGTAATTGCAGTGTTACTTTTCCCGGTTATTTATAGTGTCGTAATGCTTTCCTCTTCGGCTGTTACTCCTTATGGTGAAAATCTGGATAACCTTCCAGTTGCCGTCGTTAATATGGATGAGGGTGCTCAATCCGGTGATGAAGATGTTCATGCTGGGGACGACCTGGTGAAAGAATTAAAAGCAGAACCTACACTAAAATGGGAATTCGTTAAGCAGGATGTAGCAACGAAGGGTTTGAAAAACGGCGATTACTACATGGTTATTGAAATACCAAAGGATTTTTCAAAAAATGTAACAACCGTAATGGAAGAAAATCCTCAGCCACCAGAGTTGAAATACATACAAAATGAGGGGTTACATTTTACCGCATCAACGATTACTGATAGTGCTATCAAGCAAATCAGTCAGGGACTTTCATATAAAATTACAGCTAACTATACACAGCAATTGTTTACTCAGTTAGCAGGTATTTCTGACGGATTCAAACAGGCGGCAGATGGGTCAAATCAAATAGCTGCTGGGACGGAAGAATTATCAGATGGAACTAGTGAAATGCTTGAATCGCTTAAAGGCAAATCAGGTGATATTTCCACCCTGGCTGATGGTGCAAAACAGCTGGAACAAGGGACAGGGCAATTATTGAGTTCTTTAAATGAAAAAAGTCCTGATATTTCGCGATTGGCCGGTGGTGCGCAACAACTGGAAGAAGGAACTGGTCAATTGCTGGGTTCTTTGAAAGAAAAAAGCCCGGGAATTTCGGATTTGGATGATGGCGCAAAGCAGTTAAACGCTGGGCTTGGTCAAATGTTGGGGAGTTTGAAAGAAAAAAGTCCGAGAATTTCTGAATTGGCTAAAGGTGCAAAGGATTTAGAATTAGGTACCAAGGAATTGAAGCAGGGTGCTGTTGATATACTTGGTGGTATAAAACTTGCTACAGCTGGAAGCAAGGAGTTAAATGCAGGACTAGAACAGCTAGAGTCAGGATCAGGACAGTTATCGGGGTTATCACAACAACTTTTCAAAGATCTGGGTGAATATGCAAAGAAAAATCCTAGTTTGATGAGGGATCCTGAATTCAAGAAAATTATGGGCGAAAGTATGGTATTAGCCGGTAAAGACTCTGAAATCAGTGGTGTTCCACAATTAGCAGCAGGTATCTCCGGGGCAAAATCTGGGGCACAAAAACTAGTAGGGGATGGAAAGAAAACTGGTCTAACCACTTTAGTTAATAAAGTAGAAGGAGAATTTGTTCCCGGAATGAGTAGCTTAGCTAACGGAGCAACTAAAGTAGCCGCCGGAACCGCTGCATCTGAAGAGGGCTGGGGCGACCTGGTTGCTGGCACTACAAAACTAGCTGGAGGAGCTTCGCAAGTTAGTGCAGGAACAACTTCTGTCGAACAAGGCTGGAGCGATCTAACTGCAGGTGCTACGGAACTCTCTGGTGGCGCTTCACAAGTTAGTGCAGGAACTGACACTGTTGAGCAAGGCTGGGGTGATTTAACAGCGGGCGCTACGAAACTTAATAGTGGCAGTTCGCAGGTCAGTGATGGGACGGCTTCTGTTGAACAAGGCTGGGGCGAGTTATCAGAAGGTGTGACGCAGTTGGACGATGGAGCGGGACAATTAACCGCTGGTAGTGAAGAACTGCATACAAAACTGCAGGATGCTGCAGAACAGACAGCCGGTATACAAACTGGTGATGAGAACGTTCAAATGTTTGCCGCTCCATTTCAATTAAATGGAGAACAGGTTAATGGAATCTCCGAATATCGCCAGTCAACTGCTCCTTATATTTTATCACTTGCTTTATTTGTAGGAGCATTGATCATATCGCTTGTTATTAACTTCCGTAAACCCGTGATTGCACCATCTTCCGGATTACAGTGGTTTGCAAGCAAATTTGTCAAAGTGGCGGTACTTGCGACGATTCAAGCTATCGTTTTAACAGCAGTTACAATTGGTGTTCTTGGACTGCCGGTTGAAGGTGGTTTCAGTCTATTGCTGTTCGCAATTCTGACAAGCATTACATTTGTTGCAATTGTTCAGCTATTTGTAACGGTAGGGGGAACGATTGGGAAGTTCCTTGCAGGAGCATTTATCATCCTGCAGCTGCAAACAACTGGAGGTCCGCTTCCAATTGATTTGTTACCTGCTTCCATACGAACGCTTAGCAACTTTTTACCAATGACGTACACGATAGACGGATTCAAGTCGATTATAAACATGGGTCAATTTAATAGTTTCGATGTAATTGCTTTACTCATATTTTTGGCCATTTCGGCCGTAGGTACATTTGTTTACTTTACGGTGGCTTTCTCCAGGAATAGCGATCAAAGTGAACGATATGAGGAACTAACTGCATAAACAGATCAAAGCTGTCAGTTCATTTGGACTGGCAGCTTTTTAAGAGGGACAATCGGGGACAGGTTCCTTGTCCCAGTACCTCAGTCACGATCTCCCCTAATTACCAAAATCAGTCCAATCATAATTATTCTTCAGCTGTTTTTGTTTCTGTTCTTGTTTTTTACTTTTCACATTTTTCTCCTTGGTGAATGTCATAATATAGCCGCAATCCTCACATGCGTATTTGTAAACATCAGAATGGCGGTCAAGAAAGGAATCCTTCTCCTCTGATATCAGCTTCAGATTAATATCAGTCCTTGTATCAGTTTGATGGTCTATATCGGTATCTACGTCTACATCGATATCAACTGGATACTCAAAACTGTTAGTCATTGTTCTAACATTGTTATAAGCTGTTGAGTAAATATCGACGTTAACATCAATAGTATAGTACCCTTTACGGAAGTGTACTCCACCACACACTAAACAATTGATTTCACTCATAACAATTCCCCCTCACCTAAATGTATATTTTTCGATAAGGATTGTTATGATAGCGGCAGTACATTCCCGGTTGTCTTTTTCTAATGGTATAGATGGACATTTTCAGCTAAAGCAGAAAATATCTTACTTTTAAGTACTATCGTATTTAAAGCTGAAAAAGTGGCATCTGGGAAAAATTTTTATCCCAGATGCCACTTATTTAACGTGAAAATCGATTGTAGTTAAAACAGATGTTATTTTCGTGATCTTAAAACAGATGTTATTTTCGTGATCTTATAACTGATGGGACGATACGGATCGGGACAATGAACCTGACCCTATGTCCCGAGTTTACGTACATCCATGTTACCGCCGGAAAGAACACAAGCTACGTTTTTATCTGTTACACCCAACTTTCCAAACATCGCAGCAGCTACTGCAACAGCACTGGATGGTTCAATGACCTGCTTCATTCGTTCGAGGACAAAAAATAGGGCCTGCTGGATTTCAGCTTCATTGACTAATACCAGATCGTCCAAGTATTTTTGAACAATAGGAAATGTCAAGTCACCAGGCTGACTTGTTCGTAAGCCATCTGCAATTGTTTTTGTTCCTGGAATTGAAGTTATCAATCCCTTTTCCAATGAAAGGTATGTATCATTAGCGGTTTCAGGTTCAACCCCAATCACTTTTACATGTGGCTTTGTTTCCTTAATTGCAGTTAATATTCCGGAAACAAGACCACCGCCACCGACTGGAACAACGACCACATCTACATCATCTAATTGTTTCAGTACCTCCAGCCCCACTGTACCTTGCCCTGCCATGATATAAGGGTCGTCATATGGGGGAATGAACACACCATACTTTTCAGATGCTAATTGCTTTGCACGAGGCAATCTTTCCGCTGAGGTCGTTCCACATTTTTCAATTCTCCCGTTATAGTCCCGGATGGCATTCAATTTACTTGCCGTTGCGTCCTCAGGCACGACAATTGTGGCTGGTACTCCAAGGACATTGGCAATATACGCAACTGCCTGCCCATGATTTCCCGACGAGGCAGCTGTCACATAGGTTGCCCCTTCTTGTACGGCCTTTTTTACTTTATTCGTTGCCCCTCTTATTTTAAAGGAACCCGTTTTCTGCAAATGTTCACTTTTTAAGAACATGTTGTTCCCGCAAATGGAAGAAAGTGCTGTGGAAGTGAGAATCGGTGTTTCTTTGATCGTATCAGCTATTTGCTCAGCCGCTTGATGTATGTTTTTTAGTGTAATCATTTGATACAACTCCTCTATTTAGACGTAATGTAAATACCTTTTCTACAATTATAATTAGTTCCTTCCTTTTTTAGAAGGGAAATGTTAAAAGGATTATAATCATTAGAAATGTACACCTAACTATAATTAAACTGTAAATATGCTACGATTATTTAAATAAAATAAATTACAAATTTAAGAGTTGGTTTCAATAATAAAAAGAAAAGAGGAAAAGTAGATGTCTAATAATAAAATACGGATGCCTAGCATTATTTCACTCTTAGTGTATATAGGCTGCAATTAATGTGATTTTCGGAGCCTCTTTCATTTCGATTAAATAAATTGAGGTTTGGAGATAATGCCTAATAACAATTTTTGTTTTTTAATGAAGAAATAAGGGAAATATTACATAGTGGGTTTTCATGCGGATATCACAGACGATATAGACAGTCTCGCTGCTGGAATGATATGTTTAGAGAGATTTCACAAACGAAGGAGTGAACACAAATGTTGAGATGGCTATTTGTGTTTGTTGCTATTTTGTTTATGGTGTCGATTCAAACACCAGATACAGTGCAGAAGACGTGGAAGGCTGACAAAATAGAAACAGCGACTTTTGATAAATGGACGGTTGATATAAAAGAATGGCTCGCTGACAATGATCTAAGTGTTGCGAAAATTAAAGATAGCTTAACGCAACTGGTGAGGGTTCCAAATGGTGGAGACACGGGATCGAAAAGTTCTCCAGAGCAAAGTGCTTCCTCGGACCTTGTGGCAAAAGATCCATCCGAGTTTGAGAAGAAAGTAGTTGAACTTGTTAATAAAGAACGGGCAAAAGAGAACCTGGAACCACTTAAAATGCATGATCGTCTAAGCAGTCTTGCCAGAAAGAAATCCCAGGACATGGCGAAAAATAATTATTTTAACCACACATCGCCAACATATGGTTCACCCTTTGACATGATGCAGCAATTCAACTTTTCTTATAGCATGGCGGGAGAAAATATTGCGGCCGGTCAACGCAGCCCAAAACAGGTTGTAGAGGGTTGGATGAATAGCGAAGGACATCGGAAAAATATTATGAAAGATGGTTTCACACATATTGGTGTCGGTTATGTAGAGGGCGCTGGGCTGCCATATGGAACCTATTGGACACAACTTTTCATGACACCAAGGTAAGTTGGGGGAGGCTGATGAATTTGAAAATAACCAAGCTATACAAAAAGGGCGATAAAGAAATTAATGAGGATGCCTATGTTATAAATGAAGACGCTCGTATTTTTGCAGCTATTGATGGTGCAACAGGGTTGGATGGTATTCCAGGCTATGTAGCATCACAGGCTGTACAGGAAGAATTGCAGCAGGTTACGCAAGCTAAATCCCTTTATAAAGGTATTCTGTCGGCAAATGAAACATTAAGTGAAAAAACTGTGGAATACTATGAAACTAATTTTAAAAAACTAGATAACTCAAGCATTAACGAGATACCGAAAAGGCAGAGAAGTTCAACAGGTGTAGCCGCTATCCAATTTGATCAAAAGGGGTTATCTTTTGACTATTTTCATGCGGGGGATTGCATGTTGTTTCTGAAATATGAAAATGGTGAAATACGCACTGTTACTTATGATTTGGTTCAATACCTGGATCAAGTCGCGATTAACGAAGTTGTTAAGTTACGTGAGGCTGATGGAAATGAGTTGGATATAAGAGACCTTCGGGAAAAGGTTAAGCCCATTTTGCTCCAGAATCGTGATAAGCTTAATTCAGCTGATGGATATGGCGTTATTGACGGCAGTGATGAGGCATTCGATTATATCGAATATGGAAGAATCCCACTAAATCGAGTTACCGGAATTCTTCTGCTAAGTGATGGATTGCTTTTGCCTACAGCATTGGATGAAACCGATGCATGGAGCAATACTGCCGAAATAGCCTTTACCAGTGGGCTTGTTGGGTTATTGGGTGAGGTTGAAGAAAGAGAAGAAGCTGACCCGCAGTGTATCAAATATCCTCGAATGAAAAAGAGGGATGATAAGACTGGGTTGCTGGTTGAGTTATAATACTTTCATCTACTAAACATATCAATTAGATATTAAAATAGTACCCATTAGGTTATCAAAAATTTATTGTGCAAGTAAACCTTTACATTTTATTAGATATAATTTATACTTATATTATTCAACTGGTAATAACCACATGCGGAAAGTCAATTTATCAGTAAGTTTGTTTTAGGAGGTGGGATTAAGCGAATTGGATAAGGTGAGTAAGGTTCCACTGTATTTACAGTTAATAGAAGATTTAACAAAAAAAGTCGATAATGGGCAATATCAGATTCATGAGAAATTACCTTCAGAGCGTGAGTTATGTGATGTTTATGACATGAGCCGTATAACCGTAAGACAAGCGCTACAAGAATTAGAGCGTGAAGGTTATATTTATAAGCTACATGGTAAAGGAACATTTGTAGCTCCTAAAACTTATAATCAAAATTTGGTTAAGCTTTACAGTTTTACCGAAGAGATGAAGGCGATGGATAAGAGGCCTACTACAAAGGTCATCTCATTTCAAAAGATTGCTTTGGATGAGAGGCTGGCCGATAAGGTGAATCTTGCACCAATGGATGAAGTATTTCAGATTGTAAGGTTACGGCTTGCTGATGATGAGCCATTAATGTATGAAACGTCCTACGTGCCAAAAAGAACTTTTCCGAATCTGACAGAAAAAGATTTGGTAGAGCGTCCGATGTATGATGTTTTCATGCAGGATTATCAAGTAGGTGTAACGAAGGCAATTGAGCGTTTTTCTGCGACAAGTGTTCGAAAGGAAGAAGCATTTCAATTAGGCATGATAGCAGATCAGCCTGCCATGTTGATTAAGCGCTTTGCTTATCATAATGATGAATTGATCGAATATACTATTAGTGTAGCTCGTGGTGATAAATTCGATTATACCGTTGAATTAACGTGAAACTCTATTAAGTGATGGTTATATTAACTGCTTTTATGGTTACTACGATAACTTGATAGAGTTATTTTTATAGTACAACTGGTAATGACAACATAACCACGCGCGCAAGAAAACAAAATTTACAGCATGATGGAGGTTGAAATATGTTTAAATTAACAGATGAAGAATTAAAGACAAAAAAAGCAGTTCATACTGCATCAGAAATTTATCAGCAACCGGTTGTTTGGCAGGAATTAATAGATTCACTTTCTGAACAAAAGGGTTCATTAAACGCCTTTATTGAATCGATTTATGGAAAGCATAATCATGTTCGTGTGATTCTGACAGGGGCGGGAACATCAGCATTTATTGGTGATTCTCTGGTGCCGGAGTTGCGTAAAGAAAATCCCGGGAATATTCAATTTGAAGCAATTCCGACAACAGATATCGTCTCAAATCCCGAGGAATATTTACTTAAGGAAATTCCGACAATTATGGTGTCTTTTGCACGGTCTGGAAATAGTCCGGAAAGTGTTGCAGCTGTGTCGCTTGGGGAGCAGGTTATCGATAATTTTTATCAGGTAGTTATCACATGTAATAAGGATGGACAGTTAGCCAAGGATATTAAAAATGATATAAATTCGGTTACTATTCTTATGCCGGACAAAGCCCATGATAAAGGATTTGCGATGACCAGCAGTTTCACGTGTATGATGATAACCGCATACACCTTGTTTACATCGAAAGAAGTCGGAGTAAATGTAATCGCTAATGCGAAAAGATTACTTGAAAAGCTCCCAGATAAAATTGATGAAATTCTAGAGTTTAATATAGAGCGGATTGTCTATTTAGGTTCCGGTATCCTTGGTCAACTATCACATGAAGCCTCATTAAAAATGCTGGAACTCTCTGCAGGACAAGTTGTCGCGGTGCACGAATCATCACTCGGATTTCGTCACGGCCCAAAATCAATTTTAAATAAAAATTCGATAGTAGTTGTGTTTATGTCTCGTGATTCGTATACACGAAAATACGATATGGACATTTTGCGTGAACTTGCAGCCGATGATTCTGGTATGAAGGTTGTTGTACTTACTGACCAGGAAGATTCTGAGGTCGATTCATTAGCTGACTGGACAATCCCAGTAAATACTGGAGCAGAAAGACTTCCTAGCGATTTTCACCGAGCGTTGTTGTATATAATCTTTGCGCAGGGTCTGGCGTTTAAAAAGTCATTACAACTTGGAATTACTCCGGATAACCCCAGTCCTGATGGCCGTGTGAATCGTGTCGTGCAGGGTGTAACAATTTATGATTACGCTAAATAAGTTTACTGGGTATTTTTTAAATAAAACTTAAAACTTGAAGGGATGAACAGTATGTCTGGACCAAATTTACTACTTACAAGAATTGATAATCGTCTGATTCATGGACAAGTAGGTGTTACATGGGTAAATCATTTAGGAGCTAACCTAGTGGTTGTCGCAAATGACAAGGTTTCTGAAGATGAGGTACAACAAAATCTAATGGAAATGGTTTTGCCTGATGTGATTCAAGCTCGCTTTTTTTCATTAAAAAAAACAATTGATATTATTCATAAAGCCGCTCCACGTCAAAAAATATTTCTAGTTGTAAAAGATGTGCATGACGCATTGGCACTGAAAAAAGGTGGCGTTCCAATTGATCACATCAACATTGGAAACATGCACTATGAAGAAGGGAAAAGGCAAATTTCTTCAACTGTATCTGTTGATAATAAAGATATAGAAGCATTTAAGCGTCTAGGCGATTTGGGTGTGGAACTGGATTTACGAAGAGTACCTGATGAAAGAGGACAGAATATATTAGATTTACTTTAAAAAGATAACTAATCAAAAGGGAGGGGTTTATCCATGTTATTGGAAGCTCTATTAATAGCCCTCTGGGCCGGTATTATAGGTATTGACCTTTATGTAGGTTTAACACATATTCACCGTCCTGTCGTTACAGGGCTTGTAGTCGGACTTATATTAGGAGATGTTACAACAGGTTTAATTGTTGGGGGAACATTAGAATTAATTTGGATGGGTATGGTACCGCTTGCTGGTGCACAGCCGCCTAACGTTGTTATAGGTGGGGTTATTGGTACTGCATTTGGTATTATTGCAGGACAGGATCCACAAGTTGCAGTTGGGGTAGCGATTCCGTTTGCTGTAGCTGTACAAGGACTTATTACTCTATTCTTTACGGCGTTTGCTCCAATGATGCACAAGGCTGACAAGTTTGCTCTTGATGCCAATTATCGAGGAATCGAGGGCATAAACTATTTAGGTATTGCTATACTCTTTGTATTTAATGCGTTAATTGCCTTTTTACCGATTTATTTTGGTGCAGAAGAAGCAGCCGCATTTGTGGAAACGGTTCCGCAATGGATTATTGATGGTTTATCAATTGCTGGGGGTATCATGCCTGCTATTGGTTTTGCAATGTTATTGAAGATAATGATGAAGGTCGAATACGTAATGTTCTTTATTGTTGGATTCGTCCTAGCAGCATACTTGGAATTACCAATCTTGGCTATTGCACTAATTGGTCTGGCAATTGCTTTATATGATTTTTATCAAAACAAAAACAAGCCAGGACCAGATAATCAAGGACCTCGAGAGGAGGAAATCGCTGATGGCATTTAATATGTATGAAGATCAAACACAAGCAGAGGAACTTAAACCTAAACAATTGCGTCATTTAGTATGGAGATCTTTACTTTTGCAAGCTTCTTTTAACTATGAACGGATGCAGGCGGCTGGTTGGCTCTATTCAATATTGCCAGGACTTCGCCATGTTCATAAAAATAAAAAAGACTTAAGTAAATCGATGAAAGATAATATGGAGTTTTTTAACACGCATCCATTCCTTGTAACATTCATCATGGGTATTATTCTTGCGATGGAAGGGAAGAAAGAGGATCGGGAAGCGATTCGCGGTATTAAAGTTGCTACCATGGGCCCACTTGGTGGTATTGGAGATGCAATGTTCTATCTTACGTTACTCCCAATTACGGCAGGTATAGGTGCATCGCTAGCAGTTGATGGCAACGTATTAGGACCAGTTGTGTTTTTAATTTCATTTAATATTATACACTTTGGTGTTCGATTCGGCTTGATGAGCTATGGGTACAAAACTGGTGTTAAAGCAATAGCTAAGATGAAGGAAGGAACACGTCATGTTTCTCGTGCTGCATCAATTGTTGGTCTTACAGTTGTAGGTGGGTTAATTGCAACATATGTATCATTTAGTATAGATTACGTTTGGAAGTCTGGTGAGTCAAAGTTAAATATTCAGACAGATGTATTGGATCAAATTATGCCTGCTATGCTTCCATTAGCCTATACATTACTAATGTACTGGTTACTAAAAAAAGGACGTTCACCATTAATGCTGATTGGTGTAACTGTTATTGTTGGGTTAATTGGTTCGTTCTTCGGAATTCTATAATAGTCAAGGGATAGGTTTTCATAGTCGAAGAGAAAGCCTTCCTTCTTTTGAAAGCAAACTTTCTTATCTGCATATGTGAACTATGGCATTCGCCACAAGGACTTGGTGAATGCCAAGTTTTCTAATGGTATAACAAGAATCATGTAGGAGGGCGGAAAAAATGATTGGGATTGTATTAACTGGACATGGGTCATTTCCAAACGGAATGCTTCAATCTGTAGAACTAATTACTGGAGAAGTAAAACAAATTGAAGTTATTCCATTTGAAGAGAATAAGGATGAGCTAGAGAAGGAAATTGCAAAAGCGATTGAAAATGTGGATACTGGATTCGGTGTTCTTTGCTTTACAGATTTAGCCGGAGGAACACCATTTAATGTATGCTCAAGCATAGCATCAACGAAAAAAGATGTTCGTGTAATTGGTGGAACAAATTCACCGATGCTATTAAGTGGCCTATTTCAGCGTGAGTTGAATATCGATGATTTTGCAAAAGCAGTTATCAATGAAGGAAAAGATAACATAAAACAGTTTGTCTTAAAGAAAAAGAAAGCAGCACCAGATGATAATGGAATCTAAGGTTAAAGAAGGTATATCATGACTTATTTTATAAAAGCAGATCGATTTCTACTTGAAAAAGAAGAGAAATCGGAAAGTTATTTGCAAGTGGTTAATGACCGATTTGGCGAGTTTACTGATGCTGTCCCATCCGATGCTGAAGTTGTTGACTGGAGCGGGTATACAATTGCCCCAGGATTATTTGATACCCATATTCATGGAATCAATGGCTTTGATATCATGGATGGTCAAGCTGAAGCGGTGCATGGAATTTCAGAAGCTATACTGCCACTTGGTGTAACTCGGTTTTTGCCAACTACTCTAACATCTTCAAATAAAGACTTGAATGCGGCCATTTCTGCTGTTAAAGAGGCTGTTAAACATGGCTTAGGTGGTGCCCAATCAGAAGGTATATTCTTAGAAGGTCCTTATTTTACGGAAAAACATAAGGGAGCACAGAATCCTATTTATTTTCGTGATCCGGATTATATGGAATATCGAAAATGGCAGAATCTCGCAGAGGAAGGAATTGTGAAAATTGCACTAGCACCAGAACGTGACAGCTCGATGGAGTTCATTCGTGCAGTTAGTAATGACGGGGTGTTGGTGAGTTTGGCACATACGGATGCAAGTTTTGAGTACTGTAAAGATGCAATCGATGCTGGTGCAGAGAACTTTGTCCATCTATTTAATGGCATGTCAGGTGTGCATCATCGTGAACCTGGTGTTGTCGGTGCAGCACTGACGGACGGACGTGCTTTTGCCGAGTTGATATGTGATGGCTTTCATGTGCATCCGGAAATTGCAGTAATGGCAGATCAAATAAAGGATGATAAACTGACATTAATTACTGACTGTATGCGTGCTGGATCAATGCCTGATGGTAAATACCAGCTTGGTGAGTTTCCGGTTATTATGAAAGATGGAATTGCGCGAACGGAATCAGGTTCCTTGGCAGGAAGCACTCTTAAACTGGTTGATGGTGTGAAAAATTTGTATCAATGGAGCGGCAAACCTTTATTTGAAGTTTGGCACCGTGGATCTTTGTCGCCAGCAGCAAGTCTTGGTCGAGATGAAGAACTAGGCAGTATTGCCGGTGGGAAAATTGCCGACTTTGTGGTGGTTGATGACGATTTGAATATACAGGCGACTGCTGTTGCTGGTGAATTCAAGTATCGCAAAGCGTAAGTTGAGGTGAAAAAGATGATATTAACAATTACACTAAACCCTGCAGTAGATATAAGTTATAAGCTTGACCGCTTTTCACTTGATACGGTAAACCGTGTGCATGACGTTTCGAAAACTGCTGGTGGAAAGGGTTTGAACGTTTCTAGAGTATTAAAACAACTCGGGGAAGAAGTTGCTGCTTCAGGTTTTTTAGGTGGCAGTTTAGGAAACTATATCCGTACACAAATTTCGATGCAGGGTATTCATAATTATTTTGTCAAAACACATGGGGAAACAAGGAATTGCATCGCCGTAATCCATGATGGACAGCAAACGGAAATTTTAGAGAGTGGTCCAGAAATTATGGATAATGAGGCTGATGAATTTTTAGAGAAGATTTCTGATTATGTTCAAAAGGTAGATATTGTAACCATTTCTGGAAGTTTGCCTAAAGGTTTGGCTGATGATTTTTATAACAAAATAGTAGAGATCGCAGCAGACTATGATACTCCTGTACTCTTAGATACAAAAGGTAAGCTCCTAGTACCCACACTTAATAGCGGGAATAAGCCCTATTTAATAAAACCAAATCAAGATGAATTAACTGATTTATTTGGGAAGAAATATGCAACTGAGACGCAAATTGTTGAAGCACTAAACTCTCCGATGTTTACAGGTGTTACTTGGGTTGTTGTCACAACAGGAGCACAAGGTGCGATTGTTAAGCATGGCCAAATCATTTATCGTGTGAAGATACCTAATGTGGAAGCGGTAAATCCCGTGGGCTCTGGGGACTCAGTGATAGCAGGTTTTGCTGCTGGTTTATCCCATGGTTTGGCAGATGAGGTATTGATGAAATATGGTCTGACAATGGGCGTCTTAAATGCGATGGAAGAGAAAACAGGGTATATAAACCCTGAAAAAATAGATTGGTGTATGGAACAAATTAGTGTTGAAAAGATTTCTAAGCGAGATGACAAGGAGGGTAATACATGAAACTAACACCAGGCAAACAACGAGGATTAGAATTAATTTCAGACGATGACCATATTGTATTGGCAACTGCTATGGACCAACGAGGGTCTTTAGGGAAGATGATTAAATCTTATAATGAAAACATTTCCTATGAGGAAGGGTTAAGCCAATTTAAAGAAGGTGTCAGCGAGGTGCTTGGCAACCAGTCTTCTTCACTGCTTCTTGATCCTGAATACGGATGGAGCGCGGCAAGGAAATTAAATGATGATATTGGTTTGATCATGGCTTATGAAAAAACAGGTTATGACGCTACTGAAAAAGGCCGACTTCCTAATTTAGTTGACGACTATGCTGTTCAGGACCTTGTAAAAGAAGGAGCAAGTGCCCTCAAATTATTAGTCTATTATGATCACAAAGAGGAAGAAAAATATAATAAGATAAAAAAAGCACTTATTAAGCGTGTGGGTGATGAATGTAAGCAAAATGATCTTCTTTATATATTGGAGCCAGTTTCGTATAGTGCGGATGGCCTTTCAACAAAGGGGGCAGAATTTGCGAAAACCAAACCAGAAATCATTGAATATTTCATGGAGGAATTTTCTAAAGAAGAATATGGTATCGATATGTTGAAGGTAGAAGTACCTGTTTCCATTTATAATATAGAAGGCTATGATCAATATGATAACTATGAGCCAGTCTTCAGTAAAGAAAAAGCAGCAAGTTATTACCTTTCCTGTTCAGAAAAAAGCCGTTTACCATTCATTTATTTAAGCGGCGGTGTGACAAATGAGCAATTTATCGAAACACTGCACTTTGCAAAAGAAGCAAAAGCCGAGTTCAGTGGAAGTCTATGTGGAAGAGCTATATGGAAAGACGGTGTACAACCTTTTGGTGAGCAAGGTAAGAAAGCTTACTATCAATGGCTGGAAACAACTGGATCAAGTAATCTAAATAAAGTAAAAAAAGCTATAAAAGAGACTGCAACTCCTTGGAGTATATAAAAATAGTTGTAGAAAGTTGAAAGTTTAAAAATATACTCACTCAATTGCAAGATTCATTAAGAAGCATCTATTTTCGGAATAGGTGCTTTTTTTAATAATAGCAAAATGAATAATTTTAGGGATAAAAACCATTGACATACATATCATCAAATGAGTATACTGTAATAACCAAGTTAGTTGATAGGAATTATCATGAAAGGGGGTAATTCATTGTTTCTTGAATTGAATCATGTTGGAAAGACTTTTACAGACCAGGAGAAGCAGTCATCATTTGAAGTTTTTTCCGATATTGACATAAATGTATCTGAAAACGAATTCGTATCGATTCTGGGGCCATCTGGTTGTGGAAAATCGACCTTGCTTTCAATGGTTGCAGGACTTGAAAGTGCTACTGATGGATCGATTTTGCTTCAGGAAAAGGAAATCAAACAGGCTGGACGAGAGCGTGGGATGGTTTTTCAGCAGCCTTCGTTATTCCCGTGGCTCAATGTTCGCGATAACATTACTTTTCCATTAAAAGGGATTATGAGTAAAAAAGAAGCGAATGAACATGCGGATCACTATCTTAAAATGGTCCACTTAAGCAGGTTTAAGGATAGTTATATTTATGAACTGTCTGGCGGAATGCAACAACGTGTTGCCATTGCACGGGCTCTAGCAATGGATCCGAAAGTCTTATTAATGGATGAACCATTTGGGGCGCTGGACGAACAGACACGCCATATCTTGCAGGATGAGTTAATCAAAATTTGGCAGGAAACACAAAAAACAATCCTTTTTGTGACACATAGTATCCAGGAAGCTATTAAACTGTCAGATCGTGTTATTGTTATGGGGACGCGTCCGGGGCGTGTGATATCTGTTTTTAAAGTAGATATAGCAAGGCCTAGAAAGCGTGAGGATCAAGTAGTAATAGAACATGAAAAGAAAGTCATGGATTTGCTTGAAGGTGAAATAAAAAAAGTCTTAGAGGAAGAGTTATCAAATGAAATTCAATATAGTCGTTAAACGTGTATTATTTTTAGCCGCGATCATTGGATTATGGCAGTTGGTTTTTTCGATGAATGTTTTCGCAGATGTTGTTTTTCCGTCCCCTGGTAAAGTTTGGACAGCATTATATGAAGGCTTTGCACATGGGGATTTCGTCAAGGCATTAGGGGCGAGTTTCAAGCATTTATTTGCAGGCTTGTTCATGGCGATTCTTTTAGGGACAATTGTTGGTGTGATACTTGGCAAATCCAAGCAGGCGGATGAGACAGCGGGCATGTATTTAATTGCCTTGCAAAGTATTCCGAGTATTGTTTGGGTTCCACTTGCTATCATGCTATTTGGATTTACCGAATTTGCTGTCGTATTTGTCGTTGTTTTAGGTGGAACATTTGTGATGGCCTTAAATGTCAGGTCGGCAATTCATAATGTCCCACCTCACTTCGTACGTGCAGCAAGAACGATGGGCACGAGCGGGTTAGGATTATTTTACCGGGTTGAGGTACCTGCAAGCATTCCCTATTTTATGTCTGGGGTTAGGCTTGCCTGGGCATTCAGCTGGCGCGCATTGATGGCTGGTGAATTACTTAGTAACGGACCAGGACTCGGCTATTCGTTGAGATACGCACAGGACTATGCCCGCATGGATCAGGTTATTGCCATTATTATTATTATCGGACTGATTGGCGCAATCGTCGATCAACTTGTATTTTCTAAATTAGAAAAAAACGTTATGAAACGTTGGGGATTAGTTAAATAAACAGAAGGGTGGAAGTTTTAAATGAAGAAGTTCTTATCAATTATAGCATTAGCAGCACTTAGTCTCGTTTTAGCTGCATGCGGAAGCAGCGGAGAAGCTTCAGGTGGAGATGGAAGCGGTGAGGGATCAAAGGAAATTACAATTGGGTACTTCCCGAACATTAACCACGTTGCAGGAATGGTAGCGGAAGAAAAGGATTTATATACAGAAACATTACCGGACGGAACAGAAGTAAACTACCAATACTTCCCGGATGGATCAGCCTTTATGACGGCTCTTGAAACAGGCGACATCCAAGGCGGACTTGTAGGACCAGGGCCGGCGATGAACCACTTCACAAGTGGAGCAAAAATAAACGTTGTCGCCGCAGGTTCAACAGGTGGTACTGTGATTATGGCTAGAAAAGGGGCCAACATTGAATCACCTGAGGATATGAAAGGAAAAACCTTTATCTCTCCACGTGTAGGCTGCACGCATGATGTTCAATTTGAAACAATGATGAAGGAAGAATACGGTATTACATCAGACCGTACTGGTGGGGAAATGAAACATGTTACAGGTAAACCAGCGACATATCATAGCATGTTTAAAACAGGAAACGTTGACGCAGCAACTGTTCCAGAACCATGGGCATCTGTTATTGAAGAAAAAGGAAGCGGTGAAGTACTTGTAGATACAAAAAACGTTGCATACGGTGAAACACTGCCAGCAGCTGTATTTGTAACGTCACAAGACCTAGTTGAAAACAAACCTGACCTCGTTCAAAGTATCGTAGACGGTCACAAAAAAGCAACAGAGTTCATTCAGGATAACCCAGCAGAAGCAAAAGAAATTGCGATCAAGAAGATAAAAGAGATTACCGATCAGGAACTTTCGTCTTCCGTAATTGATAACGCATGGGAACGAATTAATTTCACATATGAAGTTGATGCAGAAGTATTACAGGATTTTGCAAACTCATCCTATGACCTTGAATTTCTGGAAGAAAAACCAGACTTAGAAGGATTAGTTGACACTAGTTTTATTGAATAATAGAGCAAAAAAGCCAGCCGAGAGGGCTGGCTTTTTTGCATGGGACGGAGGGGACAGGAACCTCGTCGTCACTGTGGCAGTAAACGGAACAAGGAACCTGACCCACTGTCCCGTGACAGTTTTCTAATAGTATTGTAGAGTAGAAGCATCAACTGTGGAAATAGGTGAATAGATTTATGGTCAAAATATACATTTTATTATTATTGGTAATGTTAATGTGGGGGTTAAATTTATCGGCGTTAAAGGTGCTTGTTGATGCAATTGACCCGATGCTTTTGACGTCTTTTCGAATTATGGCAGCTGGGATTGTGGTGCTGGTAATCTGTGCTGTGATGGGGATATTCAGATTACCACGTAAGCATGAGTGGCTTGTTATTTTTTACATAGCTATTTTTAATGTCGTTTTACATCATTCGTTTGTTGCGGTTGGTCTGAATTTGACGTCAGGAATAAACGGTGGGTTAATTTTAGGGATGATGCCGCTGGTTACCGTGATGATGACTGTAATTATCTTGCGTCAGCGTGTTACGTGGCTGAGAGTCTTTGGTTTTATTTTAGGATTTATCGGAGTGGTCGTGACAACGTTGACAGGTGCTGACGGATTGGCGGCTGTTTCATTAGGTGACTTCATCGTGTTCCTGGCAGTTGTTGTTCAGGGATTTAGTTTTGTGTTAATTAGCAAACTGAAGCCGACATTTGATCCACGTCTTGCAACTGGCTACATGCTTTTACTTGGGTCGGTTTTTATTTTTATATTGAGTCAGGCATTTGGATCAGAAATTCACGAGATTACCTATTTGCTTGATTGGAAGCTGGGGGCAGTCTTTTTGTTCAGTGCAGTTTTCGCATCAGCGTTTGGCCATATGACATATAATTACGCCATTAAAAAAGTAGGGCCGGCAGAAGCAGCTCTTTTTATCAATATGAACACACTTTTTGGAATTATTGGAGCGTCTATCTTTTTGAATGAAGTAATTACCTTTAGTCATGTGGTTGGATTTATCTTTATTTTAAGTGGGATATTTATCGGTACTGGAGCAGTGGAGCATATGCTGTTGAAGCGGAAGAAAAGAGGGACGTAGGGTCAGGTTGTGACAAGACGAATTATGCTTTAATGGAGAGCATTGTTGCAATTTGTGACTGGGTAGGTTTCCAGAAATAAATGAAAAAGAAGATTGATATGTTGGTACTGTTCCGTTAAAGTAGGGTTGCAGTAAGAACATCAAATAATTCTGATAGTTCGACTGGGAATATTGGTTTTCGCTGTGTAGCTTAAATATAAATTTGCACATTAATACACCAAAGACTAAACATGAAATGGGTACACCATTCAGTTTTCTTTTTCTATGACAAGGAGGAATAATACATGAACCATGCAATTGGGCTCGATATTGGAGGAACGAAAATAGCTGCAGGGATTGTAAGTGAAAAGGGAGACCTCATTCAAAAAGAAACGGTACATAGTGATCCGACTAATAAGGAGAGTATGTTTTCCCAGGTAGTCCATTGTGTGGAAGAATTAATAAATCATTCAAGCATCCCGGCCAATAATATATGCGGAATGGGAGTAGGAATCCCTGGAAAAGTGGACAGGGAAAACGGAATAGCAGTTTTTCAAAATAATCTGCCCTGGTCTCAGTTTCCTTTCAGAGAAAGAATTAAGAAGGCAACAGGCATAGAGCGAGTAGAGATTGACAATGACGTTTACATGGCAGCGTACGCCGAATGGAATAATGCTGACATGTCCAGCGATGGATTATTTGTGTACATTACTATTAGTACTGGTGTATCCTGTTCCATTATTCAGGGTGGTGAATTTATACGTGGTGCCGGGTTTGCTGGAGAATTGGGGCTTGTCCCTGTTTCTATGCGCGAAACGGGTGAAGGAATGGAACGGCTGGAAAGGGCAGCATCAGGACCGGTTATTGCCAAAAAGGCTCAGAAGCTATATGGTGATAAAAATTTAACGACTGCTGATGTGTTTGATAAGTATTACCATGGTCATGTGAAAGCACAAAAGATTATTGAGGAAACTGCCTTCTCCATTGCACAGGGTATCTACATGCTTACGAGTATTATTGACCCCGAGCAAATTGTGTTTGGTGGAAGTGTAGCAAATCATAACCCGTTTCTAGTGGATTTGATTAAAAATAAGCTAACACCATTTTTACTAGACGAGCAAAAACATATCCTTCATGGAATGGGAAACAGTCAGTTAAAGACAGATCAGGGCATCATTGGAGCAGGACTACGGGTTTTTAGAGGTTAACTAGGAAGAGGGATTCACCCTCTGTTTTTAAAAAAAATAAATTAAGTATGACAGTCTTGCTGCAGTAAAGTTACACTCTCGAGGAAAATGCTTAGTGATCCGACAAATAGGGAAGGTGACGCTATTTAAGCTTGACTTGAAAATCATTTAATTAAGCGAGTAACAACTCATATGAGGGAGGGGTTACTTTTTCGATTAAAGTTTCAACTACCGATAATCAATGCAAATAAGGAGCCAGTTCATGAAGCTTCTTCTCTGGCAATGCTTTTTCGATCATTGGAAAAATCACGCGTTCTTCCTTCCGAATATGTGCCTCTAACAGCATACCCAATTCGTGCATGACATCTAAACTGACATCTTTTGCGTTGATCAGATTATCCATTTGTGCACGTATCTTTACGTGTTCCAAAAGCATCTCTATTATCTCCGGCTGCTCTACATTTTCATACTGGGCGTATGCGGGTAAAAGAAATTCCTCTTCTTCCCGGAAATGCTGTTGTCCATTTGGATTCCAAAATTCATCGACTTCCTGCTTAATTTCTTCTTTTGTTAAAAGGCTTTCATCTGTTCCAGCTCGTTTTAGCTTCAGTGCCAAGTGCAACCCAATCATATGATGGCGTGACAGAGGCTGTAGTGACTCATGACGTTTGATGCCTTTACGATTTGTCATGTTGATCCTCCTTTTATTCTCATCCAATCTTTTCCTTATTATAGCATTTTCAGTATTAGGGACAAGGAACCTGACCCCATGTCCCGCCGGCCAGCCCCATGTCTTGGTTTAATGAAATTCTGATTTTGGGTAAGTATATAAATAAGTTCGAAATCAATTCATTTACATATTGCATAAGATACTTTATAATCAATTAGACATTATTCCGATAAGATTACTGGGGGTATAAAAATGAAGAAATTATTTTATTTGTTGGTACTGGCAAGTGTAGTAGCTGTTCTGTCGGCATGTGGATCTAGCGAAGAGCAGCAAAATAACAGTGCAGATAATGAGTCTGGAGAAACGGCGAGCTTATATGATCAAGTTATGGAAAAAGGTGTGCTTACTGTAGGAACAGAAGGCACTTATGCTCCATTTACATTCCATAATGCAGAAAATAAACTAACTGGCTATGATGTGGAAGTCATCCGGGAAGTTGCAAATCGTATGGGTGTCGACGTTGAATTCATGGAAACAAAATGGGATTCGATGTTTGCAGGTTTAAATTCAAAACGATTTGATCTAATTGCTAATCAGGTGGGAATTAATGAAGAACGTAAGGCGAACTATGATTTTTCCATACCTTACACATATTCATCAGCAGTGGTTGTTACACCGAAAGATAATGAAAGTATTAATTCATTTGACGATTTAAAAGGGAAAAAGTCCGCACAGTCTCTTACAAGTAACTTTGAGAAGATTGCTAAAGAGAATGGAGCAGAAATTGTTAACATTAAAGGTTTAGCGCAATCGATTGAATTGATTAAGCAAGGAAGAGCAGATGTAACGGTGAATGACAGGCTTGCTGTCCTTGACTATATCCAGCAGCAGGGGTCAGAACAAATTAAAATTGCTGCCAAACAGGATGATGCTTCCAAAACAGCATTTGCATTTAATAAAGGGAATGAAGAATTAGTTAACGCGGTTAATAAACATTTGAAGGCAATGAAAGAAGATGGCACACTGGCTAAAATAGCAAAAGAATGGTTTGGTGAAGATGTTTCTTCCAAGTAATATGTTATTTACCATAGATGCAACGATGGGGGGCTGGGAGTTATTCAAAAACTCTCTGCTTCCAATGATATTAGGCGGGATTCAATATACAATCCCGCTTACTTTAATAGCATTTACCGTTGGATTGTTGTTCGCGCTGTTGCTTGCTATCATGCGGCTTTCCAAGTCAGCATTTCTCCGCGCGCCGTCTATTGCAATTGTTTCAGCAGTCAGAGGGACGCCATTGCTTGTTCAATTATTTATCGTGTTTTACGGGCTGCCAAGTCTTGATGTAACGATTGACCCTTTTCCAAGTGCAGTTATTGCATTTTCGATTAACGTAGCGGCATATGCATCCGAAATTATCCGTGCTTCTATTTTATCTATTTCAAAAGGTCAATGGGAGGCCGCGTATACGATTGGGATGACTCAAAATACAGCGCTTAGGCGAATAATTCTACCACAAGCGACAAGAGTATCCGTGCCACCGTTATCCAATACGTTTATCAGTCTGGTGAAGGATACATCGCTTGCTTCGTTAATTCTTGTCACCGAGTTATTCAGGAAGGCACAAGAGATTGCTGCTGTAACATACGATTTCATGCTGATCTATATTGAAGCGGCATTTTTATATTGGATTGTTTGTTTTCTGTTGTCACTTGTTCAGCAGGCAATCGAAACCAGGCTGGAGCGTCATATTTCTTCCTAGGAAGGTGAATTATCTGTGTATTTAACTGTAAATGGCTTGACCAAATCATTTGGTGATCTGGAAGTTTTGAAAGACATCAATTTAACGATCGAAAAAGGAAAAGTATTATCAATAATAGGTCCTTCAGGTTCCGGAAAAACAACACTTCTTCGCTGCCTGAATGCATTGGAACAGCCAAATGAAGGGACCTTTTCGTTTCGTGATTCTTTTAATCTTGATTTTTCCAATAAAGTTCATAAGCGGGATATATTGAAATTGAGACGAAAATCCGGAATGGTGTTCCAATCCTATAATCTTTTTCCACATAAAACTGCACTGGAAAATGTAACAGAGGGCCCTATTATCGTGCAAAAAGGTAAGAAGGAAGAGGAGCAGGCTAGGGCAATGGAGTTGTTGACCAAAGTAGGGTTAAAGGATAAAGCAGATCTTTACCCCAATCAGTTATCGGGTGGGCAGCAGCAACGTGTTGGTATTGCACGCGCGTTGGCAATTAAGCCTGAATTGATGTTATTTGACGAACCAACTTCTGCACTGGACCCAGAATTGATCGGGGAAGTATTATCCGTCATCAAAGACCTGGTAAAAGAAAACTGGACGATGGTTGTCGTGACCCACGAATTACAATTTGCCGAACAGGTATCCGATGAAGTCCTGTTTATGGATGACGGTTATATCGTCGAACAAGGATCTCCAAGTCAAGTGCTGAAGGAACCAAAAGAAGAACGGACGAAGCAATTTCTGAGAAGAATACTGAATCCGGCGTAACAGGCCAGGGTCTAACGTGAAAAGCCGAAATTCCATATTGGATGGGATCTCGGCTTTTTTTTCGGGACGAGGAACATGCCTCAGGAATTGCGTTAATGGGACAAGGAACCTGACCCCATGTCCCGGGCGAGAAACCTGCCCCTTCGTCACAAAACCTGGCTTAGGAATGCTTTTGTTCGTTCGTTTTGTGGGTTTTTAAATAGTTGTTCGGGTGTTCCGTCTTCAACGAGTAGTCCTTCATCCATGAATAAGATGCGGTCTCCCATTTCTCTGGCAAAGCCCATTTCATGCGTGACAACCACCATCGTCATGCCTTCGAATGCAAGTTGTTTTATGACTTCAAGCACTTCTTTAACCATTTCCGGGTCAAGTGCTGAGGTTGGTTCATCAAACAACATAATCTTCGGCTGCATTGCTAACGCCCTGGCTATCGCTACCCGCTGTTGCTGCCCGCCGGATAATTGTTCAGGAAAGGCATCCGCCTTATCACTAAGTCCAACTTTTTCAAGCAACTGATATGCTAGTTTCTTAGCTTCAACTGCAGACATTTTCCGAATTCTTTTCGGAGCGTGTGCAACATTTGCCAGTGCGCTCATATGCGGGAAAAGGTTAAACTGTTGGAACACCATTCCTACTTCTCTTCGTATCTCATTAATATTCGTGTTTTTGTCGTTTACTTTCACGTCATCAATAAAAACTTCCCCAGCGGTAATATCCTCCAACAGGTTAATACAACGAAGAAACGTACTTTTTCCGGAACCACTGGGGCCGATTACACAAATGATTTCTTTTTCCTTTACTTCATAATTGATTCCTTTTAAAACTTCTAGGTCACCAAATGATTTGAATAAGTTTTGTATTTTAATCATTAATTACTTCATCCTCCTCAAGACCTGGAACCGGATGTGAAGGGACGTTTTCTTGGTGATGGAACATAACTATTACTAAAACGATTCTCTACATACGTAATAATCTTTGTAAAAACATATGTCAGCATTAAATATAAGATTGCAACCGTAATATATGGCTCCCAGAATCGTGCATAGGCGCCTGCAACTACTTTGCCAGCATAAAGCAAGTCATTCGCCGCTATAACCGTAACCAGCGATGAATCTTTAAGCAGTGCAATTAATTCATTTCCGAGTGGAGGTATCATCCGACGAAAAGCCTGCGGCAAAATAATGCTTCTCATTGCTTCGGTAAATGGCATGCCGAGTGACCTGGCTGCTTCCATTTGCCCCTTTTCAATGGATTGAATGCCTGCACGGACTATTTCTGCATTATATGCCCCATTATTTAAAACAAGTGCAAGTGCTCCAGATGCAAAATAGCCTAAGGAGTGACCGAAAATGGTTGGGATTACCGCTAAGTGAATAAGTAATATTTGTACGAGTAATGGGGTTCCGCGGAAAAAGTCGACATAATATTTACAAGGGTAGTAGATCCACTTCTTTTTGGACATTTTCCCCAATCCAAAAAACAAGCCTAATATAATTCCCCCTAGATAGCCAACGAGTGTGAGTGCCAGCGTTATTCCAACACCTCGAATAAACAATTCTTTGTAGGTCCATATCATATCAAAGCGTATATTTTGCAGGAAATCCATTACAACTACCCCCAAATGAGCAAACTTTAAATAACTTAGTTATTACAGCTGTTTACTCAACAGCGAAGCCAGTGATTTCCTCCAACTCACCACTATCTTTTACTTTTTGAATCGCTTCGTTTAATAATTCCAGCATTTCCGTATTCCCTTTTTTAACCATTAGTCCATAATACTCTTTCTCAAAACTATCATCCTCGATTGTCTTTAATTTTGTGTCCGGGTTGTTCTTGATATATTCGTTGACGGTGGAATTATCACCAACTGCCGCATCGGCATTGCCATTAAGCATTTCATTGATAGCAAGTGGCATCGTTTCTGTTGCAAGAATGTCAGAACTTGTTTTTCCAAGCAGCTCCTGTATAGCGACATGTCCCGTCGTGTTTATTTGGACTGAAACTTCTTTGCCTTCAAGATCAGCATATGATTTTATATCTGAGTCTTCTTTCGTGAGAATTAATTGATTCGCAAAGTAATATGGGTCAGTGAAATCGAATGACTCTTTTCTTTCTTCTGTGATGGTAATGGAAGATACAGCAAAATCAACTTCTCCATTTTCCACTGCAGGAAATAATGGCTCCCATCCGATATTTTTATACTCTACTTCAACGCCTGCTGCTTCAGCAATTGCATCGACAACGTCAATATCTATCCCTACAATATTTCCTTCGCTATCCATATACTCCATCGGTGCATATGTTGCATCGGTGCCAACGACAAGTTTTCGCTTACCGCCTTCACTTGCTTGCTCAGCATCGGAATCTGAACCACAGCCGAACAGTAAAAAACTAAGACCCACTATTAAAAAAACGAATGAAAACAAACGTAATCCTGTTTTCAAATTTACTCCCCCTTATTTAATGGTTAGTGCAGTTATATAGTATATGTACTTGTTCAATGCAATAGAATTAGTATGTGAAGCTTTGTATGGAATGTTTAAGAAAGGAGATGGAACGGCAAAAACTTTAAATCATCTTCATTTAATGTGTCGTTGCATGAATAGATAGTGTAACCCTCCTTTTTGATGTCTTAAATAATATTGCGAATATTGGTGGAACTGTTAATATTAATGTGAAACATATGTTTATGGTATTATCAAACTATTCGGTAATAAGTATATATAATTGTCAAAAAGGGGTATCCATTATGAATTACCGGTTGCGAGAGATTATAAAATTGCTTAAAAAAATTGATGTTCCTATGACCAGTGTACAATTGTCGAATGTATTGAATGTTAGCTCAAAGACAGTAAGAAATGACATCAAAGAGCTGAACAATCTTATCTGGAAATATAACATGCAAATTGATGCTTACAGGGGAAAGGGATATTCATTACAAATAAAGGATGAAGCAACTTTTAATCGCTTTTTACAAGATTACATTAAGGAAGAAGCAATAATGGTACCTACTGAACCTGATGAACGGGTCAATTATCTAATAGAGAGAATTTTACTACAGACTGACTTTGTAAAAATAGAGGATTTAGCTGAAGAATTATTTGTCAGCCGCTCGACATTACAGACTGATTTAAAAACCGTTCGTGCATTTTTAAAGCAATATGAATTATCTATTGAGCATAAACCTAACTATGGAATTAAGGCAATTGGTAAAGAATCGTACATTCGTTTCTGTATCTCGGAGTTTATTTTTAATCAAAAACCTATTCAAATGGAAGATCATTCACATTGGCTGAAAATATTGTCTGAAGATGAACTGGAGCTTATTAGACACAGTATCCTAAAAAATTTGCGCAGACATCAAATTATTATTTCGGATATCAGTTTACAAAATTTAATAACGCATCTTGCTATAGCTTGTAAACGGATTCAAGAGGATAACCCTGTTGAAATTGTGCCTGATGAACTTAATAATATTGGAAATATAAAGGAATTTCTTGTAGCAAAAGAAATTATTCAGGACATTGAAACAGGTTTAAAAGTTTCCTTTTCCGAAAATGAAGTGGTATATCTGACCATTCACTTACAGGGGACAAAGCTGTCAAAACCAGTTAACGAGATGGAAAAAGTTAAAGCTGCTGTTATTGATGATGAGGTATATGATTTGGCAGTGAATATGGTGAAACGAATTGATGAAAAATATTCATTAGAGCTTTCCGGTGATGAGGATTTACTGTGGAATTTAAGTTTACATTTAAAGCCCGCCATTAATAGATATAGATATCAAATGAATATACGCAATCCGATGTTGGAGGAAATAAAAACGAAATACCCACTTTCCTTTGAGGCAGCGTTAATTGGAACAGACGTAATTTATGAAAAAATGAAAATAACCGTTGATGAAGATGAAATTGGATATTTAGCACTTCATATTGAAGTTGCACAAGAAAGGCTTAAAAAAGTAAAGTCTCATGTTAACAGGTGTTTGATTGTGTGTGCTTCGGGACGTGGCAGTGCGCAATTATTATCATATAAACTAAAAGATAGATTTGGTGAAGAACTGGACGTTTTAGGTACAACAGAATATTATAATCTGAACCACCACTCTTTGGAAAATCTTGATTTTATCATAAGCACCATTCCTATTCAACAGGAATTGGGGGTTCCAGTAATATATGTAAGTACAATACTGGGAGATAATGATGTAACAGAAGTTGAGCGAAAGCTGGCAAAAAGTAAATCTGTGTTTGAACAATACATGCTCGAGAGATATACATTTTTAAAGCGTGATTTTGAAACCCCGGAGTCTGTCATTACATTTTTGGGTAATATTTTAATGAGAGATCAGAAGGCAGGAAGCGATTATATCAATTCTGTACTTGAAAGAGAAGGATATGCTCCTACAAGTTTTGGAAATCTAATAGCAATACCTCACCCGCTTGAACCGAAAACAGAATCCACTTTTTGGTCTATTGTCACTTTAAATAAACCCATCCAATGGGGAGACAAGCTAGTGCAGGTGATTTTCCTTTTGAATACTAGTAAAACAAAGAAAGATGATCTTAAGCCAATGTTTAACTCACTTGGTAAATTAATAGACAATAAGCGGACTGTATTGCAACTTTTAGAGTGTGAGACATATGAACAATTTAAAAGAGTAATAGTAAATACTTCGTGAGCAAGGGGTTTATTCCTTTGCTTTTTCGTTTGTAGAATTTTTCCGCTGTCAACGGAAAAACTTCAACTCAAAATGAATGCGCTTACATAGTAATATGAAGGTATCATAAGCAACTGGTCAACAGAAGAAAGGGTGTGTTACATGATGGGTTCAGTAAAATTAACTGTAATAGGAGGGGGATCTTCTTATACTCCAGAATTGTTAGAAGGTATTATTAATAATCAGGAAGTATTAAATGTTTCAGAAGTATGGTTGGTTGATGTTGAACAAGGAAAAGAAAAACTATCTATTATTGAAGATTTGTCTAAGAGGATGGTTGAAAAAGCACAATGCTCTATAAAAATCGTTGCTACACTAGATAGGAGGGAGGCAATTAAGAATGCCTCTTATATAATTACTCAAATCCGAGTTGGCCAGTTAGCTATGCGACGAAAAGATGAGTACCTTTCTATTCAGCAAGGTGTTGTCGGACAGGAAACAACAGGTGCTGGAGGTTTCATGAAGGCATTACGAACAATTCCGGTAATGCTGGATATTTGCAAAGATATTGAAGAGCTGGCACCAGATGCTTGGCTATTAAATTTCACAAATCCAGCGGGTATTATTACGGAAGCAATATTAAAGCATAGTAATGTAAAGGTTATTGGTCTATGCAATAATCCGATTAATTTTTATAAAAAATTTGCCAGCACCTACAACGTATCGACAGAAGAAGTAAGTATCAACTTTGTTGGTATTAATCATCTCATCTGGATAACTGGATTATATATCAATGGCGAGTCTAGAATAGATGATATTTTGACTGGAAAATCTGATATCTATGAAGCAAAAAATATCCCTTCTTTTGGATGGGACTTAGATTTTCTGCAGTCTATGCAAGCAATACCATGTGGATATCATAAATATTATTATCAAACTGATCAGATCCTTGAAAAACAGCTTGAACAACTTCGGGATAATGAAACTCGTGCTGATCAAGTACAGGAAGTTGAGAAGGAATTATTTGAAATCTATCAAAATCCAAAAGTGCAGGACAAGCCTCAAGCTCTTGAAAAAAGAGGTGGTGCATATTATTCAGAAGCTGCTATTAATTTAATCAAATCAATTCATTCAGATTCAAAAAAGGTTCACACCCTAAACGTGAGAAACAATGGGGCAATATCCTGTTTACCGGATGATGTCAGTATTGAGGTAAATTGTGTAGTAGAGAAACATCAAATTACACCACTCCAAGTTGGAGAAGTTCCAACCCAGATCAGAGGGCTGCTTCAGAAGGTAAAGGCATATGAAGAATTGACTGTGGAGGCAGCTGTTACAGGAAATAAAGGGACTGCACTACAGGCATTGACGTTGCATCCGCTTATTCCATCTGTAGAACGAGCAAAAAATATTTTGGCAGATATGTTGCCGGTAAATGAGCAATACTTACCGCAGTTTTATCAAGAAATTTAATAAGGGGGTAAAAAATTATGAAAATAACATTATTATGCGCTTTAGGAATGAGCACCAGTTTACTTGTCGAGAAAATGAAGACTGCTGCAGAAAATAGGGATATTAATGCAGAAATCAACGCACATTCTGTTGATGATATCGATAGTCAACTGGCTTCAGCTGATGTTATTTTGCTAGGTCCACAGATTCGATATAAGAAAAATGCACTTTATAAGAAAGCTGAAGAAGCTAATACACCGATTGATATTATCGATATGAGAGCTTATGGCACAACTGATGGTGAAAAAGTGCTTGATCAGGCACTTAAACTGATCAAATAAAATTATAAAAGGGAGGAATAATCATGAATGGTTTTAATGCTTTTATGGAACGATACTTTATGCCAGTTGCTGGGAAATTAGCAGAGCAACGGCATTTAAAGGCGGTACGGGATGGGATTATCGCAACTATGCCATTGTTAATTATCGGCAGTATTTTTCTGATCATTTCTTCTCCACCAGTGGAATCATGGTCAGAATTCATGGCACCGTATGCTCCGTCACTTAGTATACCTGTAAATGCTACGTTTGGACTGCTTGGTCTGGTAGCAGTATTTTCAATAGCCTTTAGTCTTGCTAAAAGCTATAAAATGGATGAGTTATCAGCAGGTGTTCTCAGTCTGGCGGCCTTTTTTGTTGCGACACCGCTTACTGAAGAAGGGAATATACCGCTAAATTTGATGGGCAGCGAGGGCCTGTTTATTGCCATTGTTTTAGCAATTTTTACTGTTGAAGTTTACCGTTTTTTTGAAGTGAGAAACATAGTTATCCGGATGCCTGATGGGGTTCCACCTTCAGTCTGGCGCGCATTTACTGCACTAATTCCAGGTGCTGCAATTATCTTTATCGTTTGGGGAGTAGATTTGATTTTAAGATCCTCATTTGAATTATCATTGCACGGCATAGTAAGTGCTGTTCTGCGTCAACCTCTAGAAGCAATGGGGGGCAGTTTATGGGGAGCTATGGTAGCAATCATCCTAATTCATCTGCTGTGGTCATTTGGTATTCATGGAATTTCAGTTGTTGCCAGTGTTATGGCACCAATTTGGTACAGTCTAACTGAACAAAATGTGGCAGCACAGCAAGCAGGAGAAGCATTACCACACATTGTGGGACAGCCATTTATGGCGATTTGGTGGGCTGTAGGTGGTTCAGGTATGGCACTTGCACTAACTATTTTGTTTGTATGGCGAGCGCGGTCAAAACACTTAAAAGGATTAGGACGAGGTTCCATTTGGGCTAGTTTTTTCAATATTAGTGAGCCTATTGTATTCGGGGCGCCAATTGTGATGAACCCACTACTGTTCATACCATTTATTATGGCACCATTAGCAGTCGGGGTAATAACGTACTTTTCCATGTCTCTTGGCTTTGTAGGCAAACCTTATGTCATTGTTCCATGGACAACACCACCACCGTTTTCAGGTATTTTGACAACTGGTGATTGGCGCGGTGGAGTGCTAATGATGGCTAACCTTGTAGTTGCGATACTAATTTACTATCCGTTCTTCCGTTTATATGATAAACAGCTAGTAGAAGAAGAATTAGTAAAAGAACAAAATGATCAAGTAGCTGCGTCCAAGGATGAAGAATAAGGAGAAATTACTGATGGAAAAGTCCCCCACGAGGTTAATTATTAATGCTGATGATTTTGGTTTTACACCTGGGGTATCTTGCGGCATTTTATATGCCCATAAGTATGGTATGTTAACAAGTACAACAGCAATGGTTAATACAGAATTTTCAAAGCAGAGTTTAGAAGAAGCGAAAAGATACCCGAATCTTGGAATTGGCTTGCATCTCGTACTAGATGCTGGCCAGCCAATTTTTTCATCTAATAGCAGTTTAACTGATCATGCTGGTAATTTTTTAAAAGGAAAAGAATTGATGGAATCTGCTAAAAAGGAGGATATAAAGAATGAACTAAAAGCCCAACTTGAAATACTGTATAGATGGTATGGGGATGTGACCCACATAGACAGCCATCATCATATGCATCTTCATATCCCGAATGCATTGGAAGCAGTACTGGAAGTTGCGAAAAGCTATCAGATTCCTGTGCGGACATTCACAGGGTCGGAACAAACAGGTAGCGTTCCTACTACGGATTTTCTTTATTATGATTTTTATGGTGAAGAAAATGTCTCTATAGACTACCTATTAAATATTTTCTCGAATTTGCAGCCTGGAACTACAGAAATTATGTGTCATCCTGCATTTTTGGACTCATGGTTGAATAGGGCATCAAGTTATAATTTTACTAGAATGAAAGAATTAGAAATATTAGTAGACAACAGGATTAAAGATTGGTTGCAAAATCACTCGATACATCTGATCCACTATGGAGGGATATCTAAATGGACATTGAAAAATTCTCTATGAGTATCATTTTACATGCGGGAAATGCAAAAAATTATTTGCATGAAGCACTGCAGGAAGCTAGAAATGCAGCTTTTGATCAAGTTGAGTCAAAAATTAAACAAGCTTCAGATGAACTTCTAAAGGCGCATAAAGTACAAACGGAATTTATCCAGGAAGATTCAAAACAAAAATTAGAAAATTTACCGGTCTTACTTGTTCATGCGCAGGACCATTTAATGACTGTAATGTCGGAAAAGAGTCTTATTGAAGAAATGATTGAGATATACCGGAGTCAGCATGAATTGAACGAGAAAGTTGATCGTATGATTGAAGGAAAAAGCGCTAGTAAACCGAAAGAATGAATGTAAATTTGGCGTAATTTTACCAAAAATTCATTAAGGAGTGTTTCGATGAAGTTTAAGAAATTATTAATGGCAATGATGGTTTTAGTACTGATTATGTCATCTGCCCTGACAACTTCGAGTGCGAATAGTGACAAAGGCAATAATGGGAAAAGCGGTGTAATGCCTGGTGTTGAAGTGTTGCTGGAAGATAATCTGGATTGGCTGAAGGGCAAGCGTGTTGGATTAATTACTAATCCAACAGGCGTCTCCAGTAATTTAGAGAGCAGTATTGATTTATTATATAATCATCCTGATGTTAACTTAACAGCCTTGTTTGGACCAGAGCATGGTATACGCGGTAATCGTGAAGCAGGAGAATACGTTGAATCCTATATAGATGAGAAAACTGGACTACCGGTTTACAGCCTATATGGGTCAACTTGGAAACCGTCAGAAGAAATGTTGGAAGAGGTTGATGTGCTCCTGTTTGATATACAGGATATCGGTTCAAATGTTTATACGTACATTTATACACTAGGTTTTGCTATGGAAGCAGCTGCAGAATACAATAAAGAATTAATTGTATTGGACAGGCCAAATCCAATTGGCGGCACGAAAGTTGAAGGACCGCTACGTTCTGAGGATACAGTCAGCTTCATGGGCAGATTTCTCTTGCCAGTGAGACACGGTATGACTGTCGGTGAATTAGCAACAATGTGGAATCATGAGTACAGTATGGGTGTTGATCTGAAAGTATCCAAAATGAAAGGCTGGAAACGCTCAATGCATTTTGAGGATACTGGACTTCCTTGGGTTATGACATCACCTAATATACCAACCAAAGAAACAGCATATTTATATGCAGGAACTGAGTTGCTGGATGACACATCATTATCGACAGGGCTGGGTACTACCAGGCCATTTGAAATGGTAGGTGCTCCCTGGATAGACGGTGAAGGTTTGGCTGAGGAAATGAATAGCCGTGACATTAATGGAGTTACTTTTAGATCAGCGTATTTCACTCCAATGTTTGGAAAATATGAAGGAGAACTCGTTGGTGGCGTACAAGTACACATTGATAATCCGTCTGAAATAGACTTGGTTTCTTTAGGAATAAACCTTGTTGATGCTATACGTGATCAGGATCCAGAAAAGTTTGAGATGACTTCCAGTTATGCAAACCTAATTGGAGATCCTGATGTACCAGACATGATCATGAATGATATGCCGGTTGATGAAGTGATCGCGTCTTGGGAAGAGGAGTTAAATACATGGGTTTCAGAGGTTCGTAACCAATATTTATTATATAATCCATATCCGAGTGGTTCTAATCCATATAAAGAAGAGGGAAACTTGGGTATTTTACCCTTGGATTTAACCGCCTCAACTGACCAAAGTGTTGAATTAGAATTAAAGGGATTTGATAAAAATGGAGAAGAACTAGAGATTGATCCTGCGTTAGTAGATTGGACCGTTTCAAATGATATTGGTTATGTAGAAAATGGTAAATTCCATGCTGAAAATAAAGGACAAGGTCAGATAACAGCAGAATTTAATGACTATACAGCTAGTAGAGATGTTAGAGTTTCACCTACATTTATAGAAAATATCCGGTACGGAATCCATTCAAATTATTCTAGGATTGTTCTTGATTTAAATAAGACTGTTGACAACTATGAAATTACAGAAAGTGAAGGATTGTTACAGCTGGAAATACCGTATGGGGAAATTAATGGTGATCTGAATGAAAAAGGAGGCACTGTTATGGTTGATGATAGTCCGGTGTTGACCTCTATTGATTACCATACGGAAGATGACAAGTTCGTTGCATCATTTAACTTAATAGAAGATGATGTTGAATATGAAACGCCAGAGTTTTCTTCAAGAATTGTTGTGGATCTTCAACACTAGCTAGTGATCACAATAGTGGGAGTCACTCCAAAAAATGGGGTGACTTTCTATGTTTTTTTCTACAAAATAATCATGCTTTTTCTCCTTATTGGGACGAGGAACCTGACCCTCCGTCCCGTTGAATTGCTTTTCTTGCCAATTTATCTGCGTAGTTATTTTTATCAGGTATCCACTTGATAAAAAAGTAGGGGAAGTTACTTGAAGCAACTCTTATTTTTTCAAGTAAGGGGAGAAAGGTTTTGTTTTTCGTGAAGTCTTTTTCAATTGCGTCTACTACAAGCTTTGAGTCCGATCGAAATGACAGTATTTCATCCGGAAAATTCTCCTGGCAAATTTCTAATGCTTTCAACACAGCATGAAATTCTGCTTCATGGTTGGACATCTCTCCCAATGGAAATGAATATTCGTATATTTTTCCGTTTGCTTTTATGTAAACTCCAGCACCACTAATTCCCGGATTGCCACTTGATGCCCCATCTGTGTATACATTAATCAATGCTTTTGTCCCCTTTTTTAGCAAGTATGTAATGGAATTATAACAGTTTGGAGTATAGTTTTCCTAAAGTACCAAATTTATATAAATAGGTGTAAAGAACTATTAAAAACCATGACTATATACACGATAATACAATTAACAACATAAATCGTACGAAAGGGCAAAATCGTTGAAAAGCGGTGACGCAAAACTACAGGGGCTAAAGTCGAATGACAATGCTTGCCAGATATCGAATACGACCTCCGTCGATTTATGGTATTGCAAGGAGGAATATGTTTGAAGAAATTTTACTATCGTGGTAGGTTTTTTTGGCATCAATTAAGACTGCGGGAATTATCAACTATTGTCTCCGATTGTCTTGATGAGGGATTTAAACATGAACTTAAAAAGAAAATTAATTACCATGAAGAAGCAGCAATGAACTACATAGTGAAAAACGAAAAAAGCGCCTGAATGGTGCTTTTTTCGTTTTAATCGCTAGCATTTCTTATGAGGTTAAAGATAGCCTCTATTACCCAATTCAATAATAATATTAGGTATACATAACTATTTATCCAAAAATTAAAACAATTCTAATTAATCATGAAATTAGTAATCTATTAATCTATAATTAAACTATCAAATCAAATAGGAGGTATAATATTGAAGAAAAGGTATATTGTTCCTGTTGTTCTGTCATCGGCACTATTAGTTGGCTCGGTCACAGTGAGTGACGTGTTAGCTAAACCGCAAGATTCCAGTTTTAGTAGTGTACAAGAAGAGAAGACGTGGAATGCAAAAGCCAATGTCCCGATATTCGTTAAGGAGAAAGTCGCAAAAAAGTTTTCCGCCAGCAATGCCTCAAATGCGGTTAACTTCCTGAAGCAAAATGTGAATAAGATTGGGATTAAGAATCCGGAGGAAAGCTTAAAGGTAAAAGATATTCAAAAAGACGATTTTGGAATGACACACATTCGTTTTAACCAAACGAAAAGTGGAGTGCCTGTAGAAGGTACTGAAGTAATTGTTCACTTTAATGAGAAAAATGAGGTTGTTGCAGTAAATGGCAACCTTAATAAAGTAGTTCAAGATAATGTGATTAACACCAATCCTTCCGTTGACACCAGTGAAGCTCTTCAACAAGCTAAGTCATCCGTGAATGCTCCAGAAAAACTAGCGTATAAACCTACCTCTAATCTCGTTATTTATTCATTCGAAGGAGAAAGCAATCTTGCCTATAAAATTAATGTTAATTTCCTGGGAGAAGAACCTGGCAACTGGTTTGTATTCGTTGATGCCAAATCGGGTGATGTCATTGATAAGTATAATGCGTTATTGCACGCCAATGATATTAAAAAGAAGGCGCATATAGGGGTAGGCGAAGGAGTACATGGTGAAAAGCGACAGCTTCACACAACGATGGAAATACAACCTGATGAAAGTACTACCTTTAAATTATATGATGAATCGCATGAAAACCTAGAAGGTATTTACACATACGATTATAACACCGGAGATATTTTTGAAAACAAGAGTGAGTCTTGGATGGATGAGTACCAAACCCCGGCCGTAGATGCACATTATAATTCAGAAACTGTATACGATTATTATCTGAATGAACATGACCGTAACTCCCTTGATGGCAATGGAATGCCTATCGTATCTTATGTTCATTTTGGTAACAATTATAATAATGCGTTTTGGAATGGACGTCAGATGACCTATGGTGACGGGGATGGTGAGTTCATGGTACCACTTTCGGCAGGACTTGATGTTGCTGCCCATGAAATGACACACGGTGTGATAAGTCATACTGCAAATTTACGATATCGTAATCAATCGGGAGCATTGAATGAGTCATTTGCTGATGTGTTTGGGGCCCTTATCGATGAAGATGATTGGGAATTGGGTGAAGACATTATGGCGCCAGCTTCCATTGAAGAGGGAAGAGTTGCATTACGCAGCTTAAGTAATCCGGACCAGTTTGCAGTATCTGAAGCAAGAGCGCCATACGGTGACGGAATGTATCCTGAGCATATGGATGAATTCTACGACATGCCAATTTGGGTAGATAATGGTGGTGTTCACGTTAACTCGTCCATCACAAATCACGCTGCATACCTAATAGGTCAGCAAATTGGCAAGGATAAACTTGGGCATATTTACTATCGTGCATTAACCACCTACTTGACACCTAATTCTGATTTTAGTATTGCACGGTCTGCTATCGTACAGTCAGCGGTAGATATTTATGGTGAAGGGAGTGTGGAAGCTGAAGAGGTTGCTAGTGGATTTGACCAGGTAGGAATTTATTAGTAGATTATTAAAAGCTTGCAGGGCATTGTAGTCTTGCAAGCTTTTTAAGTGAATCTTTAACGAAAAGGAGTAATTATTTTCATCCCTATTCATTCCGGTATTTAGTATTTCACATGACATTCATTAATCTATATGTAATAATGAAAGTGTTGAAATATGCAACAAGTGAGGGATGGAAGATGATAAAAACACTCCTGATTGCTCCGTATCAAGGTCTGGCAGAAACGGCTAAAAAAGTGGATTCACCTGAAGATATTGACTTGGATGTGACTATAGCTAACCTTGAGGAAGGTGTGAAGGTTGCGAAATTAGCAGAACAACAAGGGTATGAGCTAATCATCAGTCGTGGTGGAACAGCCACGATGATTCAGGATGAAGTTTCAATACCTGTTGTGCATATCGATATAACTGGCTATGATATGCTGCGTGTCTTTACTCTCATTCGTGGTATCAAAAAAGGGGTTGCGCTCGTTGGCTACGCGAATATTTCTCAAGGGGCAGCAACTATATGCAATATTTTAGAATTTGATGTAAAGATGATCACAATTAAATCCAGAACTGAAGTGAGAGGTCACTTGGAGGAACTAAAGCACCAAGGTTTCGCAGTGGTGATTGGTGATGTTATTACTGTTGAGGTTGCTGAGCAGGTTGGATTGCGCGGGGTTCTGATTACGTCCGGAAAAGAAGCCGTTACAGATGCTTTTGAAGAAGGAATAAGAGTATATAACTTCTTTCGCAGGGTAAACAGCCAATTCTATTATTTTCAGGAAACTTTCAATTCGATGCCTTTCCCGGTTATATTACTGAATGAAAATGCTGAAGTAATTGAGAAGAATTTAAAGTATGAACAAGAGAACCAGTGTCATGAGATACTAGATTCACCTGTTATTTCGAAGGTGATAAAGAGGGTACTGGAAAATGAAACAAATCAGTGGACTGAAGTTGAAGGTGAAAATACTGTATACGAATTACAAGGCTTTCTGGTAAGTAAGTCAGAAGGTATCATAGGGATAACTGTTCATTCCTCACAGGTGAAATCTGATAATAGAGCAGTTAGACTTATTGGTGCCCCAGTGCATGTCCCGATTATTGGAGAGAGTGACGAAGCAAAGCGTTTACGAAATAGTATTCAGCAATTTGTAAGCGCGGATGAAATGCTGTGTATCATCGGCGAGCCGGGAACAGGGAAATATACGGTTGCCCAAGAATTACATTTTGAAAAATTTGGCCAGGGGTCTCCTATGGTTGTTTTAGAGGGTGGCCACTTAACAAGTGAAGATAATGTACAAGAAAAGCTTGCAGCTATAAAGTACGGTACAGTTATTATAAAAGACGTTGAAGCACTGTCTGCAAAAATGCAGGATACCATTAAAAACTTATTGCGTAATATACCAGATACTATGCAAGTTATTGTACTAGCTAATGAATCGCTTGATCAACTTGTGCAAAACAGTGCATATGATGAAGAGCTCTATCAGAAGATTTCGGATCATGTCATTCACCTTTCACCGTTAAGGGAGAGAAAAGAAGATATTGGAGCTTTTGTTGATTATTTCTTAGCTGAATTTCATGCTGAAAACGGCTTTGAAACAATCGGGATGAAACAAGATGCAATTGAATATCTTTTGCAGTTTGAATGGTTAGGAAATCTTACTCAATTAAAAAAAGTAATCAGAGAATTGAGCAGGATGACGACGGCAAATTTTATAGAACTTTTCCATGTAAAAGAATTGATGAGTAAATACAAACAAATGTTGACGTCTAATGATAAAAAGCTGTCGCTTAACGGAACCTTAGAAGAAATAGAACAACAGGTGATCAGACTGGTATTAGAAGAAGAAGGGAACAATCAATCAAAAGCGGCTAAAAGGCTGAATATTAATCGTTCAACTTTATGGCGGAAATTGAAGCAGTAAGGGGAATCCTAGATAGGGTTCTCTTTTTTTATATTATGTTTAAAAATGCAACAATATATTAAAGTATTTTTTGGTGAAAAAGAAAATAGATAAAATATGTTGCATTTTATATCATGATATCTTATCATAAAATATGAAAACGCTTTACTTTATATTTTGTGTTTAATTATTAAACAATATACTATGAGGGGGATAAACATGAGAATTAAAGCATCGATAGAAAAAGTTCCTGGAGGTATGATGGTAGTACCGTTATTGCTTGCTGCAACACTTAATACTATCGCGCCTGATTTACTAAGGATTGGTAACTTCACACAGGCATTATTCGTAGATGGGGCAGGCACACTTATTGCACTATTCCTATTATGTACAGGAGCACAAATTAATTTGAAAAATGTCGGGGTCAGCCTTGGTAAAGGTGCTACATTACTGACGACCAAATGGATAGTAGGTGCAACATTCGGACTTATTGCATATATGTTAGCTGGAGAAAATGGTCTTTGGTTAGGTTTAGCGCCGATTGCGATTATTGCTGCAATGACTAACAGTAATGGCGGCTTGTATGTGGCGCTGGTTGGTCAATATGGTGATAAAACAGACCGTGCTGCATATTCGTTGCTTGCGTTAAATGATGGTCCATTCTTTACAATGGTAGCATTATCTATTTTCGGTGCTATGGGATTCGTTGACGGGCTGTTTTCATTCGTTTCATTTATCGCGGTATTATTACCAATAATTGTTGGTATGGTATTAGGTAATTTAGATGAAGAAATGAGAGAGTTCTTTGATAAAGGAAGTTCCATGTTAATTCCGTTCTTCGCCTTTGCATTAGGTATGGGAATTGACTTTGGCGCAATTATTGATGGTGGATTGTCAGGTATTATTCTTGGATTGGCAACTGTATTCTTAACTGGTACAGCAGGGTACTTCATCTTCAAAGCATTTAAGTGGAATCCGATTGCTGGTGCTTCAGAGGGTTCAACAGCAGGTAACGCAGTAGCAACACCAGCAGCAATTGCAGCTGCCAGCGCAAGCTTTGCATCACACGTTGACCTTGCTACAGTGCAGGTGGCAGCATCAACTGTTACAACAGCGATTCTGCTTCCAGTATATATCGGCTTTCTTGTGAAGCGGTTAGACAAAAAAGGTGTTAAAGTACCAGACGACTATGTAGTTGAATAATATAAATCTGTTAATAAATGAGGAATCAACATGAAACACATTATAGGTATTATTGCAGACGATTTAACTGGAGCAAATGATAGTGGCGTGCAGCTCACAGAAAAAGGGATCAATACTTCCGTTCTTTTTGATATCCCGAAAGATCAGAATAACCTTGATAGCGGAGTTGTCATCGATACAAATTCACGTGCGTTGTCTAAGGATGAAGCGGCTTATGTGACGAAGCAGGCTGGTCAGTTTTTAAAACAGGAAGGTTATTTATCTATTTATAAAAAAATGGATTCTACCCTAAGGGGGCATATTGGAACCGAGCTGCAGGCCCTGTATGATGTATTTAAACCGGAGTTTGTATTTATTGCTCCGGCTTTTCCTCCGCTTGGCAGAACAACGAAAGAGGGAGTTCACTACGTCAACGGTGAGAAAATAGCTGAAACAGAAATATCAAAAGACCCGAAGCATCCTGTGACGGAATCATCCATTCCTGCGCTTTTGCAAAATGAAATTGGACAACCGGTGGGCCTGCTTGAAAAAGTAGATATTGAAGCAGATCTGTCTGATTTTCAGGAAAAAGTTAATAGCTTTAAGGAAAATGAGGTAAGCTATGTTGTTTGTGATGCAGAAACACAGAAGGATTTACAAAAAGCAGCTCAAAAAATGGTTGCTGTTTCCGAACGGGTTATTTGGTCCGGTTCTGCAGGTCTAGCAGAGGTCCTTCCTGAAGTACTTGGAATCAGTGAGGAGGCAGGTGAACGATCTTTTGCCAAATCCAATCGTGTCATGACAGTTTGCGGAAGTTTATCACAGGTAACCCAGAATCAAGTGCGTTATGCGGTCAACCAACCTAATGTAACAGCGGTTGAACTGGATCCCGTGCAAACTTTTGGGAATGATTGGGAAAACTTAAGACAGAATACTGTTAAAGATTTGCTTGAAGGATTAGAAAACGGGAATGATATTGTTTTGTATGTTCCTTCTAATCAGGACGTAAGGGATCAAGTTATGGAGATTGGAAAAAATCTTAATTTAACTGGCTACCAAATTGGGGAACGTATCTCTGGGGCGATCGGCGAAATCGTGGCAACAATAACTGAAAAAAATAAGGGCCTTACTGGTTTGGTGTTAACTGGTGGGGATACAGCAAAAGACACCTCGCGTCACCTAGGTGGAATAGGCTTCCGTTTAATCAAACAGGTTGAAGCAGGGATTCCATTAGGCACACTAATCGGTACAGATTCTGAATATACAGTTGTAACAAAAGCAGGAGCATTTGGAAAAGAGGATTCGATTTATAATGCGATGCAGGAATTGAAGGGAGTTTATAATAATGAGCAATAAACCAATAGTGGGTATTACGATGGGGGACGCTTCAGGAGTAGGTCCGGAGATTATTGTGAAAAGTTTACAAAGTCAGCATTTATATGATCAGTCCCACCCAATTGTAATTGGTGATGCTAAAATGCTGAAGCGCGCTGCCGAACTGCTGAATACTGAATTAACGATTAAGGAAGTAGATGGTGATTCTGATTTCACAACAAAATTTGGTGAAATTGCTTGTTATGATCTTGATTTACTTCCGGGAGAACTGCCATTTGGACAGGTTTCTGCAGAGGCCGGAAATGCAGCATTTGAATATTTAAGGACTGCAATAGAACTCGCAAACAATGGACGAATTGATGCAATTTGTACTGCACCTTTAAATAAGGAGGCATTGCATAAAGGTGGACATATTTACCCTGGCCATACAGAAATTCTGGCTGAGTTAACGGGTACGAAAGATTTTTCCATGATGCTGTCTTCCCCTAAATTAAAGGTGATTCATGTAACGACACATGTCGGTCTAATCGATGCTATTAATATGATTAATCCGGAACGTGTTTATAAAGTTATTCGATTAGCACATGAAACACTAACAAATGCTGGAGTAGACCAACCTAAAATAGGTGTGTGCGGAATCAACCCTCACGCCGGAGAAAATGGCTTATTCGGTTATGGAGAAGAGGAAGAAAAGATCATCCCAGCTATTGATCGTGCAACGGGAGAAGGAATGAATGTTGAAGGTCCACTTCCAGCTGATACGCTATTTTTTAGAGCGCAACGCGGTGACTTTGATATCGTCCTCGCCATGTATCACGACCAAGGGCATGGACCAATTAAGGTATTGGGACTTGAAGCTGGAGTGAATATCACAGTAGGTCTGCCAATTATCAGAACAAGTGTTGACCATGGAACAGCGTTTGACATCGCAGGTACAGGTATAGCAGACGAAAGAAGCATGCTGGAAGCATTGAAACAAGCAATAGAATTAGCGCCGGAGAAGTAGCTGGTGGTGGGTGCCTGTCACTTCCCGGTTTATGTCGGATAATCTATATGTTAAATTAAATAGGGGCGGTAAAAGTCGGTTGAATGACTTGTTATCGCCTTATTTTTTGTATATTGACATTGGGTTTTCAGTGATGAGTCTTGTCTGAAGTGTTAAGGTATCGTATACCTATGACATCAAAATGTAACTAGTAAACTACCTTTGCTAAATGGTATAATGTATTTGTTTTACAATAGAAGACAAGAAATCTCCACGGATAGAGGTATTTATACATGTCAGAACAAAAGCGTTTAAATAGAAACAAAAAGCCAAAACGACTGTGGCTTAAAATTAGTTTAGCGATAATTCTGGTTCTGGGGCTTGGAGTGAGTGCATATGCCTTCTCCATTTATAATGATGCCAAGGATACCGTTAATGAAAAAATTCATAAAAAAGTATCTTCCATTGATCATGAAATAGGAAAAAAGAAAATTGAGGCACAGGAACCACTGAACATACTGCTGTTAGGAGTCGATAAACGTGCAGGTGACAGTGGCCGTTCAGATGCATTGATGGTACTTTCGCTTGACCCGAAAAATAACAAGATGAAATTAATCAGTATCCCTCGCGATACGCGAACAACTATTGTTGGTGAAGGCATTAAGGATAAAATCAATCATGCCTATGCTTTTGGCGGAACAGATATGTCAATTTCTACAGTCGAAAGTATGCTGGATATAAGTTTAGACTACTATGTGCAAATGAACATGGAAGGACTAACTGAAATGGTTGGAGCTGTTGGCGGAATTACTGTTGATAATCAATTGGATTGGTATGATACAGGTTATTATAAAAAAGGCTACCACTATGCCGAAGGTGAAATTTCACTAAATGGGCCACAGGCAATGGGGTATGTCCGTATGCGGTATAAAGACCCAAATGGTGATTTTGGCAGAACAAAACGTCAACGCCAGGTTATTGAAGCCATTATTGATAAAGGTTCCAGTATCGCATCGGTAAACAAGATTGATAATATGATTGATGTTCTGGGTAAAAATATGGCAACAAACATGGACTTTGACGATATGAAGGACTTGTTATTTAATTACAAAAATGTCAGAAAGAATACAGTTAGTTACATGCTAAAAGGCAGCGGAACGAAAATCGACGGTACCTACTATTACTTAGTCCCAGACGAAGAAATAGCCAAAGTACACAAAATGATAAGTGAAGTGGGATGAGCGGGACATAGGGGACAGGAACCTTTGTCCCGCTTTTTCTGAATGTCAGTTACCACTCGCTTAAAAAACTGCCAAAAAGGGTTCAACTTATTTTCCCCAGGTAGAAATAAAGCGATTCAATTGTTTGCCGAATATATGCAAGTTAATAGTGATGAACATTGTTTAGAGGATCATGTGAAGGTTGGGTATTCCGATAGCGAAGTAAAGAATTATTTGGTAAAACTAGGCATACCAAACAGTAGTGCTCTGCAACAAATGAAAAATGAAGAGAGGAATGCGATTATTTTAGAGCTTAAAGGACTGAATGCGGTGACGATTAGGCAATTATCAAGAATAACTGGTTTATCCAAGAGTGTTATTGACCGGATTCGGTGAAATACAGTGGACTGACTGGGACAAGGAACCTGTTCCTTATGTCCCGTCAAACACTTCGCCGGCGATTCCCATTGCTTGAACTGCTTTGGGGAATCCGGTGTAGGCTGAGCAGTGGATAATAATTTCTTTGATTTCGTCTTTTGTTAGTCCGACTTTGAGAGCTGCCTGCAGGTGAACCTTGAGCTGATCAAATGCGCCTTGCGTGATTAGTGCTGTTAGCGTGATGATCTCTTTTTGAGACAGCGACAATGCTTCTCTTGAATATGTATCACCGAATCCGAATGAAACGATCATTTTCCAGAAGTCGGGTGAGATTTGCTTCATGCCTTCCATGCCTTTACGGACTTCTTCTGAAAAAAGCTCCTTCATTACATCCATTCCGGTTTCATAACGCTTACTGTCTTCCATTTTATTGCCTCCCCATGGTTGGTGGTGTTTCATTCTGATCGACTAAAACTTCCACGACAACCGGTTTTTTGGTTTCTTTTGTAGTATGTAGTGCTTGTTTGACCTGGTCTGTTAAATCAAATGAATTCTGGCAAGTGTACGCCTGTAATCCCATTGATTGAGCAAATAACGCTGCATCTAAAGGTGTTTCATAAACGCCGCCTGTTGATGAGCCGGTCATTTTTTTCATTCCTTTTTCTACCATATCTAATCTTCCATTATTTAAAACGATGAAAAGTACAGGCGAATCATAATTGTATGCTGTAGAAATTTCTGTACCGTGCATAAACATACAGCCGTCGCCTACTAAACAAACAATCGTTTTGTCAGGAGCTGCTAGTTTTGCGCCGATTGAATAGCAAATTCCATTTCCCATGGCGCCGAAAATATCATCAAAAAAGAACGTTCCGGCTTTATAAATGTTAAAGTTCTGTATTCCGTAGAACGAGTGGCTGCCATCATCTCCAAAGACAATCGCATCGTTAGGCAAAGCGTTTCTCATAGCTTTTAATGCTGTGACTGCTGACATTCGCTCATTTGGATGGTTATTTTCTAATTGCTCCGTCTTTATAGGAGTTAAAAACTCAGAACTGTCTGGTTTAGGCATATCTCTTAACAAAACGTTTAAATTAGATTGGATGTCTCCAAGAACTGGTGTGGTCGGTACATTGATAGATTTTCCGATAAATGTTGGGTCATAATCAAAATGGATAAGATGTTCTGGATACATTTCCTTTGATAGACCAGGTATGGACATATCACTGAGTTTGGATCCGATTACGATTAATAGGTCTACACCTTGATTGACATAGTCAGTCGCTTCCACTGTGCCGCCCAATCCAAATGCTCCAAGCGAAAGTTTGTGGTTGGAGAGAAATGTCCCCTTACCGCCAGGGGTTGTAATAACTGGTATTTTCCAGTGTTCAGCAAGCATCTGAACTTCTTCATATGCTCTGCTTGAATGGACACCCTTTCCTAAGAATAAGAGCGGACGTTCTGCTGCATCCAATTTTTCAACGACACTGTCAATGGCAGGTGAAATCATTTCATTTGTACTTGGTAAATCAATTTCAAACGGTTCTATCTCTTCTATTAGAATATCAAACGGGATTGATAGATGGACAGGTCCTTTGATACCTGACACGGCTTTTTCCAGAGCATGCTGGAGATAGGATTGCAGCATATCTCCTCGTTCCACCCTGGCACTGAATTTCGTTACTGATTTATACATATCATGGAGATCTGTTCCGAATATACTTGAATCCTGTCCCATAGCTTTACCTGTATCTTTCATGGATGGGTGACCTGTAATAAGAAGCAAAGGTGTATGTGTTGCTTTCGCTTGTCCAGCTGCTGTTAACAGGTTAGTACCTCCAGGACCAGAAGTTCCAAGGGCAACCCCAATCTTCTGGTTCATTATCGAGTAGCCGGCTGCCGCGAAGCCACCACCAGCCTCATGCTTGCACAATACAAACTCTATATCATATTTCCTTAATTCAAATATTATTGGGGAGATAGCTTTACCGGGAATACCAAATAGATGGTCGACTCCCCATCTTTTAAAGTTTGCAGCTAATACAGATGCAGATGTGTTCATATACCTGTTTTCCTCTCATTTTTTGACTTAATTTCTCTTTTCAATTGCAGGTAATTTTGTTCGAATACTTCAGCTGGAATAGGCTTACTGAAAAAATAACCCTGTGTTTTATCACAATAATATTGGTGCAGAAAGTCCAGCTGTGCTTTTGTTTCAACCCCTTCTGCAATTACCTTCATACTAAGATTGTGTGCTAATGTAATAATTGCTTTTACAATGACAGCATCATTATTATCCTCAGTTATTTCTCCGACAAATGATTTATCGATTTTAATATAATCGATCGGGAAGTCCTTAAGGTATTTTAGGGAGCTGTAACCAGTACCAAAATCATCAATACTAATACAAATACCAAGAGCTTTAAGCTGTTGTAATACTTTTAGGGAGTAATCATATTCCATTGCCATATATTCTGTTATTTCTACGACCAAATATTTTGGATCCAGTTCTGCTCGGTTCAGAACTCCTTCCATAAACTTGACAAGATCCTGGGTCAAAAATTGTTGTGTAGATAGATTGACAGCAATTTTTATTGGTTCCCAGCCATCCTCTTGCCATTTTTTGTTTTGGGTACATGCTTCATTTATTACCCATTCGCCAATTTTCGTAATTAGACCGCTATCCTCCGCTAACTTAATAAACTTGCCTGGATAAAGTAAACCAAACTTAGGGTGCTTCCAGCGGATTAATGCCTCCAGACCGACTATTTTTCCGGTTTTGTTATCAATTTGAGGCTGATAATGTAGTACAAATTCATTATGATCCAATGCTTTTCGCAGATCTGCTTCAAGTTGTAATTCCTCCACAGAGTCCACTAATAATTCAGATGTATAAACCGCATAACGATTTTTACCTTGTGACTTTGCTTGATACATTGCATTATCTGCATATACCATAAGCTGTTCAGGTGTGATTGGATAATCAGGATAAATTGCAATGCCAATGCTGGCAGTAGTATGTAGTTCGTTTGTTGCAACTTGAAAAGGAGCATTGAACTGGGCTAATATCTCCTCAGCCTTATTTGTAACATAACTGAAATCTTCAAAGTCCTTAAGCAGGAAAATAAATTCGTCCCCACCCATTCTGGCTAGCACGTCACTTTCCTCCAGACACTTGGATAGCCTCTTGCTCACTTCCGTTAGAAGTATGTCACCATTTGAATGGCCGAAATTATCATTGATTATTTTAAAGCGGTCAAGGTCTAAAAATAATATAGCCAGATTTCTTTTATGCCCAGATTTAATACTTTCAATTAGTGTTTCAATTTCTTTTTTAATATATCGTCTGTTTGATAGATTAGTTAAATCGTCATGGTAGGCTAAGTAATTATATTTTTCCTGCAAAGAATACCGAACAGATATATCCCTAAATTGACCAAATGCGCCAATCATTTTCTCTTCTTCATAGATTGGTTGTGCGTCGAATAAACACACAATGCGTTCCCCTTGCTGATTTGTAAATTGTATGACTTCATTTTTAAAGATTTTCTCTTGTTCAAGGACCTGTTTAAAATAATCACCTGTCAGTTGTGAATCACAGATGTTTTTTCCTATTACGGAATCTTTACTATTGTCTGAGATTTTTTGGGCAAAATCATTAAACTCAGTTGTTATCCCTTTCTCGTTTGTTATGACAATACCATTACTTGTTCTGCTTAGCATGATTTGATTCATGATATTTAGCTTTTTATTTTGCTTTCTTAGCAGGAGCTCTCTTTCAATCGAATCAACAGCCTGTGACAACATCGTTAAAAAGAGCGGATTCTGAAATTCAATCGGCATCATGATTGATACACTGCCAAGTAAATTTTTTTCATCTGTATATTCAAATGTATCGCCATAGCATGCTATATTTTGGAGGAACTTGTGGTAATGGTTTTCACCTATTAAACTTATTGGATGTTTTTGCTGTAATGTTAGACTTACAACATTTGTTCCAGTGTCTTCCTGTGTAAATTGGCTGCCTAATATAATTCCAAACTGATCTGTGGTAGCCTTTATGGATTCATCACCATCAATATCCAGGAGATAGCCATTCGCATCAGAAATAACGACTAATATTGGAGTGCCTTCTAATGAATTTAATAGTTTATTTGAAAAGAAACTTACAACAGACAAAATTTCGCTGTAGGATTTTCTTTTTTCTGCTAGTTCATTTTCGGATAAAAATACTTTTGGGCGGGACATGACATTCGGATCCATCCCTCTTTCTTCACACATTTGTTTTGATTCCGTTATAAAGTAGGGTTCTTTATTATGCATATATATCACTCCGAATTTTTTCAAAAATAACAATTCATTATAAAATAAGAGTCTTAACCTGTCAATTTCAGTAAATGCTTTTAAGTACCGGCATCAAGACTTGCAAGTTCAATCAGAATATACATCTCTCACTACTATTATCGTTTCAGCTAGGAGAAAAGTGTACTCTTATCTAAAAAATATTTATTTTTTTATGATGCCACTTTTTTCACCTGAGTTTCGATTGTATTAGTATAGAGAGTGAGTGTGCCATAACCTCTCTTCTTAACAAAGGTGTTATTTTAAATAATTGTGGAAATAATATTACAAAGGATGAGAAATTTGTAATATAAATGAAACATTTGCATATGCTATTTCGTCTAAATAGATAGAAATTAATGGAGAGGGTGTTATTGTGAAACACATTTTAATGATCAGTGTAGCTTTTACGCTACTGATCTCAGGTTGTGGTACAACAGAAGAAAACAGCAGCGGCATGGAAAAATCACCAAAAGATCATCAACAGTCACTAAGTGCGTCTGAGCAGGTTAAGTCTACTGAACTTTTAGGTGTAACTAGTGGCAGCTCCGGTGATAATGCAAAGAAAACAATTAAAAACAACACCTCTGAAAACCAAAGTCAAAATGAAGATGAATCTGATAGAGAGAAAGCTTTTTTAAAGATTCTAGACAACTATAATAATATGTTTGAAAGAATAAAGTCTGATGTAAATTATGACAAATTTAATGAAGACTATATTGGGTACAAATTTAAAACGATAAAAACAAAAGAGCAGTTATATAAACAATTTACAGATTTTATGACGAAAGATATGGCACAAACAATATGGAGTGGTTTCGTAAATGAAGGAGATGGCAGTCTGTATCTGATTCCAAGAGACCTCTATCCTATGTTTAACAAAGATGAACCTTATACTATAAAAAAATCAAACGAAACCACATATAAACTGGTTCAAAAGCACAAAAGCGAATTACACGGAATATTTGATATGGAATTTGTCTTCACCAAACAAGAAGGACAATGGAAAATAAGCAACATCGCGACATAGGGGTCAGGAACCTTGTCCCAGTTGGGTGGGAGGGACATTGGGCTCAGGAATCTTATCCCAGTACAGGATTTCCGGCTTTAGCGTGACAAGGGCCCTTTCCCTCTGGCTCTCCGCCAACTCACCACAGATAGTATGAGGCTTATGAGGGTTATTACTAGTGCGGTTCCAAAGTATGGTGGGTAGTAAATTAGCTTTACATGGTTTATTCCTTTTTCTATTGGAAAGCCAACAAATGCGTAATTAACCTTCTTAACTGCTTGCTTTTTATCGTTTACTTTTACCTCCCAGCCTTTTTCATAGGGAATTGGCAGGATCATGAGATTGTCATTATTCTGGTTGTTGTAGGTAATTGTAATGCGGTTATCTTGCCAGTTTATCTTCTTCGTTTCTGTGGCTTGTTTTTTCGCTTGTTCCAACTTTGAGTAATTTTCCTGATAAAGTGCTAGATCTTTTAAAATATAGTCTCCTTTTGGCAAGCGTATTTTGATTTTGTCTGCCTTTGCAACGCGAATGGTCAAATTATCATCATAGGTTTTGTAAACGGACTGATTGGACTTTCGTGTGGTCTTATAATCATTCACTTTTAAAGTAAATCCTTGGTCGGCTGCCAGGTTTTCAAGATGAAAACGAATATAAAAATCTTTTGTTTCTGGGTGAATTTCATCGACTAAAATATTAATTCCACCCTTGTCATCTGTAACTGAGAGCTTATTGTCATTATATGAGGCGTTCACTGTTTCAAGAGCTGCTGTATCAATTATATTCTGCTTTTTTGGTATTGCAGCGTTGTTTTTGTCCTGCACAATCGCGCCTTCCAGCATGGCATATTCTCTTGCCAATACTGAAGTATGTTTCATTTCTTGTTCCGAGAACAGCATTTTGGCTGTACGTACAAATGGTAATATATTTTTATTTTGTAATACAATGTAGTTTTCTGATTCTATTATTTTGTTGAATCCATACGGAATAGGGCTGCTATTGTCCTTTTCTCTGATCATATATTTTCCTTGAAGCAGGCTGTATAAGTTAGCGCGGTTTCCAAGGGTTGCATACCGGCTAACACTTTCCCGTCCCATGTCAATGTTTAGATCATACAGGTAAAAGTATAGCAAGTGCTTATTCAATATACTTCCATAAACACTCATCCCATTAATATTTTGTACAATAGGAGTATTATTAAAGGATCCAACTTTCCAGTCAATCCGATAGAATGGGTCAGTTTCACGGTCTTTAATCTGCTGAATAATTTGTCGCTGTTCTTCTCCATTATAATCTTCACTTCGCAAATGATTTTTGGAAACTTCATCTACTTTTCCTGGTACAGAAAGCCCGTATTGGAACACATTTGCAAAAACAATAGGAATGATTAAAAGTCCTGTATACAATAGAATAAGACGTACTCGATCTTTTCCCAATATAAACATAAAAAGCAAAAGTATCGTGATAACCATCATAGTTAAAACTGCAAAACTTAGTTCAGAAATGATGCTTATTTTTTTATCCATAAAAATAGTAAAAAGATAAACAATAGTTACAACAATGCTTGCCCTTGATAATTGCCTTTTGCTAATTTTATCTATCTCTTTTAAGCCAAAAGCTACACAAGCACCTATTGTAAAGGAAAGCAGATATTCCCAACGATATTGAGGTGCAGAAAATCCATTAAATGCGCTGGCTGCGATAGGAGTGAAGTGGAGAAGTATAAATATAATGCTCAACGCTGCAAACAGTCGAAAGGTCCGGTTCTTATATAACGAGAATAGGAAGAGTAGTATTAAAAAAAGGGCAGGGATAATCACGAATCGACTGTTAAATAAAATGTTATCCCAATTAAATAGAGGAATTTCTTGGCTATATGGAGGTCGATGATTATTCAAATAGCCATAAACAGCAGGAACAAAAGAAACCGCACTGATTCCTAAGCCGAGGACTCCGCTGACAACGTACATTTTTAATTGTCTCAGTCGGTTGGTTTCATTCTCTTCCAACTGAATTTTCCAACGAAAAATGATATAAATCAGGATAAAAATCAAGTTAACATACGCAAAGTAAAAATTGTTAAAGAGAGTGACTGCGACAGCACCAATGAACCAGCCTCCTCGTGCTTCACGAATGATTTTTTCCACAGCAAATACAAGTATTGGAACCCATAGCATTGCATCCGTAAAAAATTCCCAATAGGTTGCATGGCGAAAATAGATGGCGGATAATCCATAGATAGCAGCCCCGGTAAAAGCAGGCATCCAGTTGCATTTCATATAACGAAATAGGTAAGTTGTTATCGCAATAATAATAGCCAGCCGAACTATGCTGACAAATACAGCTGCATTCGCCCAAAATAATGTATCAGCAGGTCCGACTAACTGTGCAGCTTGCAATAAATAAACCAAAGCTGCTGTTAACATAAACATAAATGATGTGGAGAAGTAAAACGCCAATTGACTGTACGTACCGCCGCCTAAACCAAATTCATAGGAATAAAAGAAATTTCCAGTGGTATATTGCCCATACAAAAGTTTTTTAAATGTAACCATTTGCTGTAAGCCATCATTCGGCCCTACCATATATCTATCCTGAAACCATTCTGATATAAAAAATAGGTGACCCAGCGCAGCAACGATAAGGCTTGAGATTATAAGGAAAATAAGATCGCGTTTTTTGTGCATATGTATTCTCCGTTATTTCTTTAGAATTTTTCCCGTTATCAAAAATGTGAGAGGAACAGTAATAAATAGGGACACGATCGGAGCAATCGTACTATCAATAAAAAAATACTCAACAAATAAATAAATTAGTACGGATGAAAAGCTGATATTAAAAAGCTGAGTTAGCGGGAATTGCAGGAATTTTTTTAAAGACGGCTTTACCTGAAATGTGAAGTAGGAGCTAAGAAAAAAGGAAACAATTAAACTAATCGTAAACCCAATAATATGGGATGCCATATAGTTAATTCCAAGCACTAAATTAAACATCAAATAAATGCCATAATAATTTAGGGTGTTAATGATCCCCACTATTATAAATCTTATAAACTCTAGCCTGATTACGTTCACGATTTTCTCCTTTTAAAATATTTGTTTCCTGTATTAAATAATGGGGGCGTTTTTTGGTTTCATAATAGATCCTTCCAATGTACTCTCCAATTACACCAAGGCAGAGTAATTGAACTCCCCCCAGAAAAAGAACGGCAGATATAATGGTGAAGTACCCGGGTTCTGTAATACCATTAGTCATAATAAAAAGTAAGTTAATAAAAATATAAGTGAGAGACAAGAGTAAAATAAGAGCACCAGTATAAAAACAAATTCTTAGTGGTCTATTGTTAAAAGAAATGACCCCGTCAATACCATAATTCAATAACTTAGCGATTGACCATTTGGGCTTTTCGTTTTGCCGGGCTACATTTTCATAATAAATCGTTTTTTGATTTAATCCGATCCAGGAAAATAGTCCTTTTGAAAAACGGTTACCTTCATTTAAAAGCAGAAGTGCTTCGACTGCATTTCTGCTTAATAGCCTAAAGTCTCCTGCTCCATCTTTAAGTTCAACTTCTACGACTTTGTTAGCAATACAGTAATAGAGAGAGGAAAGGTATGACCGTATCCGGCTATCTCCTTTTCGATTGCGCTGGGCGATGACTTGATGGAACCCTTCCTCATATCCTTGTAAGAATGGTTTAATTAAGGAGCAAGGGTGCTGTAAATCAGCGTCCATGACAATTACGGCTTCTCCTTTAACATGCTGAAAGCCTGCAAGGAGTGCTACTTCTTTGCCAAAATTTCTTGTGAAATCGATATATTTCACATTTCGATCGATTAATTCCAGCTGTTTGATACGATTTAATGTGTCATCTGTACTTCCATCATTAATAAAAAGAAGTTCATATTCATATTTGATGCTGGCGAATTCATTAGCAATTGCCTGATAAAGAGGCTCAATGTTACTTGCTTCATTATAAGAAGGAATAATAATTGAAATGAGTTGGGAATTCATAGATGTATGCACCTGCTTTTATTATGTAGCATTTTACAGCTTAGTATGAACAATAATGGAATAATTATTATAGGGGTGGGACATCGGGGCCAGGAACCTTGTCCCAGCCCGGCGGTGGGCGGTTTTGAAACGAGGGGATAGTCCCTTTGTCTCGCGTCCCTAGAATTATTATTAGCCTAGTTATCTCTTAACGTTTATACTAAATAAAAGGAGAGGCTACTTAATGACAGAACAAAATAATGTTTTACCCCCAAAAACATGTACAGTTGAAAAGCTGGTTACAATTGAATCTGATATAGATAAAGTAATCGCTGGCAAAAAAACTGCAACACGCCGAAATGGTCGTTATGCAGACGTTGGTGAGGTCATGACGCTAAAAGGTCAAGCGTTTATTGTGCGAAATGTCTACGAACAAAAACTTGGAGAAATAACAGATGAATATGCAATGCAGGAAGGCTATCAAAATGCAGACGGATATAAGAACGCTATCTTATCCATACACCCCGGTATGAAATGGGAACCCGATATGAAAGTATGGGTTCATGAGTACGAGTCAGCAGAATAGCGGGACAGAGGGGACAGGTTTCACTGTCCCGCTTGGGCGGGACGATGAACCTGTCCCCTTTGTTCCTATTCAATCTTGTGCTTGAAGTTTGTTAGCTTTTCTAGTGTTTGGTTGGACAATCCCTGAAGCTGTTTCTTGTTGGGTGTTTCTTTTTTAGCCATTGTAATTAACGGATAGAGACTTTTCTCGATATTTGTGTAATCTTCCGGGTACTCTCTTTCTACTTTCTTTTCAATCCGGTCCCATTTATTTTCAATTTCTTCCCCCAATTTGTTAATTTCCCTGGTTTTGTACTCTTCAGATTCTGTAATCTTTTTTAATTCTTTTGTAGTGGTGATCACTTCGTTGGTACCTCTTAAAATATCTTCCTTATTACTTAGCTCATGCATTCCGCGCATATCAGAATGCTGTTCCGTGTTATTAAACCCGACTAATACTAATCCGATAATGGAAAATATCCCAATGTAAAGCAGAAATTTTTTCATCGTTTTGAGCCTCCTTGTTTTTTCTACCTTTCCCAAGATTTACTAGGTTATTCATTTATTTCTAGGTCTATTATGACAGTAAAATTAAGGGACGGATCCTCGTTCCGTTATTCACTATAAATTCCTCACTTTGGGCTTCGCTTAGGATCCTCATTCCGCTATTTATCATTTTAACCCTCATTTTAGGTTAATTTTGTACATTTAGCGGAACGAGGATCCGCTTCACCCCTGTTGGAGCAGCTTTTCTTGCTATTAGCGGAATGAGGATTCACGCTGCTTTCCTGCGTCTGATGTTCAATCGCTATCTAAACAAAAGGGTACAAACCCACGTGCGATTTGTACCCTCTAATTATATGCGATTTTATCGATCACCGGTTAAAGCTAGCGCTGTTCTAATCGCTTTATTCTCTCATCAATATCAGGGTGAGATGAGAAGAGTTTGATTAGACCGCTTTTTCCATTTATCTTCATTGTCTGAATTGCTGAATCGTCGGTGCGATCCTTAACACTAGCTCGGCCTACGTTATTTTTCAATGAACGCAACGCATGTGCCATTTTGTCACGACCAGCCAGATCTGCGCCTCCACGATCGGCATGATATTCCCGGTGACGTGAGTAGGCACTGACGACAATACTTCCAAGAATAGAGAATAAGATTTGGAAAATAATAATCGCCGCGAAACGGACGACAAATTGCATTTCTTCACGCACAAATCGTGACGCAATAATTGCTGCAATCCTTGAGAAAAAGACGACAAATGTGTTAACAATTCCCTGTAATAATGTCATGGTTACCATGTCGCCATTAGATACGTGGGCTACCTCATGAGCAATGACACCTTCAACTGCTTTATCGTCCAAGTTATTCAATAGACCAGCTGAAACAGCAACAAGCGACCGTTTCTTAGTAGGGCCTGTTGCAAATGCATTTACTTCACCAGACTGATAAATCCCAACCTCAGGCATATGGACTAATCCAGCTGCTCGAGAAAGTCGATGAACTTTTTCAACTACAGCTCGTTCAGGTGCTGATAATTGATCATTTGGATCCAGCACTTTAACTTTCATCATTTTCTTAGCAATCCAGCGTGATATTGCCAATGAAAAGAACGATCCTATGAAACCTACCAGCAAGCTGAATACCATTAATGATGTATAATTAATTCCTAAATAACCACTGCTATTTTCAAACGAACCGCTAATCCCTGTATAAGTTGTAATTAGCGACCAGGCAATTACAATCGTCGTTAAAACCAGAATGTTTGTTATTATGAAAAGTAATATTCGTTTACCCATACATTTCCCCCATTTTTAGAAAACTTGGCATTTACCGAGCTTTAATGTTGAGTGCCTTTTTTGCACTTATGCAGTACTTTTTTTACTGCTCAAGATATACGATTCCAGTGTACCATGATATCAGGATGATAGAGAAGTAAGTTGCTCTGTTAAAATTTTCTGTTGACAAATATTTGGAACGAAAAAAATAAATATTTTATCCAGAGTGACGGAGGGACAGGCTCTATGATGTCACAGCAACCTACCTTTAAAGGTGTGGTGCCGTACTACTTCCTGCAGAATGATGTTCTTCGATGCATGAACATTTTGGAACGGCCGACTTCAGGCGCTGTCCTAGTTGACGGTGTGAATTTGTTAACCTTACCTCCAAAAGCTTTGCGAACAGCAAGACAATCGATTGGGATGATTTTTCAGGGATTTTACTTAGTTGCTTCTAAAACGGTCTTTGAAAATGATGCGTTCGCATTAAAGGTTGCCGGAATTGATAAGGTAGCCTGAAAAGGTAGGGTAGTAGGAGATGGAGGTTGTCAAAAAATTATGTCAGCGATTTGCTGTGATGCAGAATGGGCGAATTATTGATGAACAGTTTAAAGGGTTTGGCAAACCGAAGTGGATGAAATAAAGTCTATTATCGAGTATCGAGTATCACGTAAGCGTGGTACTCGTTATTTTTGGCAGTTGTGGATTCTTACAGCATAAATGCAATGAATAGTGTCTATACATTGGTTAGTTTAAAAATAGGGTAGCAGGGGAAAATATTGTATCAGACTAAATAATGGAGTGATTTATGTGGGTAATATGACAGGAAAAACAATTGTTGTTACGGGTGCAAGCAGCGGCATTGGTGAAGCAACAGCCGAAAAGTTTGCTAATGAAGGTGCCAATGTTGTCCTTGCAGCACGTAGAGAAGAGCGATTAGAAGAAATCAAAAATAAAATCAGCTCTGATAATGGCAGCATTGCTATAAAGAAAACGGATGTTACATCTAGAGAACAAATGCAGGAACTTGCTGATTTTACCATAAAAGAATACGGTCAAATAGATGTTCTATTCAATAATGCAGGGTTAATGCCATTATCCTTTATGAAAAACCTGAAGGTAGATGAGTGGGACAGAATGGTAGATGTCAACATCAAGGGTGTGCTTTATGGTGTAGCAGCAGTACTTCCGCATATGCTGGAGAAAAACGCTGGCCATATTTTAACCACATCTTCTGTCGCCGGACATGAAGTCTTTCCAAGCAGTGCTGTGTATTCAGGTACTAAGTTCGCAGTTCGTATTATGATGGAGGGACTGGCAAAAGAAGTGGCGCAAAGCAACATTCGAACGACATCGATTTCTCCAGGTGCAGTTCAGACGGAGCTTACAGAAACGATCACGGATGAAGAAGTTCTTTCTAATTTCAAAAAAAGTGCTGGGTCAATGACGCCATTAAATAGTGAGGACATTGCTGAGGCTGTATTTTATGCCGTGAACCAGCCGGAAAATGTAGATGTAAATGAAGTGATTGTTCGCCCTAACAATCAAGGGTAAATAATAAATCTGGATTAGCTGTCAGCCTTTTAAGGGATGGCAGCTTCCTTAAAATATCTGCATGCATGTTACTATTTGGATAATATAAAGTTGATAATCAGGAAAGGATGACTCATATTGCAACAACAAATTAAACTTATAAATAGACCGTCAGGAACACCGACAAAAGACGATTTTGAATTTGCTGAAGTACCGATTGGAGAGCCTGCTGAGGGTGAAGTGCTTATACGCACGAATTACATATCGGTTGATCCTTATTTAAGAGGAAGAATGAATAATGTGAAGTCTTATGTCCCACCGTTTGAATTAGACTCCGTTATTACAAGTGCGGTGATTGGGCAGGTTGTGGAATCGAAGTCTTCACATTTTGAGAAAAGTGATGTTGTAACAGGGGCTTTGGGATGGCAGGAGTATTCAGTTGTGAAGGAATCTATGGTACGAAAAATTGATACGAATCTTGCCCCAGCGTCAGCTTATTTAAGCGTGTTAGGAATGACAGGTCTAACAGCTTATTTCGGGTTGCTTGATATTGCAGATCCTAAAGAAGGTGAAACGGTTGTTGTATCAGGAGCAGCTGGTGCTGTTGGTTCTGTTGTAGGTCAGATTGCAAAAATTAAAGGTGCCCATGTCGTTGGTATTGCTGGTTCAGATGAAAAAATAGCATACCTTAAAAATGAACTCAGATTTGATGCTGTGATTAATTATAAAACAGAAGACATTAAAACGGCATTAGCAAAAGCGTGTCCTAACGGAATTGATGTTTATTATGAAAATGTTGGCGGGGAAATCGGTGACGCCGTTCTTCCATTATTGAATAAATTTGCGCGTATTCCTGTTTGCGGGGCGATTTCTGCCTATAATAACAAGGAGGCCGATATAGGATTACGTGTTCAAAGCTATCTGATTAAATCAAGCGCATTAATGCAAGGTTTCACTGTCGGTGATTATGCTTCCCGTTTTAAAGAAGGATCTGAAGCATTAGCAGGATGGCTGCAGGCAGGAAAAATTCAGTACGAAGAAACAATCACAGAAGGATTCGAGAATACAATTGATGCATTTCTTGATTTATTTCAAGGTGCAAACGTAGGCAAAGCAATTGTAAAAGTATCCGATATAGAATAAGTCGAGGGGTGCGTTTCCGTTATGGAGCGCATCCTTTTCAGTTTTGGTTCGACATATAATGACAAAAACCGGGGAGTGACAGGCACGACGCTTTGGATTGAAATTTAGTTATATTGGGTAAAGCTAAATAGATTGTTTGATTGAGATGGAAGGGAGCTGAATAATGTGTCTAATACGATTAAATTAATTAAAAAGGAAGTTATTGCGAATGACACGATGCTATTTCACTGGGAAAAGCCTGAGGGAGTTGAGTTTAAGGCAGGACAATTTGGTGAGTTTAATTTAATCGAACCGAGTGAGACAGATGAAAAAGGAAACTCAAGAGATTTTTCATTTGTGTTCGCACCAGCTGAAAATAAATTAGCTATCGCTACAAGAATACGTGATTCTGCTTACAAGAAGGTATTAAAGGATTTACCGGAGAGAGCTGAGGTTGAATTCAATGGTCCATATGGCGATTTTTCCCTGCATAAAACGGAATCAACACCTGCCGTATTTATTATTGGAGGTATTGGCATCACTCCAGTACGTAGCATGATTGCCCAGGCAACCATTAATAATTCAGCGCATGACATGACGTTGCTGTATTCGAATAAGACACCTGATGACGCACCATTTTTGAATGATTTAGAAGCATTTGCAGAGGAAAATGATAACTTTACATTTGTTCCAGTAATGACTCGAGCTGACTCAAAGTGGAATGGAGAAAGTGGTCACATAGATGCTGATATGCTTAAAAAGTATATTTCAGATGTAAAAATGCCAATTTATTATTTGTCTGGTCCAGGCGGCATGGTATGGGATATGCGAGAGATGCTGCTTGAGACTGGGGTGAAAGATGATAATATCATTACTGAAGAATTTCCAGGATATTAAACGAGTAGTAAAAAGTTCTGTCCTTGTTGGTCAGAACTTTTTATTGTAATTTGTTCGCAATACTGAAAAAAGTGAAAGCAGCCTTAACCTTTGAACGTGGTGATAATCCAGGTTTTCTAATATAATGGAAACAGTTAAGAAAAGGAGAGGTGTGAGAAGTTATGCTTTCAAAGCAGTCAATTATTGGTGTTATTGGAACAGGCGTAATGGGGAAAAGTATGACGTTAAATCTGCAAAAGGCAGGGTATTCCATCAATCTCTATACCCGGACAAAGGAGAAAGCACAGGAACTATTGGACAATGGTGCTAACTGGAAAAATTCTGTTGCTCAGTTAGCTCAGACATCTGACGTTATAATTACTATGGTAGGTTATCCGTCAGACGTGGAAAGTATTTATTTTGGGGAAGACGGAATTATTGAAAATGCCAGGTCTGGTTCATATATTGTTGATATGACTACATCCAAACCAGCACTTGCCATTTACATCAGCCAACAAGCAGCGGAGAAAAATATCCATGTATTAGATGCGCCGGTATCTGGCGGTGATGTTGGTGCTAAAAATGGAACACTTGCTATAATGGCTGGCGGTGAACAGCATGTATTTAATGAAGTTTCCCCTATTTTTGATGTACTTGGAGAGAATATCATTTTACAAGGAAAAGCCGGTGCAGGGCAGCATACGAAATTAGTAAACCAAATTGCCATTGCATCGAATATGATTGGAGTTTGTGAGGCGATAGCCTATGCCAAAAAGTCAGGGCTTGATCCTTCCCGTGTTCTGGATAGCATTACAACCGGTGCAGCAGGCAGTTTTTCTTTATCAAAGCTAGCCCCACGGATGTTAGCAGGTGATTTCGAACCAGGATTTTATGTAAAGCATTTTATCAAAGATATGACCATCGCGCTGGAGTCGGCACAAGAAATGGGCCTCTCCACACCAGGGCTTTCCCTTTCACTGGAACTATACAAAGAACTTGCCGAAAAAGGAGAAAACGACAGCGGAACACAAGCATTAATAAAATTATTCCAATAACGAGATGCTTGTAACTGCCAAGACAATACATAATAAAGGCTGGTGAACTGATGAAAATAGAAGTAATTGTACAAAATGGACAGGAAGCAGTGCAGGCTGAGAAGCTTGGAGCAAATCGGCTAGAACTCGTTTCTGCTATGCAGGAGGGTGGTTTGACTCCGAGTTATGGAACAATCAAGCAAGTACTGGAGAGTGTTGCCATTCCTGTGCAGGTTATGGTCCGTCCACATAGCTATCATTTTAGTTATACAGATGAGGATTTGATGATTATTCGTGAAGATATCGACGTCATTCAAAAACTTGGCTGTAATCGCATTGTTTTTGGGGCTTTAAATCAGGACCTTACGATTAATACGACTATGCTGGAGGAACTTATCCGGCTTTATCCTAGGCTGGATATCACTTTTCACCGTGCATTTGACGAAGTGCCATTCCTGCAAACTGCATATGAAACGCTGGCTGAATACCAGCAGAATGTGAAGCGAATCCTAACGTCAGGTGGTAAAGCAAATGCTGAAGCAGGAAAACAACAGCTCCTGGAACTTGTAGAAAAGGGAAATGGGCCTGTCATCATGCCAGGTTCAGGACTTACCCCTGCAAATATCAAGGGAATTCATGAATTTGTTGGTGCTACTCAATATCATTTTGGGAAATCAGTGCGAATGGGTAACTCATTTAAAAATGGCTTTGATCCGGAGGTGATGAGGGAGGTTGAGGAGAAGTTAAAGGGTTAACATTGTTTTAGATGCCTGCCACTACTCAGTTTTTGGAAACTCTCCGCAGCTGGTTGAATTCTCCGTATTGGATGCATGAAAATTTCTATAAAATTAGGTCTCCCAACTACCTGCCAAGATTGTATGATAAGCTAATATTATTGGCTCGGGTTGTGGGGGCTTATTTATTTTTGTATTAGAATTTCAAAAACAAACATACATAACGAAGGGTGAACTACATAATGTCTGGCTTTAATGAGCAATTTTTGTATGCCGTAATAATCATAGCACTGGGTTATACACTAAAACGATTTAATATAATAAAGGAAAAGGATGGAGAAGGTTTAGCGAGAATAATATTCAATCTGACTCTTCCGGCATTAATTATTGTATCTTTTAGTGACATTAAGATTGAATCTTCCTTATTTCTTCTTATAGGTATAGCCTTTTGTTATGGACTACTTTCAGCTTTTGTATCTATTATTATATTTAAAAAGGAAAGCAGAGAAAATAAAGGTATGCTTGGAATGCTGGTGTGCCAGGCTTTAATATTGGTCTGTTTGCATATCCGCTCGTTGAAGGGATCTGGGGAAGAGAAGGTATTAAATATTTCGGGATGTTTGATGTTGGTAATGCATTTATCGTGTTTGGTCTACTATATCTAATTGGCAGCTATTATTCATCCGATAAGGCAGAGCTTAGTCTAGGTGTAATCATGAGGAAGTTGACGGGTTCAATCCCATTAATGACTTATATTACTGTTTGTGGATTGAATATAATAAGTGTTCAGCTTCCAGAAATGGTAATAAATGTTTCCGAGATAGTTTCCGTTGCAAACATGCCTTTATCATTTCTGTTACTAGGTATTTATTTAAATTTTAAGTTTGATAAACGTTACTATACACTCATTATGAAAGTTTTGACCATTAGGTACGTACTTGGCTTAACTGTCGGTATATCACTCTTTTATATATTACCTTATGATGATATGTTTAAATATACTGTCCTTATTGGTCTGATGTTGCCAGTATCAGTGTCGGTTTTGCCTTATTCTGTTGAATTTAACTATGACCAAAGGTTTATCGGAACTGTATCCAATTTGACGATCCTGATTACCTTCTTTTTATTATGGATTCTGATGAATATCATTAGTTGATTACTAGATTTCCATTAAACAACAATCTTCTTGTTATTTCCCGGGAAATGACAAATTGTCCGGTTTTTCGACATTTGAACACTTTTGTTGCCGAGAAAATTTCATGTATAATTAAGAAAAGATTACAACTATTCAAATAGGAGGAGTTTTTATGGCTAAAGTCCGTTGGGGAGTTTTAAGCACTGCAAACATCGCACAAAAAGCACTTATACCTGCTTTCTTGCGCTCTGGAAATGCTGAGGTGACTGCCATAGCTAGTGGGAGTGACATTAAGAAAGCTGAAACGATAGCGAAAAAGTTCGATATCCCGTATACATATGATGACTATGACAAACTATTGGATGATCCGAATATTGACGCTGTTTATATTCCGTTACCAAACCACCTGCATAAACAGTGGGTAATGGAGGCTGCTAAAAAGGGGAAGCACATTTTATGTGAAAAGCCAGCAGCAATTAATGCTGATGATGTTATGGAAATGAAAAAGGTTTGTGAGGAATATGGGGTTCTTTTCATGGAAGCATTTATGTATCATTTCCATTCACAGCACAATCGTGTGAAAGAGATAATTGATTCTGGTGAAATTGGTGAAGTGAAATTAATGCGTGCTGCTTTCTCGTTTTTCCTTGCCGGGAAAGAAAATAATATCCGCATGAGTAGTCAAAAGGGAGGCGGAAGTATTTATGATATCGGGTGTTATGGTATTCATTCGATTAGGAATATACTTCGAGCTGAACCGGATAGTGTTCATGTGCATGGTGTAGTTGACTCTAAGTATGGCGTGGAAACTGATGCAGTTGGATATATGACATTTCCAAATGGAGTACGAGCAATATTTGACTCTAGCTTTAATATGGCACACCGGAGTGAATATGAAGTGATTGGAACAGAAGGGCGTATTACAGTTCCAAGAGCATATCGTCCTGATAATAATGGTGGTGATGGGTTAGTGGTTGTTGAGAAGGCTGGTGTTCAACGAACTGAAACAGTAAATTGCGATCAATATCGGGGCCAGGTGGAGCATATATCACAGGCGATTATAGATGGAAAAAAAGAGTTGTATCATGATTTTGATAATACAATAAATAACATGCGTGTGATTGATGCTTGCTATGAATCAATCGAAAGAGGTTGTTTAATTAATTTATCATAAATTTATAACCCTAATTTGTCGCAGTTTTAACAAATTAGGGTTACCTATTACTTTTATGCTTCTAGTGCCTTTTTTTCGAAATTTACATTTAAAAATTTCTCTGCAGTTATAGCAGCAACTCCAAGTGCAGTAGAGTGGATGTTCAATTCCGAAAAATAAATATTTAAATCACTATGCTGATACCATAACGTATGGGTTTTCATTCTATTTTCCAAGGTTTTCTTAAGCCATTTTTCAGATGTTGCTATCCTATTACCGATAATGATCTGGTCTGGGTTAAAGATGTTTATAATATTGTTCACACCGATTCCCAAGTAATCCCCAATCTTTTCGAATAGCTTAATAGCATCCGGATTGTTGATCTCTGCTAGTTCGTTAACATCCTCGAGTGTTAGTTCATCATTTTCTTTTGGCTTTATTCCCAATTGTTTAGCTTCATTCAATAAGGCTTGTTCAGATGCGTATAATTCCCAGCATCCCTCATTACCACAACGGCATTTAAGTCCGTTAGCTTGGATTGTCATGTGCCCTAATTCACCTGAAAAACCTTTACTGCCTTTAAATAGTTTCCCGTTTAGGATTAGGCCTACTCCAATTCCAATGCCTGCACTAATATAGATTATATTATCTGCGTTTTCCCCTACGCCTACGCCAAATTTCTTTTCTCCGTATGCACCAGCATTTGCTTCGTTTTCAATCGTAACAGGTACATCATATTTTTCTTCTATTATTGTTTTTAAGTCTACATTTTTCCAGCCTAAATTTGGTGCTAATAATACCTCTCCGTTGGTACTTACCGTCCCTGGTACGCCTATACCAATTCCAACAATTCCATATGGACTTTCGGGTGTGGAATCGGATAAATAATCTATCACTTCAATTAGCCGTTTTTCTATTTCCTCATACGACAATTGGCTATAGTAAATTTTTTTTTCATCGCAAATGTTTCCTTGCAGATCGGTTAAAGTTCCAAGTAAATAATTAACACCTAAATCTATACCAATAGAGAACCCGGCAATTTGGTTGAAATGTAGCATGACAGGTCTTCTGCCACCACTTGATTGTCCTGGGCCTGACTCGGTAATCAGCTTTTCCTGAAGGAGTTCATTTACTAAAGACGAAACAGTTCCTTTATTAAGCCCAGTTTTATGAGCAACATCTGCACGTGAGCTCGGTGAGTTAACTTTAATTGTATGAAGCACTAATGATTTGTTTCCTTTTTTAACGACGAATTGATTCCATGTTTGATTTATTCCCATGATTACCGTGTTCTCCTTTTCCCTTGATATTAATTATATTACGCTTCCTTCACTTAGAACGTTTTTTATTAGTATAACACCATTCAAGCCAGTTATAAAAAGTGTAACCTTTATATTAACTATTATCGACAGCTAACTATTATTATAAACTTTGTTTATTCAGTAGACAAACGATGATTTATTTGCTATTCTATACACATGGAATTCAGAAAGCGTTTACAATAAACGAGGGGGTATAAATATGTTGAAGAAGAAATCAGTATTTTTGTTTGCTTTACTGGCTTTAGTTATGTTGGTGTTTGCAGCTTGTTCTGGAGATGAAGGCGGAGAAGAAGATAGCGGTAGTGATAAAGCTGAGGGTGCTGAAAAGACGATTGAGTTTATGCATTTATGGCCAGAAGGAAGTTCAAAAGACCACTACGAAATTGTAAATAAAATTGTAAGTCAGTACGAAGAGGATAACCCTGGTGTCAAAGTTGAATTGGAAATTTTAGGTAATGAACAATACAAGGAAAAACTGAAGGTGCTTTCTGCTTCAGGAGAACTACCGGATGTAGGGATGACATGGGCGGCAGGATTTTTAAAGCCTTATGTTGAAGGAGAAATGTTTGCCCCTTTAAATGATGTGCTAGACAGTGGATTACAGGAAAACTTTGTACCTGGAACAACTGAAGCATATGCAATCGATGGAAACACATATGGACTTCCATTGGAATTAAATATCGCACCTATTTTCTATAATAAGGCAATATTTGAAGAGAATGGTTTGGAAGTTCCGAAGACATATGAAGAATTCAAAAACGTTGTTGATACATTACGAAAGAATGATATTGCGCCTATTGCGTTAGGAAACAAGGATCGATGGACTGGTTCACTATGGTACATGTACCTTGCTGACCGTATTGGTGGTGCAGAAACTTTAACTAATGCAATTAATCGTTCCGGCTCGTTTGAAGATCCTGCTCTTGTAAAAGCAGCTGAAGAGATACAAAACCTAACAGATATGAATGCATTTAATGAAGGGTATAATGCCCTTGCTGACCAGGAGGCAAAAAGCCTGTTTATGAATGGGCAAGCGGCAATGTATTTAATCGGCTCATGGGATCTGCCTAATTACACTACAAACGAAGATGTCCCACAAGAGTTTAGAGATTCGGTTGGTTTCTTTAACTTCCCAACTGTTGATGGTCAAGGAAGTTTGAACAGCTGGGTTGGTGGACCAGGAGTGGGCTTATTTGTAGCAGAAAATTCTGAGGTTAAATCGGAATCTAAAGAATTTGCTTCTTACTTTGTTGAAAAATGGGGACAACAGGCTGTAACAGAGGCTGGCGTTATACCGGCAACTAAAGTGGATACAAGTTCTGTTGACCTTCCTGAAATGTATATTAATGTATTGGATGAATTAAGCGCAGCAGAGAATATTACGCTTTTCGCAGATGTTCAAATGGATCCTGATGTAGCACAGGTTCACCTGGACGCAATTCAATCATTATTTGGCGGGGAAATAACACCGGAGAAGTTTACCGAACTACAAGAAGAAGCGCTTGCTGAAGGGGAATAGAATATAAGTATAGGACAAAGCATTTAATTGTATGTTCACAGGCTGTCGATATAAAACTCGGCAGCCTTGTTTTTTGGCAGATAAGAAAGTATAAATATTTTCTTACTGCATAAGTGCAACTAAGGCTTTCACCATTAAGGCTAGGTGATAAGCCAAGTTTTCTAAGTGAATAAACAGGGTAACTGGTAATCTGCGATTCTATTACTGCTAGTTTACATATATACTGATTTTAACTAAACTGATATAAACTTTGTTTATCCACTAGACAAACAGATGATATTTTGATATTCTAAAATTGCACTTTAGTAAGTAAGGACAGTACTTATTAAAGTTTTTTTAAAAGCAAAAAAAGAAAACGGTTACAATGGAAATTGGTGAAATATATGAGGCTTACATCAAAGTTTTAGTGCCTTATATACAATCTTTTGGGGGTGAATGTTTTGAATAAGGTTATGTCTAACAAGCTAATGATTGCATTATATATCCTTCCTGCACTTCTTTTGATTGCAGTATTAATCTACATACCATTAATTCTTACAGGTTATTACGGCTTAATGGAGTGGGATGGCATTGGTGAGATGCAATTTATTGGTCTGGAAAATTATATTAATGCTGTACAAGATGAAAAGTTTTGGGAAAGTGCACTGCATTCCTTCTTACTGGCAGGCTTTTCTACACTGAGTTTAATAATTTACCTAGCAATATCTCTTATTTTGGCCTCGAAGATAAAAGGTGCTGGCCTTCTTAGGAAAATATACTTAATACCAATGCTTTTATCCTCTGTAGCTATTGCTCAACTATGGATAAAGATTTACAACCCAGCGAATGGCATTTTGAACAGTATTTTAGGATCAATAGGTATAGATAATCCCCCAGTTTGGCTGGGAAATCCTGATGTTGTACTGTATGCGATCTTTATACCTATCTTATGGCAGTATGCAGGTTTCTATATATTGATCTACTACGCTGCTCTTAAAAATATCCCTGATTCACTCATTGAGGCAGCCAAAATTGATGGAGCTTCTCCGATTCAGATAGCCTATAAAGTAAAATTGCCGCTTATCATGGGGGTTATAAAGGTAACAATTGTATTGGCTATTGTCGGGTCATTAAAATATTTTGATTTAATTTATGTTATGACTGGCGGAGGTCCGAGTGGAGCAAGTGAGGTTATGGCCTCTTATATGTATAAATTAGCATTTTCAGTTTCTGACTTTGGCTACGGAAGTGCAATCGGCTTCTTATTACTGATCATTACACTTATTGTTACTGTATTCATCCGGAAGTTAACAGCTACTGATGATGAAGTGCAGTACTAGAAGGAGGTTAAATACATGAATCGAGTCGGATATTTAATTCTTTATTTTTGTCTAGGAGTAGTAGCTGTCTTTCAAATTTTTCCATTGGTATGGCTAGTTCTATTTTCGTTAAAGGATACCAGGGAAATTTTTGGAGGATCTCCACTCGCCCTCCCGCAGGATCCTAAATGGGAGAACTATATTAAAGTTTGGCAAAGTGATATAGGAATCTATTTTTTCAATAGTGTTTGGTATACGGTAGTGGCCATTTTCCTGACTGTTTTATTGGCGAGTATGGCTACCTTTGCTATCACACGGATGCGATGGAAGCTCAGTTCGCTGGTCTTGGGGTTATTTATGGTCGGTTTGATGATACCAATTCATTCGGCCCTGATCCCGCTATTTAAAATGTTCCTGACTGTGAATTTAATTGATAACCCATTATCAATTATTATTACCTATACTGCTTATAATCTTCCAATAACGATGATGATACTGTTAGGTTTTTATTACACGTTGCCACGTGAAATTGAGGAAGCTGCAATTATCGATGGCTGCTCTATTAACCGACTGTTTTTCCGTATTATCATACCGATGACAATACCGGTAATGTCAACAACGGTCATCATAAACATGATTTACAATTGGAATGAATTTGTATTCGTGAATACCTTTATTAGCTCAGACAAGTATAAGACACTTACGGTCGGCATACAAAACTTTGTTGGGCAATATATGACTGACTGGGGTGCGATCGGAGCAACACTTGTTATTAGTATTGTACCGATTTTAATCGCATTTTTCTTCTTCAGTAACAAAATTGTTGAAGGGATCTCAGCGAGTGCAGTAAAAGGATAAATAAATATAGAGAGGTAGAGGTGGATTTAATGGCTATTATTCGAAATCCAATATTAACAGGGTTTAACCCGGATCCAAGTATTTGTCGTGCCGGAGAAGATTATTATATTGCTGTTTCTACATTTGAATGGTTCCCTGGAGTAGGAATTTATCACTCAAAGGATCTGAAGAATTGGCGGTTAATTTCAAGACCGCTTAACCGGCTGAGTCAGCTTAATATGATGGGTAACCCCGATTCAGGAGGCATATGGGCGCCAGCGCTTTCCTATAGTGATGGGAAATTCTGGCTTATTTATACGGATGTCAAAGTAACAGACGGGAATTGGAAAGACAGTCACAATTATCTCGTCACATGTGAGATGATTGATGGTGACTGGTCAGAGCCGATCCACTTAAACAGTTCAGGATTTGATCCATCTTTATTTCATGATGACGATGGAAAAAAATACCTAACAAATATGCTTTGGGATCATCGTTCAGGAAATCATAATTTCTATGGTATTGTGCTTCAGGAATATGATGCCAATGAACAAAAGCTTGTTGGAAAAGCAGAAGTTATTTTTAAAGGAACAGATATTAAACTAACTGAAGCGCCTCATTTATATAAAATAAATGGATATTACTACCTGTTAACTGCTGAAGGTGGTACAAAATTTGATCACCAAGCTACAATTGCACGTTCAAAGGATATAAGAGGGCCGTATCAAGTTCATCCTGATAATCCATTGATTACTTCTTGGTCATATCCAAGAAATAAATTGCAGAAATCAGGGCATGCTTCGATGGTTAAAACGCACACTGATGAGTGGTTTTTAGTTCATTTAACAGGAAGACCTTTGCCAAGAGAAGCGCAACCATTGCTGGATCCACGTGGATTCTGTCCGCTAGGCAGAGAAACGGCAATTCAGCGACTGGAATGGAAAAATGATTGGCCATATGTCGTTGGCGGGAATCAGCCATCCCTTGAAATTGAAGGTCCTGCTATAGAACAAGTTAAATGGAAAAAAGATTATCCTGAAAAAGATGACTTTAATTCCGTTACATTAAATCCTCATTTTCAGACATTACGTGTTCCATTAGGGGAAGAGATTGTCTCGCTAAACGACAACCCCGGTCATTTACGTTTATATGGAAAAGAATCATTATCATCAAAATTTACGCAAGCATATGTAGCTAGACGGTGGCAGCACTTTGAATTTACTGCAGAGACAAAAGTAGCATTCAATCCAGTTACTTTTCAGCAATCTGCAGGTTTAGTAAATTATTATAATACGCAAAACTGGACATCATTGCAGGTCTCTTGGCATGAGGAGAATGGTAGAATACTAGAGCTTATGACCTGTGATAACTTTACATTTGATCATCCGCTTAAAGGTAAAGAAATTGTTATCCCAGATGATATGAAATATGTGTACCTCCGAGTAAATGTACAGACAAACATTTACGAGTATTCTTATTCGTTTGACGGAGAAAATTGGACAGTTATCCCGATCCAGTTTCCATCCTACAAGTTGTCAGATGATTATATTCAAGGTGGAGGATTTTTTACAGGCGCATTTGTTGGCATGCAGTGCCAGGATACATCTGGCCGAAGCAAGCATGCTGATTTCGATTACTTTATTTACAAGGAAAAATAATCTGCAGGAAGAGAAAATTTCAGCTTAACTCTTGTAGGAGAGTCGCTGGTTTCTCTTTTCCTTATTTTGCGCGTTTTCCCTTTCTTTCAACTATTGAAAAAGCATTAAGACAAAGCCACATCGTTATAAATGCATAAGTGCTCGCACCGAATATAAAAGCCAATGCAGGCACTGCCTCTATAATAAAATAAATGGATATGAGGCTAATAATAATTAGTAAACTATGAATCGGGGAAATTAACATTACAAGAAAAGCATTTTTGATTACTTTCGGCAATTTTAAATCATAATGAACAAATGCCGGGAAGATGTAGAAAAAGAATAATAGAAACAGGAACATAAATATATACAAAGGTAAATACGCTAATCTTAGTAAATCGTTTACATTTACCTCTATAAATAAAAAGTCAATTCCTATAAGTATGACTAACCCGCTTATAAACAGACCAAGTAAATTACTTTTTATAAAATCCTTCTTATAAAAATTCCAGAATGATTTAAAAACTGGAATGTCTGCTTCGCCGTAAAGCCATTTTCTTATCACGGCGAACAAGGATACTGTAGCAGGGAAGATACCTAAAACTATACCACCAGTTAAGGTGAACACTATCCAGAGCAAATTTACGTAAGCAAATCTTGTGATCCATTCTAATACACTATAAATAAAGCCACTTGTACTATTCAAGGGGGAATCCTCCTTTTGGGATGTTCCATGTGGTCCATTATAAATTAATCATTTCTTCATGGGAAGAAGGTTAGCTATGTTTATTATAAACTTTGTTCATGTGATAGACAAACTAACTTTTGGTTGGTATACTTTTATGTAAGCAGTTACATTAACGTAAAACATACATACTGACGAAGTTTAAATTTAGACTGTTTGATGTATGCGATTTCAAACTCTTCATTTAAAACATTATAAATTATTGGGAGGTTATGATAATGACATTTTTTAAAGATATTGAGCAGATAAAATACGAAGGAGCGAATTCTACTAATCCATTCGCATTTAAGTTTTATAATCCAAAAGAAAAAATAGGAGATAAAACGGTAGAGGAATACCTTCGTTTTGGGGTTGCCTATTGGCATACATTTACAATGGATGGTTCCGATCCATTCGGTGCAGGTACGATGGTTCGGCCATGGGATAACTATAAAGGGATGGATTTAGCTAAAGCTAGATTAGAAGCTGCCTTTGAATTTTTTGAAAAACTGAATGTACCATATTTTTGTTTCCATGATGTAGATATTGCTCCTGAGGGAAGCAATCTTAGAGAAACGAATAAGAATCTGGATACAATTGTTGACCTGATGAAGGGCTATATGAAGGATAGTAAGACTAAATTACTTTGGAATACAGCGAATAATTTTACACACCCGCGTTTTATTCATGGAGCAGCTTCATCAAATAATGCAGATGTATTTGCATATTCGGCTGCAAAAGTTAAAAAAGGATTGGAAATAGGTAAAGAATTGGGAGCAGAAAATTATGTCTTCTGGGGTGGACGTGAAGGCTATGAAACGCTTCTTAACACAGATATGAAATTGGAAATGGATAACTTAGGAAGGTTTTTCCATATGGCTGTTGATTATGCAAAAGAGATAGGTTTTGATGCTCAATTTTTAATCGAGCCTAAGCCAAAAGAACCGACCACACATCAATATGATTTCGATGTAGCCAGTGGATTTGCCTTTTTACAAAATTACGGTCTTCAGGACCATTTTAAGTTTAATATTGAAGCAAATCATGCAACACTGGCCGGGCATACATTTGAACACGAACTTCATTATGCACGGATTAATAATATGTTAGGCTCAGTTGACGCGAACCAAGGGCATCCATTGTTAGGCTGGGATACAGATGAATTCCCGACAGATTTGCATGCTACAACATTAGCAATGTATGAAATTATTAAAAATGGCGGTCTCGGCCGTGGCGGCTTAAATTTTGATGCGAAAGTCAGAAGAGGCTCATTTGAAGCGGAGGATTTATTCCATGCTCATATAGCTGGAATGGATAGCTTCGCAGTCGGGTTAAAAGTAGCGCAAAAACTAATAGATGATAACGTTCTTGAGGATATTGTTGAAAACAGATATAGCAGCTATAAGGAAGGTATCGGTTTGGATGTTGTTGAAGGGAAAACTGATTTTCATAAGCTGGAGGATCATGCTTTAGGATTAACTGAAATCAACCATCAATCCGGACGTCTGGAACAAATTAAGGCGACGCTAAATCAATATTTACTAAAAGCTTATGCTGGGGAGTAATGCTATGAAATATGTAATCGGTATCGACTTAGGAACCAGCGCGGTGAAAATTTTATTGGTTAATAAAAATGGTGAAGTTGTACACGAAATTTCAAAAGAATACCCATTGATTCAGGAAAAAACAGGCTACAGTGAACAGGATCCTCATGTATGGGTAGAACAGACAATTGCAGGTCTATCTAGTCTGTTGGCGGATAACAATATCGACCCACAAGAAATTGAAGGGATTAGTTTTGCCGGACAAATGCACGGTTTGGTTTTGCTTGATGAAAATAATCAAGTATTACGCAACGCTATTCTCTGGAATGATACGCGTACGACTGAACAATGCCAGCAGATTTATAATACTGTCGGCGAAGAGAGACTGCTAGATATAGCGAAAAACCCTGCGTTGGAAGGATTCACATTACCAAAGCTGTTATGGGTAAAAGAACATGAACCAGAATTGTTTAAGAAGGCAAATAAATTCGTTTTACCAAAAGATTATTTACGCTATAGGCTGACAGGTCAACTGCACATGGAATTTTCTGATGCTGCAGGTACATTACTATTGGATATTGGTATGAAAGAATGGAGTACGGAGATCTGTGATTTAGTTGAGATTGATTCAAATCTTTGTCCGCCATTAGTGGAGTCACATACTGAAACAGGAAAAGTAAGTGCTGAGGTTGCTGGCATTACTGGATTATCGAATTCGACAAGCGTATTTGCGGGTGGTGCAGACAATGCCTGTGGTGCGATTGGTTCAGGAATTTTAGAGGATGGGAAAACGCTTTGCAGTATTGGCACCTCTGGTGTAGTCCTTTCCTATGAAGACAGTGATAACAAAGATTTTCAAGGCAAGGTTCATTACTTTAATCATGGATCGTCTAATGCATTTTATACAATGGGGGTTACCCTTTCAGCGGGGCATAGTCTCAGTTGGTTTAAAGATGTCTTTGCCAAGGATGAGTCATTTGTGGACTTAGTATCTGAAGTGGAAACTGTTCCTATTGGATCCAATGGTCTATTGTTTACACCTTATTTGACAGGAGAAAGAACTCCACATGCAGATGCAGTGATTCGGGCAAGTTTTATTGGCATGGATAGTTCGCATCAGCGAAAGGATTTTGTTCGAGCGGTTCTCGAGGGGATCACTTTTTCTTTAAATGAATCGATTAATATTTTCCGTAATAATGGAAAGACGATTGATTCAATTGTTTCAATTGGTGGTGGTGCAAAAAATGATGTCTGGTTACAAATGCAGGCTGATATTTTCGATGCCAGAGTCATTAAACTTTCAAGTGAGCAGGGTCCTGGAATGGGAGCGGCAATGTTAGCGGCATATGGCTCTGGATGGTTTGATTCTTTAAGCGATTGTGCGGCTGAATTTTTACAAGTAGATAAAGAATTTATTCCGGATAGGGATAATGTTGAAGTCTATAAGAAGTTATTCAATATCTATCAGAGAATATATGGACAGACGAAAAAGATAAATGAAGAACTTTTAGAATTTCGAAAATAAAATATACTCACTAAAAAAAGGCTATCTCAGAAGTGTTAAACGCTACTTGAGGTGGTCTTTTTAATGTATAAAGACTGTTTTCTAAAAGATTGTTTTTGACACAAAAGATATAAACTGCGAAGTAACATAGAAAAATTGCTTAGTGCTATGACACCGCTTCGGAAATACACTGCGCTTTCCGTGGGCGGCTGATGAGCCTTCTTGCTCCTACGTCGCTGCGTAGTCTCATCTAGGCCTCAGCTCCCACAGGAGTCTACGTGTATTTCCTACGCTGGTTTTTGCTCACTTTATCTAATTAATACTTATTGTGACATTGCTTCTTAGCCATGGGGAAAACTTCATTCTCTATATAAGATACCTCTTCCAGTTGAGGTTTTCTGATCAATGCGTAGTTATAAAATCTATGAGTTCGTTGAGTTATTCTAAGCTGCGGAAAAATGCGAGACTCCTATGGGAAAAGGAACAGTCTGAAGACCCCGCGTACTGAGCGTTTTTGCTCGTGAGGAGGCTGAAGCGTTCCCCATGGAAAGCGAGTATTTTTCCGCAGCGATGGTTTAGCACTCATCTTATAAAGAATGCAAGGAATTTACGATAAAGTTAGTTCGCATTTTATATCAACTGTGAGGGTTAAAGAGCGTCAAACGTTATCAAAAAGATCCTAATATAAAAAGTATAGGTTCAAGTTACTGAAGGGGGGTGTCTTTTTACAAATAAATGAAGATAAGTCGGCATTGTTGAAACGAAAAAATTACTAGAAAGGGGAATGTTTGATGTTAAAAGTTCTACGAGTAACAGCTGTTACAGGGTTAGCTTTGTCGTTATTATTACCTGCAGGGACAGGTGTAGCCAGTGCAGAAGAGGGATATGAATCTAAAAGTGCTTTAGAGGTAACGCCGCTTAAACAAAGATATGAAGACTCCTTTCCTATTGGCGCCGCTGTTGAACCGTATCAGCTGGAAGGAATTCATGGAGAGGTATTGAAGCGCCATTATAACAGCATTGTTGCCGAGAATGTGATGAAGCCTATCAATATTCAGCCTGAAGAAGGAAATTTTAACTTTGAAGAGGCAGATAAGATTGTTCAGTTCGCTAAAGAAAATGATATGGATTTGCGCTTTCACACGCTTGTTTGGCATAGTCAGGTACCGGAATGGTTTTTCCTGGATGAGGAAGGAAATCCAATGGTAGATGAAACAGATCCTGAACAGCGAGAACGAAATAAGGAAATTTTACTTGAACGTCTGGAAACGCACATTAAGACTATCGTAACGCGCTACAAAGATGAAGTGGATGCCTGGGATGTTGTCAATGAAACAATTGACCCTTATGCATCTAATGACAGAGGATTACGTGAATCCAAATGGTACCAGATTACTGGAACAGACTATATTAAGAAAGCTTTTGAGACAACAAGAAAATATGCCGCAGAAGATGCCAAATTATTTATTAATGATTATAATACCGAAGTAGAACCAAAAAGAAACTATCTGTATGATTTGGTTAAAGATCTACTGGACCAAGGGGTTCCGATTGATGGAGTAGGACATCAGGCGCACATTCAAATTGGGTGGCCTTCTATTGAAGATACAAGAGAATCTATCAATATGTTTGCTGGTTTAGGGTTGGACAATCACATTACTGAGTTAGATGTCAGCCTCTATGGATGGCCGCCAACACCTGCTTTCGCAGATTATGATGAGATTCTAGCGAGTGGACGTCTGCTCGATCAAGCAGAGCGCTACGATCAGTTATTTGAGCTTTATGAGGAATTAGGTGATAAAATCAGCAACGTTACTTTCTGGGGTATTGCCGATGACCATACATGGCTTGATGATCGGGCTGAAGATTACAATAATGGTGTTGGAAAGGACGCGCCATTTGTCTTTGACCCAGATTTCAATGTAAAACCAGCCTATTGGGCAATGATGGATTATAATTTAAATGAGATGCGAACTCTTATTGGTAATTTTGAACAAGAAGGAGAGTTTGAAAATTACGGTGCTGCTAGATCTTTACAAGCACAATTAGATTCGGTGATTCATTTCGATGGTCGGGAAAATACTGAAAAAGCAATTTTCCATATGGAGAAATTTATTCAAAAGCTTGAAAGTGAGAGAGGAAATGAAATGATTACTGCGAATGCTTATAATATTCTTAAACAAAATAGTGAGTATCTTGTTAGAAAATGGCAATAGCATTTTAGACTAAGAGTAGACATCATACGAGTTAGAGAGCATGTCACCATATTATCGTCTTGAGGTACATGGACAAAAACAGGGTATTTAGTAAATAAGAGGGACTTATATTAGAGGGCAAGCTACAAGCTTGTCCTTTTTGATGTGCTTTTTAATCTGGGTTCTTTATATAACGTTTATAAGATTAATAGAATTATTATGTTGATTGTACGTACAAATTATATTATTATTAAGGTATAGCTGTCATCTCATACGTACAAGATTGATTTTAAGTGAAGGGTGTGGAAAATATGTTGGAAAAATTAAAGCAATCAGTTCTTGATGCGAATTTAGCGCTTCCAAAGCATAACCTTGTTACTTTTACTTGGGGAAATGTAAGCGGTATCAACCGAGAGCGTGATTTAGTAGTGATAAAACCAAGTGGAGTTTCTTATGAAGAACTTTCACGTGACGATATGGTGGTCGTCGATTTAGAGGGAAAAAAAGTTGAGGGTGATTTGAATCCATCATCTGATACTCCTACCCATATTGTTCTATATAAAAATTTTAAAGAAATTGGCGGTGTTGTACATACACATGCACCATGGTCAACAAGCTGGGCGCAAGCTGGCAAGGATATTCCTGCTTTAGGAACCACCCATGCAGACTATTTCTATGGAACAATACCTTGTACAAGAGCAATGAAAGATATTGAAATCAATGGTTCGTATGAACATGAAACCGGAAATGTGATTGTGGAAACCTTTCAAGATATAAATCCGCTACAAATGCCAGGTGTGCTTGTTAATAGTCATGCGCCTTTTACATGGGGCAAGGATCCAAGCGAGGCGGTTTATAATGCTGTTGTGTTAGAAGAAGTGGCTAAAATGGCACTTCAAACGTATCAGTTAAATCCATCCATTTTCGATATGGATCAAGCATTGTTGGATAAACATTACTTAAGAAAGCATGGATCAAAAGCGTATTATGGACAAAAGAAATAAGGGGGGAAGGCAATATGGCAAAAAAATATACGATTGGAGTAGATTATGGAACGGAATCAGGCAGAGCAGTTCTTGTTTCATTAGATGACGGCAGGGAAGTGGCTGATCATGTAACACCCTATAGACATGGGGTTATTGATCAGAAACTACCTGAATCAGGCGTTGAGTTAGGCTATGAATGGGCTCTACAGCATCCACAAGATTATATAGAAGTATTAGGTAATTCTATTCCTGAAGTTTTACGCGGATCAAAAGTAGATGCCAGTGATGTTATTGGGATTGGGATTGATTTTACGGCATGTACAATGCTGCCTATTGATGAGCAGGGAGATCCGTTAAGCAATAATCTATCAATAAAAGATAACCCTCACAGTTGGGTGAAATTATGGAAACATCATGCAGCACAAGATGAAGCAACAAAATTAAATGAAATTGCTGAACAGCGTGGGGAGGATTTTTTACCGAGGTATGGTGGAAAAATATCTTCGGAGTGGATGATTGCAAAAATATGGCAAATTCTCAATGAAGCTCCAGAAATCTATGACAAAACAGATCAATTTGTGGAAGCAACGGACTGGGTAATTTCGAAGCTTACAAATAATTTGGTTCGTAACAGCTGTACGGCTGGTTATAAAGCAATATGGCATAAAAGAGAAAGTTATCCCAGTAAGGAATTTTTCAGATCATTGGATCCACGCTTGGAAAATCTAGCTGACACAAAGCTCCGTGGTGATGTTGTTTCATTAGGTACCAATGCTGGTGGCCTTACCGCAGAAATGGCGAAACTTACGGGGTTAATCGAAGGTACTGCTGTTGCTGTTGGGAATGTTGATGCCCATGCTGCAGTGCCGGCCATGGGTGTGGCTGAACCAGGTAAACTCGTGATGGCTATGGGTACTTCTATATGTCATATGCTTTTAGGTAAAGAGGAAAAGCATGTTGAAGGTATGTGTGGTGTCGTTGAAGACGGTATTATACCTGGTTTTTACGGCTATGAGGCAGGTCAATCAGCTGTTGGTGACATTTTTGCATGGTATGTGGATGAATCTGTACCTAATTATGTAAAGAAGGCGGCTGACGATGAAGGTGTTAATGTTCATCAATGGCTAGAAGAAAAGGCTGCCAATTTTAAACCTGGTGAAACGGGATTATTGGCACTTGATTGGTGGAATGGTAATCGCTCCGTACTTGTTGATACTGATCTTAGCGGTCTGTTACTGGGAATGACACTTCAAACGAAGCCTGAGGAAATATACCGTGCATTATTGGAGTCAACAGCATTTGGAACTCGAAAAATAGTTGATGCGTTTCATGAAAATGGAGTAGAGGTTAACGAGCTTTATGCTTGCGGAGGCTTACCGCAAAAGAACAAGCTTTTAATGCAGATTTATGCTGATGTTACAAATCGTGTTATTAAAATTGCGGATTCAAAACAAACACCAGCGTTAGGAGCGGCTATGTTTGGAGCAGTTGCAGCAGGTGAAGATAATGGAGGATATAGTTCTATATTAGCTGCGACAAGGAAAATGGCAAGAATTAAAGATGAAGTAATAAAGCCTATCCCTGAAAATGTAGCAATATATGAAAAACTGTATCAAGAGTATTCAAAGCTTCATACATATTTCGGTCGTGGTGAAAATGATGTTATGAAGCGTTTACGAGCTCTTAGAACTGCCTCTAAATAACTCATCAATTAAATAATATACCAGTCAAAAACAATATGGGAGGAAAACAAATGCTAACACTAAATCCTTATGAATTTTGGTTCGTAACGGGAAGCCAGCAACTATACGGTGGGGATGCGCTAAGGGAAGTGGAGGACCATTCCAAAATTATCACAGATAATTTAAACAAAAATGCTGATTTACCTTTTAAAATCGTGTTTAAAACAGTACTAACAAATTCAAATGATATCCGAAAATTAATGCTAGAGGCTAATAGTGATGAAAACTGTGCAGGATTAATTACGTGGATGCATACTTTCTCACCAGCTAAAATGTGGGTTGCAGGTCTAAAGGCTCTACAAAAACCGTTGCTGCATTTACATACACAGTTTAATCGTGATATTCCTTGGAAAGATATTGATATGGATTTTATGAACTTGAATCAGTCAGCACATGGAGATAGAGAGTTCGGTTTCATTGGAACTCGAATGAATATCTCACGAAAAGTAGTTGTCGGTCATTGGGGGAATGATGAAGTAATATCGAAAATTGGTAGTTGGATGCAAACTGCCGTAGCAGTGACGGAAGGCACTAATATTAGGGTTGCACGATTTGGTGATAACATGCGAAATGTTGCTGTAACCGATGGTGATAAAGTAGAGGCACAAATTATGTTTGGCTGGACAGTAGATTACTATGGAATTGGTGATCTGGTTGAAGAAATGCGGGGAATTTCTGATAAGCAAGTTGAAGGCTTATTCCAAGAGTATAGTGAGTTATATGTTTTGCCTGCTGAAGCATATAAGAGCGGTCCAGTAAAAGATTCTATTTTAGAGCAAGCTCGTATTGAATTAGGTTTAAAAGCATTTTTATCCAAGCGAAATTACAATGCTTTCACAACAAATTTCGAAGATTTACATGGAATGAAACAATTACCAGGACTTGCTGCACAACGCTTGATGGCAGAAGGGTATGGGTTTGCTGGTGAGGGTGATTGGAGAACAGCAGCTTTACTACGAATGATGAAGATTATTGCCGGAAACAAAGGCACATCCTTTATGGAGGATTATACGTACCACCTGGAACCCGGAAATGAAAAGGTACTTGGTTCACATATGCTTGAGATTTGTCCAACAGTTTCTGCAACTAAACCTAAAATTGTTGTAAATCCACTCGGTATTGGCGGGAAAGATGACCCGGCACGTCTCGTGTTTGACGGACAAGGGGGGAATGCAGTTAATGCCTCATTAATTGAACTGGGCGGACGATATCGACTTGTTGTGAATGAAGTGCAAGCAGAACAACCTAATCAAGAAACACCTAACTTACCTGTTGCAAAAGTACTTTGGAAGCCTGAACCATCTCTAAGTGAAGGAACAGAATCATGGATTTATGCTGGCGGAGCACATCATACTGTATTTTCATTAAATGTAACAACAGAACAATTATATGATTTTGCTGATATGACGAATATAGAATGTGTTGTTATTGATAAAGATACAGTTCCACGTAAACTTCGGAATGAATTAAAGTTGAGTGAGGCTGTTTGGCAGTAAGAATGAATAAGAGGAGGGGCTGTAGTTAATATATAGCCCTGCAGTCCTTTTAATATAGTTTGGATAAAGATTTATGTTATGCTTAACTTATACGAACAAATGCAGGCAGGTTGAGGTGGTTTCTGTGGAAACGAAATACAGTAAAGTTAAAAGTGCGCTTAAATCAAAGGTTATGGATGGAACATATACTCCACATCAAAAAATAAGTTCGGAAAACGAGTTAATGAAAGAGTTTGGAGTAAGTCGACATACTGTTCGCCTTGCGATTGGCGACTTGGTAACAACCGGCTGGTTATACCGGGAACAAGGATCTGGAACATATTGTGCAGACAGAAGTACATTAAATGAACAGCAAAGTCAAAATAACCAGAAGAACATTGCTATTATTACGACTTATATTTCCGATTATATCTTTCCTTCGATTATTAGAGGGGCTGAGTCCTGTCTGAGTCAAGCGGGTTATCAAGTCAGTATTTTCAGCACAAACAACGATCATGGAAAAGAAAGGGAAATTTTAGAGAAGATACTGACACAACAATTTGATGGAATTATTATTGAGCCTACAAGAAGCGCATTTTCGAATCCCAATATAAACTACTATCTGAATCTTGAACGGTTATCAATTCCATACATTATGATTAATGCTTATTATGATGAACTAGAGCCTCTAAGCATAGTGATGGACGACGAAAAGGGCGGATTTATGCAAACAGAGCATTTAATCACGTTAGGCCATACAGATATCGTTGGCTGCTTTAAAACGGATGATACCCAGGGGACTAAACGAATGAAGGGCTTTTTGAAAGCGCATCGAAAGCACGGAATTCCGCTGAATCCAACAAATATAATTACGTATAATACCGAAGAAAAAAATACCAAACCAACTGAAGAGATAGAGAAACTTTTGATGTCTAAGAGTAATTCAATTACTGGCTTAGTTTGTTACAATGATGAGCTTGTGATTAAGGTCCTTGACGTATTACGACGTAGAAACATCAAAGTTCCTGGGGATATATCAATCATAGGCTATGATGATTCTGTGTTAGCCGAAGTATCTGAAGTGAAGCTAACATCTATCGCTCACCCGAAAAGTGAAATGGGGAAAGCAGCAGCGAATACGATTATTGATTTAATTAATTCGAAAAATAGTAAGAATAATGAGCAAAGCCAAGTTGATTCTATTGTTTATACGCCTGAGATAGTATATAGAAGTTCTACACAGGATCTGAACCGGCAGAAACTCACTACCTAAAAGAATGCCATCTTAATTTTATAAAAGGTGGCATTTTTTATTTTACTATTAAATATGAAAAGATTACAAAAATTTATGTTGCCAAATAGTTTTATTTATTTTATAATATATGTACGTACAAGATGATGGTTAAATTACTCTATTTTGTACGAACAAATTTAATAGACTTAATCGTTATATTTACAGTATACATATTTTATTAGTATATTTTATTAATTTATGAAAGCGCTATCTACCAGAGAGTCTGTGAATATAACTATGCAAAACCAAATCTAATGTAAAGGAAGAAGGGGGAAAAGATTATGAAGAAATTTAGCTTTTTATTATCTATTTTGTTTCTCGCAATTGCTATGGTAGCTTGCAGCAGTGATGCAGGAGGAGAAAGTGACAGTAAGACGGTAGGGATTGCGATGCCTACCAAGTCTTCTGAAAGATGGGTTTATGATGGTGAAAACATGAAGAAAGAATTTGAAGATTTAGGGTATGAGGTAGATCTCCAGTATGCTGAGGATGTCGTGGAGAACCAGTTATCCCAAATTGAAAACATGATTACAAAAGGGGTAGATATTCTAGTAATTGCTTCAATTGATGGTTCAGCACTAACAGATGTATTAGAACAGGCAAAAAACCAAGAAATTCCAGTTATTGCGTATGACCGGTTGATTATGAACAGTGAGCATGTTAGTTATTATGCTAAGTTCGATAATTTCAAAGTAGGGGTCCTACAGGGAGAGTATATTGAAGAGAAGTTAGGTTTAGCTGAGGGTAAAGGTCCATTTAATATCGAATTATTTGCAGGATCACCTGATGATAATAATGCATATTTCTTCTGGGACGGTGCCATGTCAGTTCTTCAACCATATATTGATGAGGGTAAATTAGTCGTTCAGAGTGGACAAACTAACTTTGATCAGGGTGCAACCCTTCGCTGGAGTGGTGCAGAGGCGCAGGAACGTATGGATAACCTGTTAAGTGCCCATTATTCTAGTGAAAAAATCGATGTTGTTTATTCGCCGTTTGATGGAATCAGCAGAGGTGTCATTTCTTCATTAAAGGCAGTAGGGTATGGCTCAGATGATAATCCAATGCCTATTGTTACTGGGCAAGATGCTGAGCTTGCTTCTGTTAAATCTATAATAGCCGGAGAACAAACACAGACAATTTTTAAAGACACAAGAGAATTAGCTAAAAAAGCAGTAAATATGGCAGATTCCGTACTTAATGGTGAAGAGCCTGAAGTAAACGATACGGAAACATATGATAATGGAGTTAAAGTCGTTCCTTCCTATTTGTTAGAACCTGTTTCAGTAGATATTGATAATTATCAAGAGGCTTTAATAGATACTGGGTATTTTACAGAGGAAGAGTTAGAATAATTCTAAACTTTTAATGGATGGTTTAGCAATGAAGTTTAATTCCTATTGCTAAATCATCCTACTTATTTCTAATTCAAAAGGTGTGATTGCAGTGGCTGAAACTATATTGGAAATGAAGGAAATAACCAAAACATTTCCAGGTGTAAAAGCTTTAAATGATGTAAACTTAAAAGTCCGGCCAGGTGAAATACATGCGCTTATAGGTGAAAATGGTGCGGGAAAGTCCACTTTGATGAAAGTCCTAAGTGGTGTACATCCTCATGGAACATATGATGGCGATATTACGTTTGAAGAGAAAGCATGTCAATTCAGAAATATAAATGAAAGTGAAGAACGAGGAATTGTCATTATTCACCAAGAGCTCGCGCTGATTCCTGAATTATCCATTGCGGAGAATATATTTCTAGGGAATGAACAAGCAAAAAAAGGTATTATAAATTGGAATGAAACAATCGTTGAAACAAGACGACTTCTTAAAAAGGTTGGAATGAAATTAGACCCTCTAGAAAAAATAAAAAACATTGGTGTGGGTCAACAACAGTTAGTTGAAATTGCTAAGGCACTATCAAAAAAAGTAAAACTATTAATCTTAGATGAACCAACTGCAGCATTAAATGAAGAAGATAGCGAAAACCTATTAAATCTTTTATTGGAATTTAAAGAACAAGGCATGACTTCTATCATGATTTCACATAAATTAAAAGAGTTATTAAAGGTATCTGATAGTATTACAGTTTTACGTGATGGTCAAACGATTCAGACATATCATGTTGATGATGGCGAAATTACCGAAAGTCAAATTATTAAGGATATGGTTGGTCGAGATTTATCTAACTTATTCCCAGAAAGGAACCATAATATAAAAGACAATATTGTTTTTGAAATAAAAAAGTGGTCAGCTTACCATCCGATAAATTCTGAAAGACAGATACTTCATGATATAAATATAAACGTAAAGCAAGGAGAGATCATTGGTATTGCAGGATTGATGGGCGCTGGACGAACTGAACTGGCAATGAGTGTGTTTGGGAAGTCCTATGGCAAAAGAATCACAGGTCAACTTTTCAGAAATGGAAAAGAAGTATTTTTTAAGAGTGTGGATGATGCTATTAAAAATGGTGTTGCATATGTCTCGGAAGACCGGAAAGAGTATGGATTAATTTTAATTGATAGTGTTAAAAATAACCTAACATTAGCAAATTTAGACAAGTTAGCAAATAAAAATGTGATTGATTCAAGTGAAGAAGTAGTAGAAGCGGAGTCTATTAAATCAAAGATAAATATTAAAGCACCTACTATTTATCAGAAAACACTTAATTTAAGTGGAGGGAATCAGCAAAAAGTCGTTTTAGGGAAATGGATATTTACCGACCCAGATGTTTTAATTCTGGACGAGCCTACGCGTGGTATTGATGTAGGTGCAAAATTTGAAATTTATAAGTTAATAAACGAACTTGCTGAGCAAGGGAAAAGTATTATTATGATTTCATCTGAATTACCTGAATTAATAGGTATGTGTGATCGCATATATACCCTGAATGAAGGGAAAATCACTGGAGAAATTGATAAAAATGAGGCGAATCAAGAAACCTTAATGACATATATGACACATAGTTGGAGGTCGTAACTAGTGGAGGGAATTAAACAACTTCTATCAAGTAATATAAGAAAATTTGGAATGATAATTGCTTTAGTCGGTATCGTACTTTTATTTCAGGTGTTAACGAATGGTATTCTATTAAAGCCACTAAATGTAACAAACATTATTATGCAAAATAGTTATATTATTGTATTGTCAATCGGTATGATGCTAGTTATAATAACCGGAGAGATTGATTTGTCGGTTGGATCGGTTGCAGCATTTGTGGGTGCCGTTGCAGGTGTGCTACTAGTATCTTGGGAGTTGCCGGTAATAGTAGGCATATTGCTATGTTTAGTACTTGGAGCTGTAATCGGTGCATGGCAGGGATTTTGGATTGCGTTTGTTAATATTCCAGCTTTTATCGTAACGCTTGCAGGAATGTTAATTTTTAGAGGACTGACGTTAGTCGTATTAGATGGTAAAACAATAGCCCCTTTTCCAGATGGATTTCGAAGTTTAAGTTCATCTTTCGTACCAGATTTGTTTGGCGGAAGCGGAGGAGAGCTTCAGTTATTTACAATAGTTATAGGAATAGCCTTATCAATTGTATATGTACTAAGTGAAGTAAAGTTACGAAGAACAGATACTAAATATGGGTTTAAAACATTATCTTATCCTTTATTTATTGTTAAACTAATTTTATTTATCGCTTTAATTAATGTGTTTACATATGTATTAGCTTCATATGAGGGTATTCCGTATGTGTTGATTGTCCTAGCGGTCTTAATTACAGGATATACATTTGTTATGAACAAAACAGTTATCGGTCGGCACATTTATGCTGTTGGCGGCAATACAAATGCAGCACAGCTATCAGGTGTCAAAACAAAGAAAATGAAGTTTTGGGTCTTTGTTAATATGGGTGTCTTATCCGCCCTATGCGGTATAATTTTTGCAGGTCGATTAAATGCAGCGACACCCCAGGCTGGTAATCTATTTGAGCTTGACGCAATTGCAGCAGCAGTTATTGGAGGGGCTTCGTTCACTGGTGGCGTCGGTACAGTATTTGGTGCCGTTATCGGTGCGCTAGTTATGGGAGTTTTAAATAATGGTATGTCCCTTATGGGAATCGGAATTGATTGGCAGCAAGCAATTAAAGGCCTCGTACTACTCGCAGCCGTTGCATTTGATGTTTTAAATAAAAATAAATAAGTTATGAGAAATTAAAAGAGAGAAACGGCATGAAATCGTTTCTCTCTCTTAATTTCCGAATTTAAATCTGGTCTTTGAATGATACCTTTCTTCAGGATGTAAAAGTATTGATGGAAAATCGTCATATATGAGGGATGCTGGGTGCCTTTGTGTCTCTAAGCAAAGCCCCAAATACCTTATTGATATCCTTTCGTTAAGCTCAAGGCCAGCTTCCAGGTTATTGGATGTATACATAACCATTCCTGGTTCATCAGTGTGGACAGTTAATGTACGTCCGCTTTCTTCCTCTGTTACAGCAATACCTGATTGGGGATTTCCAAAAAGAAAGTAATGATCATATCCGTTTCCGACTAGTTTATTTTGTAGATGAGTAGAGTATATTCCGTGTTTAATTTTTCGGCCTGAAGTAAAGTCAAATGGCGTGTTCTTAACATTAAGTTTTTTGCCTGTTGGGATGAGATATTCATCTAACTCTGTAAATTGGCTGCTTCCTATTGTTACATTGTGATTTTCTATTGTATCCTTCAAGTCTCCGCTTAAATTAAAATATGTATGGTTTGTGAGTGCCAGTGGGGTTGTACTATCTGTTGTTGCATCATATGTGATCGTAAACTCATTCTGATTGTTTAATTCATAGATAACATCAACATGGATATTCCCAGGATAACCATCATCCCCGTCAGGGCTTTTATGTGAAAGTTTCACACCAACCGATGTTTCTGTTTCAAAGGGCGTAGCCTCCCATACAGATTGATGAAATGCTGTTGCTCCACCATGTAAATGATTTTTCCCATCATTAGCCGTTAAGGAAAATGATTGGTGATCTGCCTTAAATCTGGCATCTTTTATTCTTCCCGCGACACGACCGATGATGGCTCCAAAAAAGGTGGGATTAGTTATGTAATTCCGGTAATCCTTATAGCCCAAAACTACATTCTCAACTTTCCCATTACGGTCTGGGGTTCGTATTTCTGTTATTGCTCCTCCATAATTAAGAAAGCTTACTTCCATTTGGTTATCATTGGAAAGCGTGTAGAGCTGCCATGATATATTTTTTTCAGGACTAATGTTTTTTGTTGAAATATTCATTAAGTGTTCATTTCCTTTTATTTAAAGTTTTATAATCATGTGTTGTTGCTATATATTACTATTTATTCAATGCCGAAATAAACCTTTTAAAGGCTTCCAATCCTTTTTTTGTTTGTTTAAAGACACCGGCATCCTCTAGTACTCTAGTAAACTTCTTCGAGAGTTCCTTTTCCACTACTTCATCTGCTTTGTCAGAGTCAGTAATTGTACCATACTTATCCTTCAGGGAATCCGCCCATTCCTGATGATATACCGCCACATCAGTCGATTCCCCCAATAGAAACTTCTTCAAATCGCTAAGCTCATCCTTTAATCTAGCCGGTAGTACAGCAAGACCCATCACTTCAATCAGTCCTATGTTTTCTTTCTTAATATGATGCACATCTTCATGTGGGTGGAAAATTCCCATAGGATGTTCTTCTGTTGTACGATTGTTTCGCAGTACCAGATCAAGCTCAAATGAGCCATCGCGCATTCTTGCTATCGGGGTGACCGTGTTATGCGGTGTTTCTCCTGAAGAAGCAAGAATCTTTGCATCGTTGTCAGAGTAATCTTTCCATATCTGTAAAATATAATCGGCTGCATCCGTGAGATGTACTTGATTATTACTTTTTAAACGAATAACAGACAATGGCCATTTTAAGACAGATGCAGAAACATCCGTAAAATTTTTCAACTTAAAGTCAAGAACATGTTCGGCATTGGTCATGGCAAATTGATACCGTCCTGCCTGATAATGGTCATGACTTAAAATAGACCCACCAACAATTGGTAAATCCGCGTTTGAACCAATAAAATAGTGTGGGAATTTTTCCGTGAACGCGAGCAGTCGTGCAAAAGCATGCCTATCAATTTTCATATTGCGATGCTCTTCTCTGAGCAAAATACTATGCTCATTATAATAGACATATGGCGAGTATTGCAGATACCAGTTCTCACCTAGAATAGGTATTTTAATCATCCGATGGTTCGCCCGGGCAGGATGTCCAGTTCTTCCTGTATAACCTTCGTTTTCCACACAAAGAAGGCATTTTGGATATTGTACGGTTTGCTTTATTTTACGTTCGCGTTTAAGTTGCTCAGGGTCCTTTTCCGGTTTGGATAAGTTGATTGTAATATCGAATACACCATAATCGTTATTTGCTTTAAAATGGATGTTCTTTCGGATGCGGTTCAACTGAATGTAATTACTGTATTTACTTAGGTGATAGAAATAATCGGTCGCTGCAACTGGTGATTGCTCATATTTTGTATAAAAGTTGTGATTGATAACTGATGGTCTTGCTACAAAGCAATTCATTATGTTCGCTGTTAAGATTTCCTTGGCATCAAAAATATCTTCAATTACATCTTGCTCTACTGCCCAGGAAATAATATTCTCAAGCAGGTCAGGAATGGAGTCCTCATTATTAGCGCTGTACACCATTTCCGGAAAAGAAGCCAATCCCAGCTGGTGCATAACCTGATTACGGACATATATACGATCTGTCTGTTCAATAAGTTCTGCTTCAATAGCCTTCTCAATCAGCCTGGAAATTTGCTCATAAATCATGATGCTGTAACATCCGATTTATAGCCATCCGGATGAGAGGAATGCCATCTCCATGCATCCTCCATAATTTGCTGGATGAAGGTGTGTTTTGGGCTCCAGCCGAGAATCTGTCTTGCTTTATCCGAGTTTGCGATTAAGGTGCTTGGATCACCAGTACGACGTGGTCCAGTTACTGCAGGAATCTTCTTGCCGGTTACTAATCTTGCGGCGTCAATCATTTCTTTGACAGAAAATCCCTGACTGCTTCCAAGGTTGAAAATATCGCTCTTGCCGCCATTTTTCAGATAGTCCAATGCGAGCAGGTGGGCGTTAATCAAATCATCAACATGAACATAGTCGCGAATGCATGTGCCGTCAGGGGTGTCATAATCTTCTCCGAAAATAGTAATATGTTCACGCTGACCAAGGGCCGCTTGTAAAATAATTGGAACAAGATGTGTTTCCGGGCGATGATCTTCGCCGATTACTGCTGATTGTTTGGCGCCTGCAACATTGAAGTAACGGAGGGACGCATAGCTGATTCCGTGTGCCTGTGACGTCCATTTCATCAGTTTTTCCATCGCTAACTTTGTTTCACCATAAGCATTTGTTGGAATTGTTGGCATTGATTCAGTAATGGGTACAGTTTCCGGTTCGCCGTAAGTTGCAGCAGTGGAGGAAAACACGATATGCTTTACATCGTGCTCTACCATAACCTTTAATAAAACCTGTGTACCATAAACATTATTATCAAAGTACTTCAATGGCTTATCCATGGACTCACCAACAAGTGAATTTGCGGCAAAGTGGATAACTGCATCTATGGATTCTTTTTTAAAAACTTCACGTAAAAAAGTAATTTCGCGAATATCTCCCTGATAGAAGGCAGCCTTTGGATGAATAGCACCTTTATGTCCGGTTTCAAGATTATCCACCACGACAACATCTCGACCCTCTTCCATCAGCTGATATACTGCATGGGACCCAATATAACCAGCTCCGCCTAATACTAAAACACTCATTCTATCACTCCTTCTTCCAATTGTTTAGCACCATCGGATATTGATGCAATGTAAAATGTTGCATCATATCCGACGGCGTTTCGATATACATTATTTACATTTCGCTTAAAATCTTCTAGTCTATCTTTTTTTACAATGGCAATGGCACATCCACCAAATCCGGCGCCGGTCATGCGGGCACCGAGTACTCCGTCCTGCTTCCATATTGCTTCGACAAGGGTATCAAGCTCAAGTCCTGTCACTTCATAATCCTGCTGTAATGATAAGTGGGATGCATTCATCAATTTACCAAACTGGCCCAGGTTCCCTTGCTGCAGTTGATCGAGAGCTTCTAAGGTTCGACTATTTTCAAATACAGCATGTTTGGCGCGTTTGCGGTTAATGTTATTTGTAATTAGATGCTGGTACATTTGAAACTGTTCATTGGATAGCTCCCCAAGACTGCTAATTGAAAGTTCTGTCTGCAAATCGGCAAGTGCTTCTTCACATTGTTTGCGTCGTTCATTGTAGCTGGATCCAGCTAACGTTCGCTGCTTATTGGTATTGATGATGATAATTGCATAATTATCAAGATGAATTGGAGCATAACGGTATTCCAATGTTTGACAGTTTAATAGAATGGCATGGTCTTTTTTCCCCATACCAATTGCGAACTGATCCATTATCCCACTGTTCACGCCAATATAGTCATTTTCCACCTTTTGCCCTAGCTGAACCATAGTAACACGATTAATATTAAGTTGGAAGTACTCCTCCAAAAGCACTCCTGTCACCATTTCGATGGAAGCTGAGGAAGAGAGGCCAGCCCCATTAGGAATGTTTCCGTAAAATAAGATATCCATCCCTGTCGTAATGGCATGCCCATGATCCTGCAACATCTTAATCATGCCTTTCGGGTAGTTTGCCCAACTATGTGTTTCCTGGTAGGAGAGATCTGCAAGTTCACATTCTATTATATTTATCTCAGGAAAATTTAGCGAATAAAACCGCAATCTTTGATCATCTCGTTTTCTGGCAAGTGCATATGTACCAAAGGAAATGGCTGCAGGAAAGACATGGCCACCGTTATAATCAGTATGTTCACCGATTAGGTTGATTCGGCCAGGGGCGAAGAAGATAAGCGGTATTTCGGTTGTTTGGAAGATGGATTGGAATTGGTTGGTTAGGTCAGTTGTGTTCATAAATAACCTCCACGAATTTTTTATGAGTATTTAAACTTATATGTTTATTGTTAGTAAATAAGAAATCATAAATCCTTTCTTAATGCTGTTAACTTAATTAATTAATTTAACTAAGTTAATTATAAAAGATTTAACTGGAATATTCAATAAAAACTAAAGTAAATTATATATTCTTTGATATTGGAGAGGAGGGGAAATTCCTATCTTTACATAAGGCAGTGCAATTATTAATATAGATTTTACGTTTAAACTATTTAGATTACCTAACGTTGATACATGATATAATAAGAAAAAATAACTATTGTACGGGGGATTAACGATGCAGCGAGGCTCATTTAGACTGATGAAATCAGTGAATAAGTCAATTATATTAAATAAAATAAGAACGCACGAGCCGATTTCTCGTGCGCAAATTGCAAAAGACACTAAACTCACACCACCAACAGTAAGTAGTATTGTTAAAGAGTTAATTGCTCAGGGCATTGTAACTGAGAGTGACAGTGGACAATCCATGGGTGGCAGAAAGCCAACAATGCTTCACATTAATAGTAAAGCATTTTACATTGTTGGAGTTGACGCCGGTCCTAAGAGAATTGAATGTATTCTGACGGATTTTGCAGGAAATATTGTGAATCGTTCTTCCGCCAAATTGTCCCTCCCAATATCGAATGATCAGTTTATTTCGATTCTAAAAAAGGCTATACGTAATGTTATTAATGAAATTCCCATCGAAGGTGCCGAAATTATGGGAATTGGGATAGCAATGCATGGAGTTGTAGATGTATCAGAAGGAACATCTCTCATAGCGCCAAATTTAAAGCTTACTAATATTCCTATTAAAGAGGAATTAGAAACGGAATTTAATGTAATGATTAAAGTAGAAAACGATGCTCGGGCTATGGCGCAAGGCGAGGCATGGTTTGGAGGCCATGGTGAGCTGGACAGTATGGTTGCAGTGAACTTGGGCCGTGGCGTTGGGGCCGGTATGGTTGTTAATGGAAAGCTATTTCATGGCGCACAAAATATAGCTGGTGAAATTGGTCATATGACAATCGATATTAATGGGGAAGTGTGTGAGTGCGGTAATCGTGGCTGCCTTCAAACCTTTGCGACTGGATCGGCCATTGCTGAACGTGCACGCAAAAAGTTAGAAGATTTGTCCAACCCGATTACGCCAACAGCGGAAGTTGTATTTGAATTAGCCAAATCCGGTAACACAGCATATGTGGGTGTATTACAGGAAACAGGAATGATTATTGGTATTGGTCTAACGAACCTTATTCATTTAGTTAATCCGAGGAAAATTGTGTTGGGCGGTGGAGTTATGAAAAGCCAAGCGTATATTCTACCTGCCATTCATCAAACGATTGAAGAGCGAATACTTACCCCGGAGGCAAAGAAGACTGAGGTAGTAGTAACCAATTTAGGGGAAGATGCAACACTGTTAGGAGCGGTATCGCTGCTCTTGGAGGAATTCTTTTATCCTGTTTCATAATGGTAACTTGTTGAATAGTAATAGCAAATTTCTTGATTATCCCCTGGAAATCACAGAATAACTGCTTTTTCAGGGAGGAACCTGACATGAGAGTCAAAGGATTAATCCAGAGGAAACAACTTCCATGGGTATTTAGTAACACTCCTAATTTTTCCAGTACAAAAGTACGAACTTTCAGAAATTTACTTGAAGGAACCGGGTTAAAAATCTATAATAATGAGAAGTTACTTAATTAAATTAATTAATGAAGGAGGAGTGAAGGGAGTAATGTAAGCGGTTAAATTTCGTGGGATTATTAAATTTACCTTATTGAGAGGAGAAATTGGATGTTAAAAAAATTGTTAGGTATTGTGTCGTTAGTTGCTTTTTTCTCTTTAGGCTTTCTAATGATCACCCCTTCTGCAACAGCAGATGAAGGCTATCCAGAATGGAATAACAATCCAGAAATATTTGAGGTGAATCGAGAGCCTGCACATGCTTCGATCATGCACTATAAGGATATTAAATCGGCAATAAAAGACAATGAAACCAAGTCTAAGTTTTATAAAACGTTGAATGGTAAATGGCGTTTTCATTTGTCTGATAACCCCGAAGAAAGACCAAAAGACTTTTATAAAAAAGACTACGATGTGACGGATTGGGACAAGCTCCAGGTTCCATCAAGCTGGCAATTAGAAGGTTACGACTACCCCATTTATACAAATATCACTTATCCGTGGACAGGTATCGAAAATCCGGCACCGCCAAAAGCACCAACCAAATACAATCCTGTAGGTTCCTACAAAAAGAAATTCACGGTTCCCGGTAATTGGGATGGAGATCCGGTTTATGTTTCATTTCAAGGAGTGGAATCAGCCTTTTACGTATGGGTGAATGGTCAAAAAGTTGGCTACAGTGAAGACAGCTTTACACCTGCTGAATTCGATATTTCGGAATACATTAACCGAGAAGGAACAAATACTATTTCCGTTGAGGTATATCGCTGGTCAGATGGAAGCTGGATGGAAGACCAGGATATGGTTCGTTTAAGCGGAATATTTAGAGACGTTTACCTCTATTCTACCCCTAATGTTCACATGCGTGATCTTGCGGTACAAACCAATCTTGATAAGAATTATGAAGATGCTGAGTTAAATGTCGATGTTGAATTAACAAAACATGAAGAAAGAGAATCCAGTAATCAAACGGTAGAAATGTATTTGTACGATGAGCATAACAAAGAGGTATTAGAAGAGCCGTTAAAAGCTGCAGTTAATTTTAACGGAAAAACAAAAATATCTGTTAAAAAAGAGCAATTAATTGAGAACCCAAAAAAATGGTCGGCTGAACAACCGAACCTTTATACACTTGTTTTAGCACTAAAAGATCAAAATGGCAACATTACAGAAACAACAAGTACAAAGGTCGGATTCCGGGAATTTAAGGTTGAAGATGGTCAAATGAAACTAAACGGTAAACCGATCACATTTAAAGGTGTTAACCGTCATGAAATGGATCCGGTAGATGGCCGAACGGTTTCGAGAGAACGCATGATCCAAGACATTAAATTGATGAAGAAGCACAATATTAATGCAGTTCGTACGTCACACTATCCGAATCAAACAGTGTGGTATGATTTAGCTGATGAATACGGGCTCTATATAATAGACGAAGCAAACCTGGAATCACATGGAATTAGGTGGCAACTACCTAAAAGTGATCCACAATGGCTTCCGGCATCACTTGATCGTATGGAAAGCATGGTTGAACGTGACAAGAATCATCCATCGGTATTGATCTGGTCATTAGGAAATGAAGCAGGAACTGGTACGACCTTCAAGCATATGGCTGAGTTAGGACGCGAATTAGATCCAACCAGGATCATTCACTATGAAGGTGACGACCGCTGGGCTGACATGGAAAGTGTTATGTATCCCTCTGTTTCAAGTGTCGAAGCTTATGGTAAATCTGGAAACGAAAAACCTTTTATCTTGTGTGAATATGCTCATGGGATGGGAAACAGTGTCGGTAATCTCTATCAATATTGGGATGTCATCGATAAATATGATAATTTACAAGGTGGATTTATTTGGGATTGGGTGAATCAAACCCTACTTGAACCTATACCTGGTAAAGATAAAGGATTTTACCACGCATATGGAGGGGATTGGGGGGATAATCCAAATGACGATAACTTCATGGCAAATGGTCTGGTTTCCGCAGACCGGACAGTTCAACCGGAACTAAAAGAAGTTAAAAAAGTATATCAAGAAATTGAAGTTCATGCTGTAGATGCGAAAAATGGTGTTATCGAGTTGAAAAATGAATTCCTGTTTACAAACTTGAATGCATTTGATGCTCATTGGGAATTAAAACGAGACGGTAAAGTGATTCAAGAAGGAAAAATAGATGAATTAAATGTTAATCCATTATCAACAGAAGAAATAACAGTACCAATGGAAAAGCCAACTTTGAAGGCAGGTTCAGAGTACTTTTTAGATGTAAGTTTTACGTTGAAAGAAGACACAAAATGGGCTTCAAAAGGTCATGAGGTTGCATACGAACAATTTGAAGTGCAGTACGATGTTCCACAAGTACAACCAGAAGAGATATCAGGGATGTCTGAAATTAATGTAGATAATGGAGATTCTGTTATTTCAATTGATGGAACAGACTTTAAGCTGAACTTTAATAAAGCTCAAGGTACGATCACATCCTTCACATACAAGAAAACAGAATTAATTAAGAGTGGACCGGTACCTGACTACTGGAGAGCTCCAACTGATAATGATAACGGATACGGCATGCCTAGCATTTCGGGTACATGGAGGGATGCTGGTGAAAACAGAACTGTGACAGATGTTGAGGTGACGAAATACGGCGAGAATGCTGTTCGAATAAATGTGACCGGCACCTTACCGACGACAAATGAATCTGAATTCCAAACAGCATATATTGTATATGGAACAGGTGAAGTAGTTGTAAAAAGTACACTTGAAGCGGGAAATGGTTTACCAGAAATACCGGCTATAGGAATGGAATTAACCCTTCCAGAAGAGTTTGAACAGATGGACTGGTATGGACGCGGACCTGAAAGCAACTACTGGGACCGTAAAACCGGCTATCCTGTTGGTGTATACAGTAGTACAGTAGACAATCAATTTTTCCCATATGTTGAACCACAGGAAACCGGAAACAAAACGGATGTACGCTGGGTAACCTTTACCAATAAAAAAGGAATTGGTTTAATGGCTACCGGCTTACCGTTGATGGAAGTTAATGCACTTCATTATACGGAAGAGGATTTAGAGTCCTCCGCACATCCATACGAATTGGAAAAGCAGGAAGACATATTTGTCAGCTTAAATTATCATCAAATGGGACTTGGTGGCGATAACAGCTGGGGGGCAAGACCACATCCAGAATTTATGTTAGATGCGGATAAGACATATGCCTACAGCTATCGTTTACAGCCGATTTCAAACAATGATTCTCCAATGGAATTGAGCAAACGTGTAGTAACGGATGACCTAGTTAAGAATATCAAAATTAATGGAAAATCCTTAGCAAACTTTAATACAGAAATAAACAAGTATTCGATTAGTTACCTGAAGGGGACGATTGACGAAGTACCACAGGTAGACGTGATTCCAACGGGCGATAACGTTACAGTAGATATAACACCAGCAGAAGGACTTCCAGGAAAAACGGTTGTGGAAGTCACTTCAAACAATGGGTTATTATCTGCAAAATATGAAATTAATTTTGAGATTGTAGATGAACTATATTTAAGTGATACGGAATGGAAGAGTGCAACGGTTGGTTGGAGATCGATTCAGAGGGACAAATCAATTGAAGGAAATCCATTACGATTATGGGATGGTTCATCGGAAGTTACCTATGATAAAGGACTTGGAACACATGCTCACTCAGAAATCGTCTACGATTTGGAAGGAAAAGGCTACGAACGCTTTCAATCTTTCGTGGGAGTTGACCAGGAGATAGGCGGCGGTTCAATAGCTTTTGAAGCATGGTTAGATGGTGAACTCGTATATGAGAGTGGCATTATGTATAATAACACCCCAGCAAAGAAAGTTGACCTAGATATAAAAGGGAAAAAGAAATTAAAATTAGTAGTTACAGACGCAGGCGATGGTAACGCAGAAGACCATGGAAACTGGGCTGAAGCGAAATTCACAGTCGAATAGCGAGTACTCAAAAAACTCCGATTCCTCGCAATAGGATCGGAGTTTTTTGGCTTTTTGCAGTTAAGATATATTCAATTTAATTTGCGTTCCTCGTGTACATTTCTTTTACCTCATCTGAACTTAGTGCTTCTTTGTAGATTCGAACTTCATCGACTAAACCTTTTGTCTGAAGTCCCTCAGGTCCCCATGGTGCTCCACCAATAATTAACGGATTATCATTAGGTGCTATTGGATTCATTCCTGCTGCAACGTTTGCGGCTTCTTCTCCATTGATATAGCCAGTGACCTGCCCATTTTGTTTCCAGGTTAGAGCCAGATGAGTCCATTCATTAGGAGCAATCGAGCCATTATTAAAGCTAAACCTGTTTCCACTATCATCCCACATTTCAGGATAAAGGCCACCGTCTACGCCTAAAACATAACCATTCCCAATAGTGGTTTTACCTATAATTTTCTGATCTTGGCCTGGGTCTTCAAGATTAACCCATAGCCCAATTGTAAATTCATCATCACCATTCAACAACTTAGTGGAAGGAATATCAATCCATCCACCATTTAGTTTAATGGAATTTCCGACTTTTCCTTCTACAAACGATACATCGCCATGAATCGTTCCGTCATGTCCATAAGGTGATGCGTCTTTCACATCATCTTCAAAATCAAGTGACAGCACTGGCCCATCATGTAGCGCTTTTAATGTTCCGGTTAATTCATTTATTTTAAATTCGTGTATTCCTAGTGCTACGTCACTTACGGTAAACGTAGCCGTCTTACTATCACCAGGTTCAAGCGTAATTGTTTTTGTTTCAACAGGTTCCCCATCAAAAGAAAAATCAATTTGTTTGTCACCTGCCAATAATCCGATATTTGTAACATTAACTGAAATCGTAGCATCTTCTCCTGGTTTAATAGTAGGAGCAGAAAGCTTTGAAACCTCAAAGACAGGCACTTGTTCTACCTCATCTTTATATTTCCATTGTCCTTTACCAGGTTTACCACCTGTATTTAATCGTGCAACAGAAGTGATTAGTGCGTTTATGTCTGCACTTAGTACTTCTTTTGCTGCCTTTGTAATGTTCCCGGAATTCTTATTCAAGAATTTCAATAGATCATCCAGTTTCTTGGCTGCCTGTTTAAAATGCTCTTTATTAAACTGATCTTCTGCCTGTCCATATTTGGCATCGAACTGCTTGATCATTGCCCCTTTAACATCGCCAGAATCACGATAACCTTCATAAGTCTCTTTCACTTGTTCAAATTTCTCGTCCGTATTTCCATAACCGAGAAATTCTATTTCTGCAAATGAAGTAGAGCCATTTTTTCCATTTTCAGTTACCTTTATTCGATAATAGGTATATTCACCAGGGTTTTGAATATTAAATGGTTTTGTGAATTCCCGCCATTTAAAATTAACATCTGTTCTTTCATCAAGAATGGTCCAATTTTTTGCATCTTTAGATCCTAACAATGTCCAACTTTTTGGATCTGATTGGTCGTTGTTGCCTGAAGTAATGGTGTACATTAACGGTCTTTTGGCACCATCCTTATATTGATATTGAACCCATGGATTTTCTCTTTCCAATGTCACTTTTGTTTCAGAGTTGTTATCGAAGAGGCGATCCGCAACACCCTTATCACTATGAATGGCGCTGCCATCAGCATGATTTGTCAAATCTTTTAATGGATCTGGAAGAAGGGAAGAACCGTTAGTTGCATTATCTGTAATAGATGCAGGTAATGCATCTTCACTTGTTCCCCAATCAGACGGCTCCGGTCCCATATCAAATTCAAGTGTTGCCCCTTCAGCTAACAAGTCATGGGGTAGTGTCGTCTTATTATAGGACTTGCCATTCACCTTCAAGCTTTGTACATATTTATTCTTTTTGCTTACATTTGGAGCTTTAATTACAAGGTCTTTGCCACTTTCCAAATGAATAGTCATTTTCTCAAAGAATGGAGCCCCAATTGCATATTCTGGTTTCCCCATCTGTAATGGGTAGAACCCTGCTGCACTGAATATATACCACGCAGACATTTCACCATTATCTTCATCTCCCGGGTATCCCTGGCCAATCTCACTTCCTAAATAAAGGCGTGATAATACCTCACTAACCTTTTCCTGTGTTTTCCAAGGTTGCCCTGCGAAATTATACATGTATGGGATATGATGGGATGGCTGATTGCTATGTCCGTACATTCCCATTCGTACATCTCGTGCCTCACGCATTTCATGAATAATACCACCATAGTGACCAGGATGTAAGGCGGTTTCCTGGGTAGAGAAAAATTCATCCAGCTTATTTGCAAGCCCGTCCCTGCCGCCATAAAGGTTGGCTAAGCCCTGACCATCCTGTGGAACATGAAAAGCCATATTCCATCCATTTGTTTCTGTATAGTCTCCTCCCCATTCTCTTGGGTCATAATTTTCCGGCGTAGCTCTCCATTTACCAGAAGCTTTTTTGCCCATAAAGAAATCAGTTTTGGGATTAAACATATTCACGTAGTTTTGAGCACGTGACAAGTAGTAGTTATAATCTGCTTGATACTGCTCGTATTTGGGATCATTTTCATCTGTTTTTTCGAGTAGTTCTTTTGCCATGTTTGCAATTGCAAAGTCATTGATATAGCCATCCATTGCCCATGACATGCCCTCACCAGTTGAGTTGCTCGTATATCCGTCAAAGATGGATGTGGATAATCCTTTTCGACCAACACTTTGATCTTCACTTGCAACTGAGGCATTTTTTATCGCAGATTCATAATAGGCTTCAACATCAAAGTTTGTTACCCCTTTTTGATATGCATCTCCAAATGCCACATCTGAGCTGGTACCAACCATTAAATTTGCATATCCAGGAGAAGACCACCTTGATATCCAACCTCCATCCTTATATTGCTGGACAAACCCGTCGATCATTTCACCTGCTTGTGTCGGCGTTAATAATGTATAAGCAGGCCAAGTTGTTCGGTACGTATCCCAAAAGCCATTGTTAACATAAGGCTTACCTTTTACAATATTAGCTCCCGTTTTTGTTGCAGTATTCTCGCCAGCTTCTTCCGAAAATGGACTTGCGTATTTATAAACAGGATCAGCCTCTGTACCAGTATTTTCATATGCTTTGTTTGGGTATGTGAACAGACGGTACATGTTTGAGTAAAATGTAACAAGTTCATCATGTGATGCCCCTTCTATTTCAATAATACTCAGCTTCTCATTCCAAAGTTCTTTTGCCTGTTCTTTTAAGTCTTCAAAACTAACATCAGACTTTATATCTTGTTCTAAATTCTTCTTAGCTTGTTCAGTACTAATTAGAGATGTTGCTATTTTCATGTTGACCGTTTTGTCAGTACCAGATGTATCAAATTGCAAATAACCTGTGACATTATCTCTTCCTTCACCGGTTAATTTACCACTATCTTTTACAGGCTTATCAACTATAGCGTAAATAAACATTCTTGTTGCACCAGTTGATAGACCACTTTTAACATCTGAATACCCTGTAATTGTCTGCTTATCTGGACTTAAGGTTAAACCGCCTTTATTATTCACATTGTCAAATATGAGATTTGACGTATCACCCGTAAATGTAAAGGTAAACATTGCTGCTCGATTCGTGGGGGTCATTTCTGTTTGAATACCATTTTCAAATTCTACGCTGTAATAATGGGGTTTTGCTATTTCATTTTCATGTTTGAACGGAAGTGCTCGTTCATTACGGTCAGCACTCGGACTATCTCCTTTAGCAGGCATAACCTGGAATGTCTGACGATCCCCCATCCACGGGCTAGTTTCATGGCTAAGAGAGAATGCCTCAAGTTCTGGAAGATTGTTCTCGTTATTTGATTGCTGATAACTATAAAGCCAGCTTGTAGAACCAGCATCCGTTACGGGAGTCCAGAAATTAAAACCGTGTGGGACTGCTACAGCAGGAAAGTTATTCCCACGTGAAAATGATCCATTCGAATTCGTTCCTCTTAGTATGTTTACGTAATCTACAGGACTTGTGTAGTCTGCTTGTTCGGGGTTACCTTCGATTTTAATATCGTCAATACTTCCCTTAAAGACACCCGGTCCTTTAGGATTCTTGTAAGTAACTAGTATTCTATCAATGGTTTTTCCTTCAGCAACTAATCCAATGTCAGCTTGTTTATGGTTCCATTGGTTCGGATAAAGTGTTTCCGATTCACCTTGTTTCTGAGGGTTTAAGTCAACACCATGCTGGTCTTTTGCTCCAAGTTCACTCAAATAGGTTCCATCGGTAAATGCTAGATCAATCGATACATAGGTACTAGAATAGTCCAATTGATCCTGATCCACAAACTGTGGATGAATATAGTAAGATAGTTGTGCTTCTGGTGTAACTTTAATGTTCACATCAAATAGCTTGTTATAGGCATATGCTTCCCCGTCTACTTCATGTCTGCCTTCGTAAGTTAACGCTTTTTTACCTGTCCAGCCAACTCTGGTCTTCGCTGTATAGCTACTTGTTGGACCTTCGCTGACGTATGTTTTCATGTCTGATGGTGGCGGCGGTGGAACGTCAATTCCGTTAGATAATGCAACTTCTGCCAATTGAGTAAGTCCATCACCAGCGTTTTCGGTTATTTTCAAGCGGTAATAAGTGTATTCCTCGTTATTTTCAAATTCATAAACTTTTCTTTTATACCTGTCTTTGAAAGTCTGATCCGTTCTTGCGTCTAGCTCCACCCAGTTTTCCCTATCGTTAGAGCCAACTAATGTCCAATTTTTGGGATCCCTTCCTGGTGCGTCATTAGCAGATGTTAGTGCGTATTTAACCAGATTTTGTGGCTCTGCAAATGAAAATTCAATCCATGCACTAGATTCGAATGCTAACCATTTTGACTGTGCACTTCGATCTATTAAATTAGTAGCTACTTCATTTGGGGGATTGCTGTTACTAGCTGAGACTTCTTCTACTTTATTCGTTATATCCCCCTGGATTGAATCATAAGGAATTTCCCCAATCACTCCTGAGGTCATTTTATTTCCTTCACTATCTACTTCTGAAGTATTTTCCCATGTTGGTTGTTGATCGCTTGCTTCAAATGATGAGGTGAAATTTCTGGTTGCAGCAGCTTCAGTCATAGTTGATTTTACTGGTGAAATTGGTAGTGCCGAGACTACCATTAGAAAACAAAGCATAATTGATAATTTTGGTATAAATTTTTTTCTCACTTCTCATCCTCCAATTTTTAATAGATTTTTCTGTAGTTAACTGGTTTGATAAAAAAGGGACCTTTGCCGTCCTGCAACAGCATTATTTCTGTAATCGCTCCCTTTCCATTTTCAACCCTATTACTATTAGTAGAATTGTACTTCAGTTATTGTAACCGCTTACAATAATTTAATGGATTTTTTTAATAATTTCTAGATTATTATAAGAAAAGAACAACAACAAAAAATAGAACTTAACACCTATTCCATTAGGTTTGTAGAGCCTTTTTGCCTAGTTGTGATTAAGGTTATCTATCAGTCACATAGGATAATTGTCGTCAAAAAATAAATAAAACATTACTTATATAAATTAAGTTTGCAATACTCTGTAAACTATTTTTTCAATTTTTGGCAGCATCATGATAGAATAGATTCATAATAATAATAGGATGAGATGCGATGAGCAATTCTAGATTACTAGTTTATACATTGAGTGGTGTTATCTTCTGCATATGCTTTATCGGTATGCTTATTTATGGTTATAAAACATTTATTATTCAAACGGAGAAAGTGGAGTCAGCCGATTACAACTATCATTTTGCATTAATAGCTGAAGAAGCGGACAACGAATATTGGAGGCAAGTCGAGGAAGGAGCTAAAAAGGCTGCAGCTGAACATGATATCTATTTGGAGTACCTTGCTCCGTCTAGGGCAAACAATGATAAACTTCTAAAATTATTGGACCGGATGATTTCAGCTAAAGTAGATGGGATTATTGTTCAAGGTGTTCCTGGTGAACGCTTTGTAGATTTAGTTCATAAAGGGGTTGAGCGGGGAATTCCGATTATCACCGTGGATACAGATGTTCCAAACAGTGAGCGCAAAGCCTACATCGGAACAGATAATTTCTACGCAGGAAAATTAGCAGGCAAAGCGGTAATCGAAAATACCACAGGTGAACAATACGTGGGAATTGTTACAGGTAGATATAACGCAATTAATCAACAAAAAAGACTGGAAGGTTTCAAACATGTAATAAAGCAGACGCCCCGTATACACATTGTTGACATAGAAGAATCCAATATTACTGCAATTGGTGCAGCTCAAGCAACCTACTCACTATTAAAACAACATCCGTCTATAACTATGTTTGTTGGAACCAGTGCATTGGATGGAATCGGTATTGTTGACGGAATTCAGGAAATGGGTACATATAAAGAATTTACCATTATTGCATTTGATTTGCTGCCAGAAACACAGGAATTGATTCGAAAAGGAAAAATTGATGCAACGATTGCACAATATCCTAGGGAAATGGGAAATAAATCGGTAAATGTAATGATCGAGTTGCAGAACAATGATTTATTAAATAAAGAAATTTATACGAATACTGAAGTGGTTGAAAAAAGGGATTTAAGTCCACTTAAATATGGTGTGTTAAAATGAAGACAATTCGCGGTAAGCTAATCATTTATTTTTTTGTTTTCGTTATTCTATTTCAGGTAACAGCGATTTCCATCTTTGTCAGTTCAAATGAATTAACTAAAACCTATAATGATAGTTTCCAGCGCTTTCTGTTGCTGAATACAATATCACAACAGACATCAAGGTTATATTCAACAACAAAATCATATGTGAATGAACCGAAGTCGGGAAGTGCTAAAGATTATTACAGGATAAAAAAAGAACTGGAAGGTAACGTGGAACAGTTAATGGCCACGTTTTATTATATAGACACAATTGAAATGAAAAATTATATAAATTTAATAGAGACATACATTCGTGAAACGGAGCTAACAGTTGGTTTTGTTTTAAGAGGTGACAGTGAAAAGTATATGAATCACCTTGAGGAAGCAGGGAATGCATCGGATTACATAGCAGAATCCACACTGGAAATTATTAAGCTTGAATTAACTGCCTATCAATCATTTTATGATGAATTGCAGTTGCGTAATAAAAACTTTCTGCTGTTTATCGCTTTTTTGTTTCTGACAACTATTATGCTGGCGGTATTTTTTGCTTTATGGTTTTCAAAAGGGATTACCCGTCCATTAGGAAAGCTGTCCGTTGCTGCTGAGGAAGTATCCAGAGGTGACTTGAAGGGTGAGCCAATTAATGTACGTACTAATGATGAATTGAGATTGCTAGGTGATACGTTTAACCAGATGCGCTCAAACATTTATGAACTATTTGAGGAGATACAGGATCAATCAGAGCTTGATCGATTAGTTAAGGAAATGGAACTAAAGCACTTGCAAAATCAGGTAAACCCGCATTTTTTGTTCAATACGTTAAACACGATTTCCAAGATGGCTTATTTGGAAGATGCTAAATCAACTTCAGGGTTAATAGATTCTGCTGCGACACTGCTTAGGCACAGTCTTGGAGAAATTGAACATCGAGTTTCATTAAAAGATGAAGTCAAGGTTGTTAAAGATTATTTTCATATTCAAAAAGTCCGGTTTTCTGAACGGATAACATTTCACTTAGATATTGATGAGTCCTGTCTTGAGCTTGAAGTCCCCCGATTAACATTACAGCCCTTAGTAGAGAATGCGTTTATCCACGGTATTGAGGGGAGAGAAGAAGGGGGGACGATTTCTCTTGTTATTTACCAGGAATTGAAGAATGTGATTGTCGAAATTAGCGATGATGGAGCAGGTATGGAACAAGAGAAGGTGAATCAAATTCTTTCTCTGACAAAACAGAAGGAAGAGCATGTCGGTCATTCGACTGGAATCGGGCTAACGAATGTAATTAGACGTTTACAACTTTTCTTCCGTTTAACCCATATTGTTGAAATGAAGTCAAAGCCAGGGCAGGGAACTGTAATAAGACTTTTACTGCCACGAGATAAGGAGGAGCTGGAATGAAGGTTTTAATTGCTGAAGATGAACTGCTGGAGCGTAAAGCAATGCGAAAATTTCTTGAAAATAATTTTTCAGAGATAGAAATAATTGACGAAGCGACAAACGGAAGAGAAGCAATTGAACTTGCACGGCTAAATCCCCCTGATATTATCTTTATGGATATTAAAATGCCTGGGATTAATGGACTAGAGGCGATTGAGGAGGTACAGAATTTTAGCCCTTCAAGCAAGTTTATTTTGGTATCTGCATACGATTCATTTGATTTTGCGAAGCAAGCAATGAATCACGGTGTAAAGGAATATATTTTAAAACCTGGCAAAAAAGAAGAAATTGTTAAATCGATTTTGCGTGTAAAAAAGGAAATTGACTATGAGGTGCAACAGCAGATAGAAAAAAGAAACCTAATCGAAGAAAGTTTTATTACAAAATTAATGCATCAGCCTTTAGACAAAGAAGCTTATTCAATTCTGAAAGAGTATTTCCCTTCGTTTAAAAGCGGTTATTTTCTGGTGATTCAACTTACGCATCCTGCTGATATAGAACCGATTCGGGAAAGACTCACAAAACATCTGGAGCACCCATTTATTGTGGACAGTACAGATGGTCGGGTTGCATGTTGTATTTTAGCAAATTCAGAATTAAATAAGTCTGACATATTAATGCAAGTTAGAAAGATTCAATTGGAGTTCGGTACCTACTGTTATATTGGCATTGGAACTCCGTATTCAGTTCTTGGTAATTTTCCAAAGTCGTATCATGAAGCACTTACAGCAGCTTATCAACTGACAAAGAAAAATAACAGAAAATACGGATTCCTGGAGGAAAATGAAGACAAGGATACTATTCCGGATGTCATTGTTCAGTTGCTGGCTGAAGTCGAAAAAGGTAATGAACATGAGTCTCTTCAGATTTATAAAGATAAACGTGACTTCTTTACTATAGATGATCATGAGGATATTTATTTTAATGTGAAGCGAATGATGGAAGAACAAAATATTGCTTTTCCCGAAAACACCATCTCTGAATTGGATTCCGATATAGAGTGGCAGCAATTTATTATTCTGTGCTGTGTGAAATTTCAGGAACATTATCGTTCGAAGAAGCTCATGGAAAAAGTGAAGGAATATATTGATGAACATTACAGGCAGGGAATCACTCTGGAGGAGATGGCTGCACATGTCGGTTTAAGTCCAAATTATTTTTCAAATGTATTTAAAAAAGAGTTCGGAAATACATTTGTAGAATTTATTACTGGACGAAGAATGAATGAAGCAAAGCATTTGATAATGGAAAATCAGTATTCTCTAAAGGAAATCAGTTATATGGTCGGTTATAATGACCCAAATTATTTCAGCCGGGTATTTAAAAGATCTTATCAAATGTCACCGAAGAAGTTTCAGCAGCAAATCTTTAAAAAGTGAAGGTAATCATAAAATAATACAGTAATCAAAAACCCAACTACTATTCTGAATATTTATAATGGTATCTGTAAGCGTTATCATAATGGAGGGGGAAAAATATGAAAAAAATATCTGGTATTATTCTATTGCTTGCACTAGCTATTATGCTTTCTGCGTGTAGTGGTTCAGATGATGCAGAAGGCAGTTCAGACAAAGAGGGAGAAAAGAGTGCAAACACAGTTGAAATTTTTAGTTGGTGGACTGGTGCTGGTGAAGAAGATGGCTTACTTGCATTAATTGACTTATTTGAGAAAGAGCATCCGGAAATCAAGGTGGAAAATGCAGCAGTTGCCGGTGGAGCCGGTACTAATGCAAAAGCGGTACTTGCTACACGTATGCAAGGTGATGATCCGCCATCAACATTCCAGGTTCACGGTGGTGACGAATTGAATGAAGGCTGGGTGGCAGCTGGAAAAATGGAGCCGCTTAACGAACTTTACGAGAAGAACGGATGGAAGGACAAATTTCCTAAGGAACTGATTGATTTGGTCAGTAAAGATGGAGATATTTACTCCGTACCAGTAAATATTCATAGAGGAAATGTAATATTTTATAATAAAAAAGTATTTGAAGAAAACGGCATTGAAGAGCCGGAAACATTCGAGGAGTTCTTCGCAGCATCAGAGAAATTAAAAGAAGCAGGTGTTACACCGGTAGCACTGGGTGATAAAAATTCCTGGCCAGCAACACAAATCTTCGAAAACGTTTTGTTAGGTGTACTTGGTCCTGACGATTATAAAAAATTATTCGCGGGCGAAATTCCGTTTGATGATGAGCGGGTAGTTGAAGCTGCCGAGCAGTTCGGTAAAGTTCTTGATAACATTAATGAAGATCATGCTGCACGAAACTGGCAGGATTCTGCACAGCTCGTTGCTAATGGAGAAGCAGCTATGATTAATATGGGTGACTGGGCAAAAGGTTACTTTGTAAACGATTTGGATATGGAAACAAACAAAGACTTCGGATTTTTTGAATTCCCTGGAACAAAAGGTGAGTTTCAAGTTATCACTGATACATTTGGATTGCCTAAAGGAATTGAAAACCCGAAAGATGTTAAGGAATTCTTAACATTCCTTGGATCTACTGAGGCACAGGATGTATTTAATCCGTTAAAAGGATCTATCCCTGCACGTACTGATGCTGATGAGTCAAAATATGATGCATATGGAAAAGAAGCGATGCAGGACTTTAAAGACTCACGGTTAGTGCCAAGTCTTGCGCACGGATCTGCAGCGGCTGCAGGTTTTCTGACAAAAGCTAATCAGGCTGTGAATATTTTTGTAACACAACGTGATGTTGATAACTTTATTCAAGCATTGAAATCCGCATCATCTGAACTTTAGTAATTTGAATCTTGAGGCTGCCTGAAAGCGGGGGCAGTCTCTTATTAATTTTTTTGGTAGACCAGAGAAAATAAACACACTGCTTACCTACTAAGTGCAACTAAGTTATTAACAGAGAAAAGCCTCTAAGTAAGGAGGAAATAATTTGGAGGATACAGCGATTAAGAAAAAGCATAAGCGCAAATTTACCAAAGACCATTGGACAGCAGTGGCATTTCTCGTTCCGTCTATTATCCTGATTTTAGTTTTCGTTTACGGGTTTATCGGATGGACAGGGTTTGTATCAGTAAGTAATTGGAACACACTTGCACCTGATTTTTCCTTTGCTGGACTTGAAAACTATATTTATTTATTCCAGGATTATCGTTTTCAGGCTGATTTACGAAATACAGTATTTTTTACCATCTTTTTCATAGGGTCGGTCATTGTAACTGGGTTGGGATTAGGTGTTCTAATTGACCAAAAATTAAAAGGTGAGTCCATTTTCCGTAATATCTTTTTATTCCCAATGGCGTTGTCATTTATTGTAACGGGTGTAGTATGGCAATGGTTGCTGAATCCATCAACAGGATTTAATCAGTTTCTTAATGTATTTGGAATAACCCCTAAATGGTATACGGATACAAATATTATTGCTGGTTTTGAGTGGGGAAAGATCGAGTTCGGGGTGCCTGTGGCGATTATAGCAGTAGTTATTGCAGCGGTTTGGCAGATGACCGGATTTTCATTAGCAATGTATTTGGCAGGTCTGCGTGGAATCCCTGATGAACTGCGAGAAGCAGCCAGAATGGACGGTGCAAGTGAGTTCCAGATATATCGGAAGGTAGTTATACCGATGTTAATGCCGATAACGGTAAGTGTTATTATCATCATGGCCCATATTTCATTGAAGATATTTGATCTAATTTATGCCATGACAGGGTCAGGGGCAAACTATGTTACCGATGTTCCTGCTGTTTATATGTTCGAAACAACGTTTAAAGGACATTACTATGCAAATGGTGCTGCTATTGCAATTATCATGTTACTTTTGGTAGCGATATTCATTGTTCCGTATCTATGGAACAGTAGAAAGGGTGATAATTAATGGCGGCATTTCCGATTGGAAAAACTATAAAATATTTGATATTAGTCTTTTTAGCTATATTATTTTTAATGCCTATTTATGTAATCATTGTAACGAGTTTAAAACCATTGGACGAAGTGTCATTGGAACAAATGTGGGCGTTGCCAACTTCAATTGACTTCAGTTCCTATGTACAGGCAATCAAGGAACTCGCTCCCAACTTCATGAACAGTGTTTACTTAGTGGTTCCTGCAACTCTCTTATCTGCTCTGTTGGGGGCAATGAATGGATATGTTTTATCCAAATGGAAATTTAAAGGTTCGGAAACATTATTCATGATTATTTTATTTGGAATGTTTATCCCGTATCAAAGTATCCTGATACCACTGATTCAATTTATTCGTAATATTGGATTGTACGACACTATTGCAGGGCTGGTTCTGGTACATGTTGTATATGGTTTGCCTATTACAACCTTAATGTTCCGAAACTTCTATGCAAGTATTCCGGATGAAATGATTGAAGCAGCAAAAATCGATGGAGCAAGTTTTCTTGGTGTTTTCAGGCATATTATGGTGCCGTTATCAATCACAGGGTTTGTAGTAGTAGCAATCTGGCAGTTTACGAATATTTGGAACGAGTTTTTGTTTGCAGTAACTATTACAACAAATGAAAACCAACCAATTATGGTTGCATTGCAAAATCTTTCTGGGAGTCAGATTGTCGAGTGGAATGTTCAAATGGCCGGAGCACTCATTGCAGCATTACCGACGCTGCTTGTTTATATCATATTGGGAAAATACTTTGTTCGAGGCCTTCTGGCTGGATCTGTGAAAGGATAGAAGGCTTATGGCACCAAGCATTGCTTACAAGTGGACTATCCTTTTTAAGTTACAGAAAACATTCACTGGTAGCGAATCTCTGAGGACCGGGGTATTCTCTGGTCCTTAAGTGTAAGTAATTAGCTTTTTGACATACAAGAAGTAATCCTTTCGATTCAAATATATTATAAAGTAGAGGAGAAGAGATATCATGAACTATCGTCAACTTGGAAAGACAGACTTGAAAATAAGTGAATTAAGCTTTGGCACATGGGCTATTGGTGGTGCATGGGGTAAGTTAAATGATAAAGAGGCATTACGTACTTTAGACCGTGCCATGGATGACGGTGTCAATTTTTTTGATACTGCCGATGTTTATGGAGATGGTCATAGTGAGGAACTATTGGCCAAGGCAACAAAAGGAAAAGAGGATTCTATTCACATTGCGACGAAATTTTGCCGTGCTGGTGATATTCATAATCCTGAAACGTACTCGTTAGAACGTGTGACGGAGTATTGTGAGAACAGCTTAAGACGCTTGAATCGTAACCAGATTGACTTGTATCAAATTCATTGTCCGCCAATGGAAATACTGCAAGACGGCAGAGTGTTTGAGGCATTGGAAAAGTTAAAGGAACAAGGAAAAATACGGTACTATGGCGTGAGCGTCGAGACTGTTGAAGAAGGCTTATATTGCCTGGAACATACAAATGCAAGTTCGCTACAGGTTATATTTAATATTTTCCGCCAGAAGCCGTTAGAGAAGCTGTTCCCCGAAGCATATAATAAAGGGGTAGGTATCCTTGCTCGTGTACCATTGGCAAGTGGATTACTTACTGGAAAGTTTAGCGAAAATGCTAAATTTGAAGCAGATGACCATCGTAACTTTAATCGGGACGGGGAAGCTTTTAATGTAGGTGAAACGTTTGCTGGACTTGAGTTTAACAAAGGAGTCGAGCTGAGCCGTAAGCTGGGGTGGATAGCAGATGATAGAGGGAGTATGACTCGTGCTGCGCTTAAGTGGATCCTTGAACATAAGGAAATCACCAGTGTTATTCCTGGGTTTAAAAATGTGAAGCAGGTAGAGGATAACCTACAGTCCTTATATGTAAAAGGGTATTCATCCGAAGAACTAGATAGGCTGGCAACCTTTTATCGTAATGAGGTATATGAACATATACGGGGAGCTTATTAAATGAAACTGGACGATTGGGAGAAGGGAATAGGAAGAAGTTACTGAAAAAAAGTAACCTACCTAAAAAGGAAGAAGTTCACTACCATCATATATAAGTGGCTTCATATTTTTTCTTCTGTATATTAAACACTTTTAAGATTGTTCGGAAATATTATCAGTTTTTCAGTGTCTCGGACAGGACCTCATCCCATAATCTTCAAGTGGCTGTCCCTTATAGTTCTTTTTCATCATTGACTAATTACTTAGACCTAACGAAACCAAATCTCATTCCCGGTAGTCTTAAAATAGTGAATAAATTCTTGATATTATCCAGTTTTTAATCCAACATATTCAGAATGATCACTTATAATTCAATGTAAGCGCTTCCATATACTTCGCAATACTTCTAATATTCCATCTTAGATAGAGTTCTCAAAAAAGTACACTAGAGAAAGTCACTTAATCAAAGTCCTGACCACTGATTGTTGTTAGTTTCTTTATTTCCTATAATTTTTCTTGAAAAGGAGGAATCTTACTAAGGGTATATATTGTTTGAGGCTACTGTGGGTGATAGTTTAAAAGTTATCCGCAATTTCAGGGTGCCTTTTGACTACAGCGGTAACTATTTTATTTAAGGAGGTTTTATTATTATATGAAACAATTAATACGTACGTATTCAATTATCATTATTTTCTTCTCATTAAATCTTGTTGGGTTTTCATCACATGTCTTAGCTAAAGGCGAAGAAACTGCATGGAACGGTTCACCTGAGACTTTCCAAGTTAACAGAGAGCCTGCAAGTGTTAAAACAATTCCGTTCAATAATGAAAGAGCGGCTGTAAAGAGAGATCTAGATAGTTCACGATTCTATCGTTCTCTCAACGGGGATTGGAAATTTCTTTGGTCGGAAAATCCAAATGAGAGACCTAAGAATTTTTACTTAGACGACTACGATGATTCAGATTGGAACACGATTCCAGTACCTAGTAACTGGCAGCTACATGGGTATGGGGATATTATCTATCTAAACCAAGATCATCCTTGGCAGGGGTATGGGAAGATTTCTCCTCCAGAGGTTCCTGTTAAACATAACGAAGTGGGATCCTACCGACATGAATTCCAATTACCGGGGAACTGGGATAAACGACAGGTGATGCTTTCGTTCCAGGGTGTTAAATCGGCATTTAATGTTTGGGTTAACGGTGAGAAGGTCGGGTATAGTGAGGACAGTTTTACTCCTGCAGAGTTTAATATTACTGATTATGTTAAAAAAGGCAAAAATACACTTGCTGTTGAAGTATTTCGATGGTCAGATGGAGCATGGTTAGAGAATCAGGATATGGTTGATTTAAGTGGCATTTTTAGGGACGTTTACGTTTATTCAACACCAGATGTCCACATGGATGATTATAAAGTTGAAACTCCTTTAGATGAAGGCTACAAAGATGCAACATTGAAAATTGATGGACAGCTTTCAAATAAAGATAATGCTAATTTAGATGATTATTCAATTGAAGCACAGTTATATAATGAAAGTGACAAAGCTTTGTGGAACGAACCAACCAAAATAGCTGCCTCTTCAACTGGTGATAATGAAGGTGGATTTTATTCAGAAATTCCCGTAGTAAACCCTCTAAAGTGGTCTGCTGAAAAACCAAACCTGTATACGCTGGTATTGAAATTAAAGGATCCAAAAGGGAAAACAGTTGAGGTGCTAAGTTCTAATGTGGGTTTTAGAGAAATCGACATAAAAGGAACACAAGTTAGGATCAATGGGAAGCCAATAACCATTAAAGGTGTTAATCGTCACGTAGTTCACCCGGATACTGGTTATGCAATGTCTGAAGAACAAATAAGGAAAGATATTGAGTTAATGAAAAAATTTAACATAAACGCTGTTAGAACAGGACACTATCCTTTTAGTTCCACATTTTATGAATTGGCTGATGAGTACGGAATATATATTTTAGATGAAGCAAATAACGAAACGCATAATATGAGGCCATTTCCTGGCGACAGTCCAAATTGGAGCGGGGCAGTGTTAGATCGAATTAAAACAATGGTAGAACGTGATAAAAATCATCCTTCCGTAATTTTCTGGTCCATGGGGAATGAAGTTGGATCAGGTGATGTATTTAAAGAAGCCGCAGAATGGGTTAAGGAGTTTGATTCTACTAGACTTGTTCATTTCCAACAGGATAATAGCTTGGCTGATTTTGATAGTTTTATGTATCCAAGTTTAAGTACACTTGAAACCTACGGAAAGCGGAATAACCGACCACTTATTATGTGTGAATACTCACATGCGATGGGTAACAGTGTAGGAAACATAAAAGAATACTGGGAAATAATTGATCAATATGAAAATTTACAAGGTGGGTTTATTTGGGACTTTGCTGATCAATCTGTACGCCTTCCTGTTGATGGTGGGGTAGAGGGACTACCAATACCTAAGGATTATGATGGTGAGACGTACTTTTCTTACGGAGGCGACTGGGGTAGTTATCCATCCGATGGGATATTTATGATGAATGGTCTTCTAAGCCCTGACCGTACACCGCAACCGGAAATGTACGCAGTCAAGTCTGTCTACCAAAATGTTGATATTAATGGTGTAGATCTTAAAAATAACACGATTAAGATTCATAATGAACACTTATTTACCAACTTAAATAAATTTGCCGGTAAATGGGTACTAAAACAAGGTGGTAAAGCAATTCAGGAAGGTCAATTAAATAAAGACATTGCTGGAGGAGAAACAAAAGAAATTACCCTACCAATAAACAAACCTAAACAGTTAGAAGAAGGGGCGGAGTATTGGCTAGAGGTCAGCTTTTCTCTAGCAAAAAATGAATCGTGGGCAAAAAAGGGGTATGAGGTAGCGAGCAACCAATTTAAAATGCCTTACAAAGCGCCTGCATCTCCAGGATTTGATACCACTTCTATGCCAGCTCTTTCTGTAAATAATGAGGAATCTGTAGTAAGTGTATCTGGTAAAGAATTTAACTTAGAATTCAGTAAGGCAAAAGGGACAATTACCTCTTTTAGACAGAATGGAATAGAGTTATTCGAATCAGGACCTATACCAAATTTCTGGCGTGCTCGTAATGACAATGATTTAATGAATGGAATGTTAAGCCGAAATAGCTCTTGGCAACAAGCCGGGGAGCAAATGGATATCACTAATTTAAAAGTAAGAGAAATTAGTGAAAAGGTTGTACACATTCAAGTAGATGCTACTTTACCGACTACTGGTGAGACACTTTATCGAGTGGGTTACTTTATTTATGGAAGCGGAGAAGTAGTAGTACGAAGCACCGTTAAACCAAGTACGACACTTTCTGAGATCCCAGCAGTTGGCATGGAATTAACACTTCCTGGTGAATTTGAGAACATTGAATATTATGGTCGCGGTCCTTTCGATAATTACTCGGATCGTAAAGATGGTGCTGAGGTTGATGTATACACTAGTACCGTTACCGAGCAATTCTTTTCTTATCCTCGACCCCAGGAGACAGGTAATAAAACAGATGTTCGTTGGTTAACATTAACAAATGATGATGGAAATGGTTTAATGGTTGGTGGTTTACCACAGTTTGAATTTTCTGCACTTCATTACGCGGAAAGTGATTTAGAACAAGCCAACCATCCATTTGAATTAACTAAACTTGATAGTGTTGCTTTAACGATTAACCAAGCACAAATGGGAGTATGGAATAGTTGGGGTGGTACGGCACTTCCACAATACATGTTGTATACAGATCAGTCCTATTCCTATAATTATGTTCTCCGTCCATTTATTGACGGACAATCAGCTACGGATCTTAGTAAACGTCAAATTGACTTAAATTTAATAGAGGATATCAAAGTTGATGGCAAGTCATTAGAAGGGTTCCATACTGATATGACAAATTATACGTATACATTCTCCAGTGCATTAAATGCAGATATACCTGACATACAAGTCACTCCAGCTAATGATGACATCGAGTTTGAAATAGATGAGGCAGAAGAAATATCTGGTGAAACCCTTATCCACGCTCGGACAAAGGATGGATTTTTAAAACAAACGTATACCGTAAAGTTCAATCCTGTCTCTGACTTATACTTGAGTGACATACTATGGGAAAGCGCCACAGTTGGTTGGGGAACGATACAAAAAGACGCATCACTTGCGGGTCCGCCAATCACGCTACAAGGTGAAGAAGATCAAGTTATTTACAATAAGGGATTAGGGATCCATGCTAATTCAGAAGTTATTTATGATCTAACAAACTGGGATTTTGACCGATTCGAAACTTATGCAGGCGTTGAACAACATGCAGACAAAGACGGAAACCTCTTCATATTCGAAGTATGGTTGGACGGAGAATTGGCATATCAAACAAAACCAATGAGAAAAAGTACACCGCAACAGTTTATAAGTGTAAATATACAAAATAAAAAAGAACTGAAATTGGTTATGAGAACGGTTGAGGGTGGGTCGAACGGACATGGTCACGGTGCGTGGGCTGCCCCTAAGTTAATGACTGATTGATTTGAACGATGTTGCGCAAATTGACAGTGCCTCTTTAACTGCAGATTCACTGAGATTACTACTATTAGACTAAGTTAGTAGCTTGATAAAAAAGGCTGTTTCAAAGGTTAATTTGAGGCAGCCTTTTCATGGGAAAGGGGGCAGGAACCTGTCCCTCTGTTCCTCGGGTTAAACTCCTACTTTTTATTTAGTAGGAAGAGACAGGCACCTTAGCCTAAATATGATAAGATATAATAAAAGGGTGAATACATGATGAAATATGCGATTGGTGTTGATATTGGTGGAACAAAGGTCGCAATAGCGGTAGTTGATCAAGCTGGTAATAGTTTAACAGAATCAATTATTCCAACCGATCTATCGATTCCTGCAATTAAAATGGTGGAGAAAATTAATAATGAAATAGAACAGGTTATCATTGGAACGGGAATCCCTACGGATCAACTAATAGGAATTGGTATTGGGGCACCTGGACCATTAGATAGTAAAAATGGCGTAATCACATCACCGCCGAATTTAAAAAAATGGATTGATGTACCAGTAACTAGATTAGTTGAGCAACATTTTTCGATGCCGGTTTTTTTGGAAAACGATGCAAACGCTGCAGCACTAGCCGAAAGATTGACAGGTGCAGCACAAGAGAATGATAACTTTGTCTATATAACAGTGAGTACAGGCATTGGTGCTGGCATTGTGGCAGAAGGGAAGCTGCTGCGAGGATTGAAGGGGAATGCCGGTGACATTGGACATACAGTGGTTGACCCGTCGTTCGGAAAATGTACGTGCGGACAATACGGCTGCCTAGAGTGGATTGCCTCAGGAACGGCAATTGCCAGACAGGGTTCGGCAATTATGGGCAAAGCCATATCAACCAAAGATGTATTCAATCTTTACTTAAGTGGAAATGAGGAAATTACGCATTTAATAGAAAGGATTTTCCGCGTACTTGGTGTTGCATGTGTATCAGTTATTAATACTTTTGATACCGAAAAGATAGTGATTGGAGGAGGAGTTTCAAAAGTTGGCGCGCCGCTATTTCAATCGATTCAAGCATATGTGAGTGAATATGCGTTAAACGAAACCGGAAGGCAAACAGAAATAGTTCCGGCAAAATTAGAGCAAAAATCTGGAGTTATAGGAGCGGCAGCTTTGTGTTTCAATCGAATATAGGTATGGAGGAATAAAAATGTATAACGAACCAATCTTTTTAAAACCTGTATTTCAGGAACGTATATGGGGCGGCGACAAATTACAAACACTTTTTGGATACGACATCCCTAACAACAAAACAGGTGAGGCATGGGTTATATCAGCCCATCCGAACGGCCCGTCTGAAATAGTAAATGGTCCGTTACAGGGAAAGGACTTAGCTCAGGCGTGGAAGGAACATCCGGAAATATTTGGGGAGACATCTAGTGAGGGAGATTTTCCGCTACTAGTTAAAATTTTGGATGCTAACAAAGATTTATCTGTCCAGGTTCATCCTAATGATACATATGCTAGAGAAGTTGAGGGTGAAAGTTACGGAAAAACAGAGTGCTGGTATGTCCTGGACTGCGAAGAAGGTGCGGAAATTGTTTTCGGACACCATGCACAATCAGCTGAAGAGTTTAGGCGAATGGTTGATTCCGGGCGTTGGGATAAATTACTTAGACGTGTAAAAGTTCAAAAAGGTGATTTTATATACGTTCCAAGTGGTACAATCCATGCAATTGGTAAAGGAATAGTCATCTTGGAAACGCAGCAAAGTTCGGATATTACCTACCGGGTTTACGATTATGACCGAACCGATGCAATAGGGAATAAGCGTGAATTACATATTGATTCTGCTATTGATGTAACCACTTACCCGCATAAGGAAGTGAACTCTCAGCATGTTGAAAAAGTAATTAATGATTTGGCTAGCACACAACTAGTTGACGATAAGTATTTCAGTGTCTATCACTGGAAACTCGATGGTGAAGTTTCACGTAAATTGAAGTCTTTTCTTTTAGTTAGTGTGATTAACGGAAAAGGGAAAGTTATGGTTGAGGAGCGAACTTTTCCTGTTCAAGCTGGTGATCATTTTGTTCTGCCATCTACTATAGAAGACTATCATGTCGAGGGAGGAATGGAGCTTGTTGTTTCGGTTCCTGGAATGTATTAAGGAGTAGAATTCAGGAAGCGGGATACCACTTCCTGAATGATGGTTAAGTTATCTATAATTGCTACTTCTTCAATTCCCAAAAATCTCTTTGAAAAATACTCATCAACATCGCATCATGATACTCACCGTTTACGAAATAGTGTTCAGTTAATTCCCCTTCAGCATGAAAACCTGCTTTTTCATAAATATGAATAGCCTTTTTGTTCACCTTGTCCACAACTAAATAAAGCTTGTGCAGGTTAAGCGTGGAAAAAGCATAATTCATTGCCAAGTGAGTTGCTGTACTAGCATAACCATTCCCCTGATGTGCGGTATCGATCATAATCGCAAATTCCGCATATCGGTGTCTCTGATCAATACCATACAAGCCTACAAATCCCAGCTTTTCCTCTTTATAAGTTAATATAAATTGTCTCTCCCGTGTGCTGTCCTGACTTTTATCAAATTCGTCCTTCAGCTTTTCCATAGACATATAGGCTTCTTCAAACCAATAATCCATCACTTCTGGATCATTGTTCAGCTTGTGTAAAAATTCCAGGTCATCTTTTTCTAATGTGCGTAGTTTTACATCCTTTGACATACTGTGTATTCCTCCCATCGTTTTCCATTACCTATTATACTAACATAAATGGAGGAAAGCGAGATAAGGTTCCTGTCCCCTTTTGTCCCATGATTGATGATAGCTTATTGTCACTTTATAATATATATATTAATAAATAATAGAAAGGGATTGATATCGTTGGGGAAAAGCAAGAAGGATGTCACTTGGGCAGAAGCTAAGAAACGCTGTCGATTGAATCAAGCTGATATTAAAATGGCGAAGGAACTTGGTATGCAGCCAAAAAGCTTGCTGAAAAATATCCCTTCGTCTGATCAGAAATGGAAAGCGCCTGTAAAGGTATGGATTCGTGAGTTATATGAGAAAAAATTTGGCAGGATACTTACTATTGATAAAAAAGATAAATCACCCAAAAAAGAGTATGAATTTTCGGATGAGGAGTTGCCTTTCTAATGACATCGACTATAAAACAATTGTCAGAAGCTGAAATTAGAGCGATTTTGCGAGCAGCGGATGAAATCATTGCACAAGGCGGACGAACGCTTCTTGCTAAAATTTTAAAGGGTTCACGTGAGAAGAAGATACTTGAAATAGGGTTGGATGGTTGTCCGACTTATGGGTGGTTTCGTTCTGATAAACTGGATGAAATCAAACTTAAAATTGATTGGATGATAGATTTTGACTTCCTGGACATTCAATACAGCGGGAAGTTACCGATGATTATTTTTACAGAACGAGGCTGGGAAATCGAGCGTGATCAGTTAGCAGATGAAATTTTAGAGGAATGGAACCAGTGGCTGGCAGATGACAAAGAAAGTCCTGATATGAGTTATTTAAAAGATCGAAACCGGAAAATGATATTTTTACTCCTTGATAAGATAAAGGAAACAGGAAACAGAAAGTACATTCCATATTTAAAAGAATGGGCAAAAGTTGATTACAAAAAGGTGAGAGCTGAGATTCAATCAACCATTAAGTCGTTGGAATCGAATGAGCCTATTGATCAGCAATCCGTAAGTGAAAGAAAGAAGTCAATCCAAGAAGCATTGAAGGGTTTAGCCCCGCAGGATCTTCTTTTAAAATGCTGGGAATGCGGTGATCGTTTTACGTTTACAATAGGTGAGCAGCAATTTTATAAACAAAAAGGTTTCGTTCACCCTAAAAGGTGTGAACCGTGTCGGGGTAAAAAATATTTAGATTATATGTAGACCGGAAATCTTCTGAAGTGCATTAGTTATTAGCCATTGAATATTTTCCTTAATTAAAAACCAGCTATTGCGCAAAATAACAGGAAACGGAATGGAGGTTTTTGTATGGAGGAAAATAATCAACGTAATGGCAGATATACGGTTGCAGGGACAGATATTGATGCGGTTAAAGAACAGAGTCGTCGTTCAGGTTTGTCTTACAATGAAGCAAAAGAATGGATTGCTAAGACATCTGGTGGTCGTGGTACCAATATATACAGTGATACCAATGCAGAAGAGGTTAAACGGAAAAACCAGCAATCCAATGGTAACCAGCAGTAAGAGATACCCAACTATTAAAGAGCACTTTCTATGGAAAGTGCTCCTTTTTTTTGTCCAAGTAGTTGACATTTTTAGAAAATTCATTATACACTGTATTCAACAAAATTGAATATAAGGAAACAATGATAAATATATTTTTGTAAGCGCATTCTTTTATCTCGACAAATTTTTAGGAGGGATCATAATGACATCATATATCTCGGGTTTTTATAAGTTATCGCCGGAACAAAGACTGGATAAGGTAACACAACATATTGAGCTATCAGATGACGAAAAGAAGATTATAAAAGGGGAACAAGGCTTTACAACTGAACAAGCTGATCGAATGATCGAAAATGTAATTGGATACTTACCTATTCCATTAGGAGTTGCGGCTAACTTTAAAGTAGATGGAGAGGATGTTTTTGTGCCAATGGCTACCGAAGAACCATCTGTGGTGGCGGCAGCTAGTCATGCTGCAAAATTAGCATACAACACTGGAGGCTTTACGACTTCCTATTCTGGTTCAATTATGCGGGGGCAGGTACAAATAACGAACTTGAAAGATCCTTATGGTGCATTAGCACGAATCTATGAAAATAAAGATTCGATTTTACGACTCTGTAATGAACAGGATCAAACGCTTGTGGCTTTTGGTGGTGGAGCGAAGGATTTGGATGTTCACATAATTCAAGGTGAAGACGAGAAAATGGTTGTTGTTCATTTACTGGTTGATACAAAAGATGCTATGGGTGCTAATGCTGTTAATACAATGGCTGAAGCTGTCTCACCGTTTGTTGAGAATATTACTGGTGGTCAGGTAGTCTTACGCATTTTATCCAACCTTGCTGATCAGCGGATCGTGCGGGCAAGAGCTGTATTTGAAGATCCATTTGGGGGAGATCAGGAGGCACTCAGTAAATTTATGAAGGCACATCAGTTAGCCGTTGCTGATCCATATCGTGCTGCGACACATAATAAAGGAATCATGAATGGCATTTCTGCTGTTGTTCTTGCAACAGGAAATGATACAAGGGCTGTTGAAGCGGGTGCTCATGCATATGCTTCGATTACGGGAAGATATCGTTCGCTAACACAATGGGAGCTTGGAGATGATAGTTCGATTATCGGTACGATTGAGCTGCCGTTAGCTGCTGGATTAATAGGTGGCGCAACCCAATCGCATCCTGTAGCTAAGCTTGCAACAAAAATTTTGCAGGTAAAAACTGCTGAACAACTTGCAGGAATTATTGCAGCAACAGGATTGGCACAGAATTTTGCCGGATTAAAAGCATTGGCAAGCGAAGGTATTCAAAAGGGCCATATGAAGCTGCATGCCAGAAACATGGCATCGATGGCTGGGGCAAGAGATGACCAAATCGATCAAGTTGTCAGACTAGCAACAGAACAGGAAAGTTTTAGTTTTGATGATATTAAACGAATTGTGCAGGCACTACAGAAATAATTTTATTAAAAGACTAGGAGGGGTAAACATGCAATGGCCAAAATATGTTCAAATGAAAGAAGTCGGACCTCGCGATGGTCTGCAGAACGAAAAGACTTGGATTCCGACCGCAGATAAGGTAGCTTGGATCAATAAACTCTCCGATTCGGGGGTGAAAGAGATTGAGTATTCATCATTTGTCCACCCAAAGTGGATTCCAGCCTTGTCTGATGCTCGTGAAGTCGGAAGGCAAATTAAGCGGAATCCGGATGTCTTTTATTCGACACTTGTTCCAAATATGAAGGGACTGCAGCATGCACTTGAGACCGGAATTGACGGTGCTTCGGTATTTATGTCGGCAAGTGAAACACATAATCAAAAGAATATTAACAAATCTATTGCTGATACATATCCGGTGCTGGGTGAAGTGGTTTCTGAGGCAAAACAAGCAGACAAGCGTGTTACAGGCTATGTATCTACTGTGTTTGATTGTCCTTTTGAGGGAAAAGTTACGCCTGAACAGGTTGTCCGTGTTTGTGAGAGATTATTTGAATATGGAGCAGACGAGATTTCTTTGGGTGATACGATTGGTTCAGCAGTACCATCCCAAGTGGAACAGCTGCTTGAAGCCGTTCTTTCCCGTTTTCCCGAAGATAAGATGATCATGCATTTTCATAATACGAGGGGGATGGCTATAGCCAACATTATGAGATCACTTCAATATGGCATTTCCCGATTTGACAGCTCTGTTGGTGGATTAGGTGGTTGCCCATATGCACCGGGGGCAGCAGGTAATGTGGCAACAAATGATGTGCTATATTTGTTACATGGTTTAGGAATAGATACAGGAATTCAGGAAGAAAAGATACAGGAAGCAGCACTTTTTATCCAGGACAAACTGCAAAAAGAACTGCCAAGTAAGTCACTTGCCTATGCTGTTAGTGGAGAAAAATGTTAATGTAATTTGAATAATTTGTATACTAGGGGGGTGAAATTTTGAACGAAGAAGAGAAGAATTATGTGGATGTTTGGGGAGATAATGTGAAAATTGAAGATCTTGGAATCTCTATGGTGCTTTGTATCGCATTTGCTCTTGGTGGTTATATAATCGCTCCAGGTGATGCACCTCAACCTTTAATTACAGGTCTTGTCGGTGGTGTTATCGGTTTTATAGTCAGCAGTATTATTATTAAACCAAAAAGGACTATTTCCAAAATGAGAGAGGATGATTAAACGTTGGACATGATGATTATTTTACAAATGGTACTTGCTAGTGTAGGAGGTGCTGCTTTATATACGCTCATTGGAATCGCACCAGGAACAGACGAGACAGCTGTGCTAGCTCCGGTGACGATTGCACTTGTGCTTGTTGGGGTTTCCCCTTATGTAATTCTATCATTTTTCATTGCGGCCATCGTAGCGAAAAAATTAACAGATTCAATTCCTGTTGCAATAGCAGGTATTCCTGGTGGCGTTATGTCGGCACCAATGGTCGAGCATGCCATGGTATTGAAAACGCATGGGCTGCCAGATCAAAGTATTAAAAAAATGTCTTCAGGGTCTGTGATTGGAACGCTGGTTTCCATACCTGTAAGTTTCTTAATCGCAAATTTAATTATCCCCTACGCAGATGAAATCAGTGAGTATGCAGGTTTAATCTTTTTCTTAGGTGCTATATTTCTCGCATTAATGACCAAAAATAAAATTTTATCTTTAGCAATCATAATTCCTTTTGCCCTGCTTATACAAGGGCTGCGTCATTTATACTGGGGACTTGAAATTGTACCCTCAGATGTTACTGTTTTTGTTTCTTTCTTTTTAGGAATTACGATTGGTCCCATTGTATTTAAATTATTTGAGCTATTAAATAATGATTATCGCAAAAATTTGCCTGGACTGGGGAATAAAGAAATTAGTCTTAAAAGCCCCAGGAAAGTGAAAGGATTTCCAAACCCTTTTAAAATCCTAACCAAAAAGGAAACAGCATCTTCTGCGTTTGGCAGTTTTATAGGGGCAATTACTTTTTTTCTTTCCCCGGTTGGTATGACAGTATTTTTAGGGGAGTTTTTAACCAGACATATTAAAGATCCTGTTCAACGGGCTTCCAGAGCTATATCTACAATGGATGGTTTAACAAACGCAGCTTACATTTCAGGAACATTAGTCCCGTTAATTGCGATTGGCTTACCTTTGTCACCAATGGCTATCGGCCCTGCAGCTGGATTATTCAATGCTCCTCCAGTTTTTACACCAGAACACAATATTCATCATTTGCTTTCTATGGGTGAAATCATGACAGCAACAATAATTGGCGCGATAATCGCTATAATTATTACTTTTTATGTAACTATTAAATATGCGAGCCAGATTTGTGCTTTTGTATTCAAGTATATTCCACATGAAGCACTAATCGGGCTTTTTGCAGGTCTGGTTGTTATGTTAGCATTTATGGATGCTGGATGGATCAATATCTTTGGCACTATGCTAATAGCACTTGTATCAGGTTTGCTTCATAAAAATGGCGTGAACTACGGTGTACTGTTTATGATTTTATATGCTGCACCATGGCTTTTAAGTGTAATGAGTTAAATCGATTACAGAACAAAAGGAGAGGTTTCTCATAAATCTTGATAGTTTAGGACAAAAAATAAATCAAATTCGTTTGCGGAAAAAGAAAACACAACAACAAATAGCTGATGAATGCGGGATTTCAAAAAGCTTATTGTCAAAAATTGAAAACGGACAAACCTCTTCTGCGATTGCTACGTTATCGAAAATTAGTGAAGCATTGGAGGTCCCCCTAGCTTGGATGCTGGACGATCAGGCAGAACAGAATCTCGTATTGCTCCCAAAAACAAATAGGGAGTCTAATGTAACAGACGAGAATATGGGGTATTCATATGAATTACTTGCAAACAGATCCTCATATTCCGGTATTGAACCAACGATTGTTAACGTTACACCAAAGGATTCAAATTTACGTCAGGATTCGTACACACACTCACAAGATGAATTTATTTATATTTTAAAGGGCTCCATTTACCTTTATTATGATGGTAATAAACACTATATGGAAGCTGAGGATAGTGCATATTTTAATGGGGAAAAACCGCACTTATTTATCCCGGTAGATAACGAAGGGGCGAAGGTACTGTCGGTTTTTATAGATAATCAATTATAATGGTTTTCTAATAATTATTTAAAGGTGGGATGAAATGGGAAGAGATCAAAGCTCAGTACTATCTGCACAATCCATTTTAAACATGGACGCTTCCTCTATTGCAAGTGAAATTAAAGATGGAGAAATAACCAGTTATGAAGTGGTAAACACCTATATCGAACATTTAAAGAAAGTGAATCCTGTCATTAATGCTGTTGTGGAGGAACGCTATGCAGAAGCTTTAAGAGAGGCTCAAGAAAAAGATAACCAGGATGCAAACGTCACGAAAGGGTCGCTATTTGGGGTTCCGATTAGCGTGAAGGAAGCATTTAATGTTGTGAATATGAAAACAACAGGCGGACTGCTAAGTAGAAAGCACCTGATAGCTAGAGAAGATGCAGATGTTGTGGCAAAGCTAAAAGAGGCTGGTGCGATTATTTTAGGTAAGACAAATACACCTGCATTATGTTTTTGTCAGGAAACGGATAATAAATTGTATGGCAGAACCAACAACCCATGGGATGTTACAAGATCATCAGGCGGGTCAAGTGGTGGGGAAGGTGCATTGCTTGGTACAGGTGGAGCTGCAGCAGGAATTGGTTCCGATATTGGCGGTTCCATTCGCTTTCCGAGTCACTTCAATGGGGTAGTTGGCTTTAAACCGGGGAAATTTCAAGTATCATCCAACGGACATTTTCCAGCTGACACTATTCCTTTGCAAAAAAGGATGTCAGGAATTGGGCCGATGGGAAAATCGGTGCGTGATATGGAACTACTATACGATATTATTGCAAATAAATCCGCTACCGAGCAGTCTCTTGATGATTTCAAGATTGATATTTTATCGGATGACCTAAATATTCCGTTATCACAAAAAACAAAGGATGTCGTGGGTGGAATTGAAAGCTATTTACAAAAATTAGTTTCTGTAAATAGGTCCTTCCCGCCTTACTTTGAAAATAGTGCACAGCTATGGCAGGAAATTATGTCAATTGACGGTGGGGAACGTATGGAAAAACTAGCCTTTAATACAGACCGTTCAAATGTATTGGGTGCATACGCTAAAGAAAAACTAACCAGGAAGACTAAAATTCATCCGTATTTGTCATGGGCATTAATTGGTGCCAAACTATTCAAACCATCTGCAGTCAGAATAAAGGAAATTGAAGGTATTATTGAGCAGGGGGACAGGGAGATAGCTGCATATTTGAACAATCGATTATTAATTTTACCGGTTTATCATACTGGAGCACCTGAACATGGAAAGGTATTTCAGGAGATCTTCTCCATCCGTAAAACATTTTTGCACTATATGCCATATATTGCATATGCTAATGTTTGGGGACTTCCGTCATTAACCATTCCAGCTGGCACTGATGAGAATAACATGCCGATCGGTATTCAGGTTGTTAGTATGGATGGTAATGAGGACGCGATATTCAAGTTAGGAAAGATAGTGGAGCGAATATCTGGCGGATATAATCGTTGTAGTAGATTGGATTAGTCTCAGAATAATAGTTTTCGAATCTGCTTCTAGATATACAAAGCTGACATATAATAATAAATGTGCAATTTAACGTACTTTTAAACAGGGAGGTAGTATAATGCCATGTGGGAAGCACCAAGTGGATCTTGATATTCCGATTGAATATATCTGGGATTTTGTTAGTGATATGAATAAGTGGGCCCCATTAGTTCCTGGCTATGTGACGCATGAAATTCTTAACACCAAGCAATCGACTTGGACATTTAAAGGTGACGTCGGTATTATACAAAAAACAGTTTGTTTGCAGGTGGACATTACGGAATGGAAAGAGCCAACTATGGTTTCTTTCCAATTAACTGGAGTGAATGAGAATTTTGATGGAAATGGTTTTTTTGAAGCTGAGGAGATAAACGAATATGTGACAAGAATGACCGGCTCTCTAAATATAACTGCAAAAGGATTTACCGGACCGATGATTAACTCAGTGCTAAAGTCATTCGTACCAAAAACTACAAAAGAGCTCACCACAGCAGTCGCAAATGAATTGGTGCCTGTCACTTCCCGGTCTTTGTAAAAGTTTTTCGTTTACAAATACTGCTTGTTTTGGACACTGTTCTCTATACGGAGAGCGGTGTTTTGTTATGGAATGAAAAATGGTGAATTTAGTAAGGAAGTGTTGTTATAGGGGACGAAAACAGATATTGCATTCGATATATTATGACAAAAAACGGGAAGTGACAGGCACCCCATAAATAATTCGAAATTATCTGAAAAGTGACTTGACATTTAAAAAATGAATCAATAGAATATAAATAACAAGTAACATTTACATAGAGGAAGTGACTGTCTTTTGTCTTTACGTGAGGAGAAAACAGCAAAGAAAAAAGAAGAGATTTTGCAATCTGCAGTACGCATTTTGTCCGAGAAAGGTTATCGTGGGACAACTATGGAGGAGATTGCAGCTAAGCTATTAATGACTAAAGGCTCTGTTTATTATTATTTTAAGGATAAACAGAATCTGCTATTTGAAAGTCAGATCATGATATTAAATCGAAGTATCCAAAACCTGGAATTCATTAATACGCAAAATGTAAGCGTTATCATGAAATTAAGAAAGGCCATAATTGCCCATATTGAGTACGCAATCAGGGAAAGATCCGTATTTGTGATGATGTTTAATCCGGAGCAAATTTTTTCACCTTCACAGTTAGAGCGGATTTTTCAATTAAGAGATGAATACGGAAAAGGCTTTGATCGGTTGATAAAAGAAGGAATTGAATCTGATGTTTTTAGATCAATGGATGTAAAGATAGTCAGGAACATTATTTTAGGAGCAATAAACTGGGTTACACAATGTTATTCTGACAACGGGAAAAAAGATGAGACCGAAATGGCCGAATTGATTGCAGATTATGTGATGCAAATCGTAATAAAGAATAAAGGTTAATTTTTAGAGGAGGGACTCATTATGGAAGTTAATAATAGTGTTGCAGTAGTTACCGGTGGAGCATCAGGTTTAGGAGAAGCCACCGTTCGGAATATAGTTTCACAAGGCGGTAAAGCTGTAATCCTGGATTTACAGACAGAAAAAGGCAATGACCTTGCAGCGGAATTAGGTGAAATGGCGATGTTCGTTAAAACAGATGTGACGGATGAATCCAGTGTGGTCTCAGCTTTAAATAACGCTATCGAAACATTTGGACATGTTAATATTCTCGTTAATTGCGCTGGGATTGGTGAAGCCAAAAGAACGTTAAGCAAGAATAATGAAGCCCATGATTTAGATTCTTTTTCAAAAGTGATTGGCATTAATTTAATCGGTACATTTAATATGATTCGGTTAGCCTCAGAAAAGATGGCAGCCAATGAACCTGGTCCTACTGGAGAAAGAGGCGTAATTATTAATACGGCGTCTGTTGCTGCATATGAAGGTCAAATGGGACAGGCAGCATATAGTGCATCAAAAGGCGGAATTGTGGGGATGACGCTGCCAATTGCAAGAGATTTATCCAAGCTTGGAATCAGAGTAATGTCTATTGCTCCAGGACTATTTGAAACACCATTATTTGCCGGACTACCTGATAAGGCACGTGAAGCATTGGAAAAACAGACACCATTTCCATCAAGATTGGGACGCCCTGATGAGTATGCGCAATTAGTTCAGAGTATTATTACGAACCCGATGTTAAATGGTGAAACAATTCGCTTGGATGGTGCGATCAGGATGCAGCCACGGTAATTAATTCACATAGAAAAAGAGGTGCAATCATGAGCAGAAGTTATTTAAAAGAAGAACATGAAATTTTTCGAAGTTCCTTACGAAAATTTTTGGAGAAAGAAGCAGTACCGTTTATTGAACAATGGGAAAAAGAAAAACAAATACCTAGGTCATTCTGGAAAAAGGCGGGAGAACAGGGGTATCTTTGTCCACAGGTTGATGAAGCATATGGGGGATTAGGCGCTGATTTTGGTTATGCTGTTGTTATATCTGAAGAGTTTGATCGGGTTAGTGTTGGTATGGTTGGCTTTGGACTTCATAATGATATCGTGATTCCATATATCGAAGCATTTGGTACAGAAAAGCAGAAACAGCTCTGGCTGCCTGGTGCAATTAGTGGTGATTTAGTTTCTGCTATCGCCATGACAGAACCAGGAGCAGGGTCAGATCTTGCGGCTATTCAAACGATAGCCATAAAAGATGGTGATGACTACATTATTAATGGTGAAAAAACGTTTATCTCCAATGGTCATTCTGCTGATATAGCAGTGGTGGTTTGTAAAACAGATCCAAAAGCAAATCCGCCGCATAAGGGAATAAGCCTGTTTGTAGTAGAAGATGGAACACCAGGATTTTCGAAAGGTAAAAAGCTTCAAAAGATTGGACAGCATGCAAATGATACAAGTGAATTAATTTTTGAGGATGTTCGTGTTCCAGGTGATAATCTGCTTGGGCAGGAAGGCAAAGGATTTTATTATTTGATGGAAAAGCTTCAACAGGAACGATTATTGGTTTCCATCCAAAGTATGGCTTCTGCAGAAACGATGCTTTCTCAAACAATTAATTACGTAAAACAGCGGAAAGCATTTGGGCAAAGTATCAGCCAGTTTCAAAACACGCAATTTAAACTTGCTGAAATGCAGACAGAGATTGAGATAGGCAGAACGTTTGTAGATAGATTGATAGATGACCATATAGAAGGAAAGGATATTGTAACAGAAGTATCGATGGCAAAGTGGTGGACAACGGATTTATCAAAAAAGGTTGCAGCAGAATGCCTTCAACTACATGGTGGGTACGGATATATGGAAGAGTATGAGATTGCGAGAAGGTATCGGGATGTTGCCGTGTCCTCTATTTATGCCGGAACCAATGAGATTATGAAAATGATTATTGCGAAAAAGATGGAGTTATGAATACCCTTCTGATTAAAGAGGTGAAGCATATTGAAATTTGGGGACATATCGATTGGTGATGTATATTCAACCAATCCTGTAAAGGTTACGAAAGAAAGCATTCTGGAATTTGGACAGAAATATGATCCGCAATATTTTCACACAGATGAAGGAGCTGCCAGGGAAAGTCCATATGGGTCACTGATTGCCTCAGGTTTCCAAACGTTAGCGGTAGTCTGGCTGAGTGGATAAAAATGGACATCCTGGGGCGTGACTGTATAGGCGGGGCTGGTGCTGATATGCAGTTTAAGGCACCGGTGATCCCAAATGATCAACTCAAGGGCCAATTTAAGGTTGCGAATAAACGGATGCTTTCTGATGAAAAAAGAGGGATGTTAACGATTGAAGTCGCAATTCATAATCAAAAAGAAGAGGACGTATTGTCTGCCCAAACAAATGAATTTATTTTATTTTAGTTTGGATAAATATAAGGGTTTTCATTGAATTTGAAGCAGTGAGGAGGGGTTCATATTGCCACTGAGGTCTACACGCGTACTTGATTTGACCCGGTTACTGCCTGGTCCGTACTGTACAATGTTATTAGCAGATTTTGGTGCGGAAGTTATAAAAGTAGAGGATCCGGACAGTGGAGATTATGCAAGAGCATTTTATCCGAAGATTGCTGGTATCAGTGCGATGTTCCATTCATTGAATCGGAATAAGAAGAGTGTCTGTCTAAATTTAAAATTACCAGAAGATAAACAGGTGTTTCTGGAAATGGTTAAAAATGCAGACGTTGTTATTGAATCATTTCGTCCAGGGGTGATGGAACGCCTTGGTTTGAGCTATGAACAATTGAAAGCAGTCAATCCCGCACTTGTATATTGTGCGATTACAGGGTACGGCCAAACAGGTCCGTACGCAAACCGTCCTGGTCACGACCTGAATTATCTCAGCTACGCCGGGTTACTGAATTTGATGGGCGAAAAAGGTGGAAAGCCAATTATTCCTGCAACAACAATTGCTGATATAGGCGGTGGTGCCTACCCAGCTGTTACAGGTATTTTAATGGCACTTTTGAATAAAGAAAAAACAGGGAAGGGACAATTTGTTGATATTTCCATGCTGGATAACGTCATTTCCTGGATGCAGACGTTGCTGCCTGATTATTTAGCTACAAATAATAATCCAAATAGAGGGGAGCAAATGCTGGATGGCGGGAAAGCATGCTATGCAGTTTATGAAACAATCGATGGACGTTATATATCAGTAGGAGCACTGGAACCAAAATTTTGGACTGCGTTTTGCAAATCTATTGGTAAGAGCAATTTTATTCCCCTGCAAGATGCCCCCTTAGATAAGCAGCTTCAGTTAAAACAAGAGATACAACGCATTATTTTTACAAAAACATTATCAGAATGGATGGAAGTATTTTCAGATATTGACGCATGTGTATCACCAGTTCTAACTTTTCAGGAAATGATTAAAGATCCGCAAATTATATCACGTGGGATGATTCAACAAATAAATGATTCCGCATCGTGTCAGGTGAGGCAGATCGATGTTCCGATTAAATTATCTGAAACCCCTGGTGCTATTCGTTCCCCTGCGCCAAGAATCGGCGAACATACGGATGAAGTTATGAAGGAAATGGGGGTGCTGCGATAAGGTGAATGATAGCATGAGCTGAAATGGTTGGCCTTTGTTAAATAATAAATTCAGGAGGTTTTTGAAGGGATATAGGTACTACATTAGTGAGAAATACTAGAAGAACACCACATAAAACGGCTATACATTATTATGTTCATTGAGGAAATCCCCAAAACATCTGTCGGCAAATTCTTGAAAAGAGCATTAGGTGAACAGGTTAACGAACAGTTGAATGTATGAGTATTATATAATTTGTGGGACGTTCTAGTTGCGTTCCACTTCTTTTTTTATGGGAAAGCTTGCAATGTTTGAAAAAGCCCACTTGTAATTATCTTTGGTTTTAAGTCATACTATACTTGAGATGTTCATTTTTAGAGGAGGAACTTTTATGCAACGCTTAATGTGTAAAGGAAAGATACATAGAGCTAGGGTCACGGAGGCTGAGCTTGATTATGTTGGCAGTATAACGATTGATTGTAAGTTAATGAAGGAAGCAAATATTAAGCCTTATGAAATGGTACAGATTGCAAACATACGAAATGCCGCAAGATGGAAGACTTATGCCATTCCAGCTCCAGAGGGTTCAAACCGCATTTGTCTCAACGGTCCGCCAGCAAACTTGTTTTCTCCAGATGATCTGGTTATTATATTGAGCCAAGGACTCATGACTGATGAGGAAATAGAACATTTAAAGCCTAAAGTAGTATTTGTTGATGAAAATAACGAGATTACCAGTGTTGAGGAACATGATTTACATTGGCCTGAGGGTGTAGAATTATAAAGTAAGGTTTTAAGAAATGAGCCTGGAGCATTTTCCGGGCTAAAAAATAGTAGCTAACATTTCTAATAAACACTCTTGAAAAAAATTAAAAAAATGCTTATAATAAAAGCTGTCTAACTGGGGCATTAGCTCAGCTGGGAGAGCGCTTCGCTGGCAGCGAAGAGGTCATCGGTTCGAGCCCGATATGCTCCATCGTAAAAACAACCCACTTCTCATCTTATTGAGAGGTGGATTTTTTTGTTTATACAAGATTTATAACTTTTTTGGCTAAATAGCCGAGGATCCGATAAGTTCCAGGTAACTAGTCATGGCGGATCCTCGTTCCGTTAACTGCTAGTAAAGCAGCTCAAAAGTGAATGAAGTGAATCCTCGTTCCGTTATTAGTCCAAAATGAAGGAGAAATGATGGTGAAATGGGCGAATAGCGGAATGAGGATCCGAAACCGATGCCAAAGGTCATTATTTGAAGCAAATAACGGAATGAGGATTCACATAGCGATTAAGTCCATATAATTGTGTAAAAAGAAAATAAATTAAAAAAGGGCCAAATTAATTCCCTATGATACAATGTTTAACAACCACGAAAAACAAGGAGGAATTAATTGTGACCCAATTACAGTTTAACCTAGATATGGACTTTTTAAAAGACTCATTAATGAACTCAAATATCGATAATGTTGTTAAATCTACTATCATTTTAGTTTTGAATGAGTACATGGAAAAAGAGCGTGATGAGTATTTAAATACGAAGGCTTATGAGCGTTCAGAAGAGCGTCATGATTATCGTAATGGCTACTACGATCGGGAATATATGATGAGTATTGGAAAAATTAACTTGCGCGTTCCCCGTACTCGTAGTGGCGAATTTTCACCAACTGTTTTTGAAAAATATAGACGGTGTGATCAGGCATTTGCGTTATCCATGCTTGAGATGGTAGTAAATGGTGTGTCTACTCGAAAGATAAAAAACGTTGTTGAACAGCTGTGCGGGGAATATGTTTCAAAGTCCTTTGTATCTTCGCTCTCTGAAAAACTTGATCCAATCGTAAATGAATGGGCAAACCGTGCATTAAACACAGAATACTATCAATATGTATATGTAGACGCCATGTATATCAAAGTTCGCGAACATCATAAAGTTGTGTCTAAAGCAGTTTATATAGCTACTGGACTTAACGAAGGTAATAAAAGAGAGGTTCTTGGTTTGAAAGTGAGTCATGAGGAAAGCTTTGAAGCTTGGCAAGAATTTTTAAATGAACTCATAGCACGTGGTTTACAATCACCAAGCCTTATCATTTCAGATGCTCATTCCGGGCTTAAAAAGGCTGTTCAAAAAGTGTTTATCGGAACTTCTTGGCAGCGCTGTACAGTTCATTTTAAGAAGAATCTCTTTGATGAACTGCCAAAGAAAGGTATGGACGATGTTAAAGAAGAAATAAAGCAAATTTTTGATGTGGAAACACCTGTGGAAGCAAGGAAATTCAAAGATGAGTTTATTGATCGTTACCAGGATAATTCTAAACTGGTAAAGATAATTAACAACCTGGAGGATGGTTTTGATGACGCCGTCCAGTATCTAAATGAACCACCGGAATACCAAAAGTATATTCGTAGTACAAATTCCCTTGAACGGCTAAACCAAGAGGTAAGACGAAGAGAAAGAGTAATACGCATATTTCCTAATACGCAATCAGCTTTTCGATTAATCGGAGCTGTATTAATGGACTACGAAGAGGAAGAGCAAAAGAAAAGACCCATCTTCAAGAGGGATTAGCATGGCCGAATCCGCGCGCGAAAATTTGTTTTGGTAGGAAGGGGTACCCCTTCCTACCAAAACAAATTCAACTAAATACTATAAAGTGGCTGTAAACTTGTATTATGGAATTTTACACAATAAAAAGGACTTGACTCACATAGCAGCACCGATTCAGCCCCAAGTCAAATTTTCCTCACATGCAGATTACATTTTCGAAATATTTTTTCTTCCATCTACATATTCAACTTTCCGGGTTTTTGAACGATATAATTAGTATGAAACTTCTAAAAGAATACATTAAAAGTTGAATAACTTGCGAGAATGGCAAACTTATTGAAAGGTAAGGACGCAGAGCCACGGGTCTAAGGTCTTATGTACTATGATCGCCGGGTTACCGAAAAAGGATGAAAAAAATTAGTAGTTAAACTAATTAAGTCTATCATTTTTGGTAGGCTATTTTTAATTATATGAAAAGCAGGGAACTACTAGTTACTCCCTGTCTTTAAGGAGGTACATATCGATGGATAAGACGTCAATTATTGGTATTATTATCGGATTTTTAGCTATTGGGGTAGGCATGACACTAAAAGGTGTTAGTCCAGCAGCATTAATTAACCCCGCAGCGTTTATTATTATATTTTTTGGAACAATGGCTTCTGTTTGTATCGCTTTTCCAATGGAAACAATTAAAAAAGTACCGAGACTTTTTGTCATCCTTTTTAGGGAAGATAAACAGAATGATATAAAACAAACGGTTGATACATTTACTGAATGGGCAGAGCTTACCAGAAAAGAAGGAATACTTACACTTGAGGCCAAAATAGATCAACTGAATGACAGCTTCTTATCATCAGGCATCCAGTTAGCTGTTGATGGACAATCAACAGAGTTTATTAGAGAACTTATGTTAGAAAAGATTGATGCAATGGAAGAAAGACATGAAAAAGGAGTCTCCGTATTTTCACAAGCTGGTACATATGCACCAACGCTTGGTGTATTAGGGGCCGTTGTCGGATTAATTGCTGCTTTAGGGGATATGAATGACATGGAAGCTCTGGGACATGCTATATCATCCGCTTTTATAGCTACTTTGTTTGGTATTTTTTCTGGTTATGTATTGTGGCACCCTTTCGCAAACAAACTTAAAGAGAAATCAAAAAAAGAGGTGCTAATGAAACAAATAATGATTGAAGGTGTATTATCCATAACAAATGGTGAATCTCCGCAATTGATTCGGGATAAACTTAGTTCCTATTTATCTCCAAAAGAGTTGTTGAAATTAGACCAGGAGGGATCAGATGAAGAGAAAGAAGAAGAATGATGAAAATCATATGAGTGAATCCTGGTTACTTCCTTATGCGGATTTATTAACACTGCTCCTGGCATTATTTATAGTATTGTTTGCGATGAGTGAACTGGATGCAAAGAAATATGAAGAGCTATCCCGCGTGTTTAAAAGTGAGTTTTCAGGTGGGGAAGGGATACTAAAAGAAAGCAATAGTACAATAGAGATGCCTCAAGATGTGGAAGAAGATGAAGAGGAGACTGAAAAACCTGAGGAAGAGAAAAAATTAAGTAACAGTGAACAAGAGTTAAATAAATTGAAATTACTCCAAAAGAGAATTAATAAATATATAAACGAAAATAACCTTTCCGAAAAATTAGGAACCAAGCTGAATGGTGAAGGGTTATTAATAACGATCATCAATGATGTAACATTTGATTCAGGAAGCGCTGTGGTGAGGGAAGAAGGCAGGGGAATTGCAAGTGCCATTTCAACATTTCTGTATACAGATCCGCCACACCAAATAATAGTCAGTGGTCATACAGACGACCGGCCAATTCGTACTAGTGAGTATTCATCGAATTGGGATTTAAGTGTCATGCGGGCAGTTAACTTTATGCGCCTAATATTAGAGAATGATAGACTTGATCCCAAAACATTTAGTGCAAAAGGGTTTGGTGAACATAAACCTCTTGTACCTAATACTAATGATCAAAATCGGGCAAAAAACAGACGCGTAGAAGTACTGATATTGCCTAATTATGAAATTACGGGGGAATTGTAGAGTGGTACCTGCACCACTTCTCGGTTATATAAACTAAAGGCCGAAATCCCACCTAATTGGATTTCGGCTTTTAAAATTTTACTTCTTCTTAAACTTGCTTCCCTTGCTTTTGGCACGTAACTTAGCCATTAAATCAGATGATGTTTCAGCTTCCTTTTGGGTTGTTGCTTCATCAATCGAAACAATCTGGTACTTATCATCCACTTTTTTCATGTTGAAATAGGTGTTTTTACTGCTGCCTTCTGGTAATTGCTCAACAGGAATGACTACTTCTTCCTTGGTTTCCTCCATGAGAATAACGGCTTTATTAGAGTCTTCAAATCGATCAAGTATCCCTTTCATATTTATCCCCCTGTACAGGCCAAGCCTTGGCTTTTGATATCGCTGATCCGCGATGGTCCGATTCCATTAACATCTGTTAAATCCCTTACTGATTGAAATGGTCTCAATTTAATTAAGTCCTCTGAACGTGCCGGGCCGATATGGATAATTTCCTGTAATTTTTCAGACGATGCTTTGTTGATATTGATACAATCACCAGTTGCTGGCGATTTTTCTGTGTTAGTTGATTGATCACTTGTATCATTATTGGATGAGTTATCTGAGGAACCACTGCTGCTTGGGCTGATTGTTCCGTCATCTTTTGTCTGAACGGTATAGTCGCTTCCGTCCGTTGTTACAACAATCGTCCCATGAACATCCGTACCATATAACTTGATTCCAGCATTTTGGATAAGTGAAACCACCTCAGCATGCGGGTGGCCGTATTGATTATCAGCGCCTGCGCTATAAATGGCTACTTCCGGACTTACCGCATCAATAAAAGCTGGATCGCTGGATGTATTAGACCCGTGATGTCCTAATTGTAAAAAGTCAGCATTCACACTATTCCCGCTGTTTATCATTTTCATCTCGCCATCACGATCAGCATCGCCAGTGAACAGAAAACTCATGTCACCATATGTGAATTTTGCGGAAATAGATTCTTCGTTTGTGTTACCCGTAATGCTGCCTGGATGGAGAACGGTAATGTCCATCGAGCCAATTTCGAATGTGTCTCCGGTTCTTGGCTCATCGTAATCCGCGTCACTTGCCAGAACAGCCTTCATGCCTTGTTGGAATGTTTGTGATGAGCTTTCATTTCCAGACATCCAAACCTCACCAACATCAAATGTATTCATGACTTCTGCCAGTTGCCCGGAGTGATCAGCATCAGCGTGACTGACAATGAGTACGTCGATAGCAGAGACTCCTTGTGCTGACAGGTAATTAGGCACTTCATTACCTTGCCAATCTCCTGTATCAAACAATATAGTGTATTGTTCACCATTACTCTTATATTGAAAAAGGGTGGCGTCAGCTTGTCCAACATCGATGTAGTGAACTTTTAAATCGGTTAATGCAGGTTTTTCATCTGATTTTGAGTTGGTAGTTTCATCGGTTTCGTTTTGGTTTGAATCCTGCTCTTTCGGTTTCTTCTTATCCTTATCCTGTAATGATTCTTTTACTGATTCCGAATGGTTTGTGACTGTTTGCTGATCAGTTGAACCTTGGTCAGGATTTTGTCCGCATGCTACCAGAACAGCTAAAATCATTATAATTAAGAATTTTTTGGCCACTTCAGTTCCCCCCCAATTGCCTAACTGTTGCTTTCTCTTAAGCGTATCAGAGCTATTGGGGAAAATCTATATACAAAATGACCATAATTGAATTTTGAACTGAGTTTTGTATGTGAAAAATTAAATCTTTCTAAGTCCAAATTTAAATTTTATCTTAGATAGCTGCTTCAGTTTTTCAATTTTCGTAATGTGCAAATTACGATCTATCTTGTCATAATAGTTAAAAAATGAAACAAGGAGCCAGCTCATGAATATTGTCTGGAAGCATTATCTGATGGTACTGTTTTTGTTGTCATTGTTTACATCTGACCTGAACTCTAACTTCAATTCAGAATTGATTACAACTGGAGTATTGGACCGAATTGAAGATGGTAATCAGGCTGTTATTTTACTGGAAGAATTGCAGCAAGAACTAGTAGTACCGATGCATATGTTACCATTAGGAAGTAGACCGAATACATGGCTTCAGATTAAAATGGGTGGCACCTGTTATTTTCCAGATTTAAGCGGATTTTGCCTGATTGGAATATCTAAATTAAACAAGTAGTTCTATTACCACTACAATCGAATCCGAAACGAAAAAAGTGTCATCTTCTAGAAAAAATAATTTTTTTCATGCCACTTTTTTGATGTGAGGTACGATTGTGATAGTGAGAGAAAGCACTTCAAAGTAAAAGGAGAAACCCTGAAGTACTATTCTCAATTAATAATTATCTATATTAATTTGAATTTTGTGATAAAATAAACGGAAAATGTACTGTATAAAGGGAGGTATCTATATAAAAATCCTATCAAGTAAGGAAATTAACAATGCAATATCGATGAGAGATGTAATAGACTCCATCGAAAACTATTATTTGCAGGATAAATCTAGCGATGAAATAATCCCTGATCGGATGCATATTGATGATGAAGAAAACACTGCGTTATTGATGCCGGCGTTTTATGGGGATTACTATGCAACAAAACTAGTAGGTGTTGCACCCAACAATACGAACTTAGAGAAGCCGACGATACATGGGTTAATGGTGCTTTATAATCGTAAAACTCTTGAACCCCTGATGACGTTTGATGCAATGCCAATAACTGCATTACGTACTGGGGCACTTGGTGGACTGGGGATGAAATATTTATCAGATCAGCATGCCTCCTCGATTGGAATTATTGGAACGGGTACTCAAGGGTGGAGCCACCTGCAATCTGCATGTGCAGTGCGTAAAATTGATACAGTATATGTCTATAATCGCAGCAATAAAAAGTTACATGACTTTATTTCAAAAGCAGAAAAAGAGTTTCCTGACCAAACTGTACGCGAGGCAAAATTACCCCAACTAATCATAAATTCAGATATTGTTATCACAACGACAACATCGCAAACGCCCGTATTACCTGATTTGGACCCATCGGTTTGGAGGGGGAAACTAGTTGTGGCGGTAGGGTCTTTCAAGCCTTCTATGCAGGAGCTTCCTGATTCTTTCCTATCTGCTGTAGATGAATTTTATGTCGATGCATATAGTGCATTCCACGAATCAGGGGATATGATTCGGGCGAAACACTTTGGGGCGAATGAAAACAATACGTTGTCACTGAAAAAAATGATTGAGGAACAGCATCATCCGGAAAAGATTTCGGACAAAACGCTATTGTTTAAGTCAGTTGGTATAGGTATTTTCGATTTGATCACGGCGAAGGAAATCTATGAAAAGTTAAGTTAAGGCTCACTAGCTTCTGAATAGGAATTGACTCTATTCGTAAATTACCATCCTAAAAAAATACCTTTTCAATTTCAACTGTTAGTGGTAGAATTTTATATTAAATTATTAGAATTGTTTTACAAAAGAAAGGTGGGGCTGGTTATGGGAAAAGACTTACGGATCAAGAGTAATGTTTTCAGTGATAGCTTTTTGAGAGCACCGAACCGTGCGATGCTTCGTGCAGTTGGTGTTACAGATGAGGATTTTAAAAAGCCAATGATTGGTGTTGCAAGTACGTGGAGCGAGGTAACGCCCTGTAACATCCACCTGAATGATTTGGCGGTTAGTTCCAAGAAAGGTGCAAAAGAAGCTGGCGGTGTTCCACTCATGTTTAACACGATAACAGTTTCTGACGGTATTTCCATGGGTACGAGTGGTATGCGTTATTCACTTCCAAGCCGGGATCTTATTGCTGATTCTATCGAGACAGTTACTGGTGCGGAAAGTTTGGATGGACTGGTGGCCATTGGTGCCTGTGATAAGAATATTCCAGGTTGTATGATTGGGATTGCTAATAGTGAGGTACCGTCTGTTTTCGTATATGGTGGAACAATTTCTCCTGGTTCCCACGGTGGAAAAGATATTGACATCGTGTCGGTATTTGAAGGAGTAGGCAAACATAACAACGGGGATATTGATGATCAGGAATTAAAAGCGATTGAGTGTAATGCATGTCCTGGTGCTGGTGCCTGTGGCGGTATGTATACTGCAAACACAATGGCGTCAGCTGTGGAAGCAATGGGCATGAGCTTGCCTGGAAGTTCGTCGAATCCTGCTGAATCAAAGGAAAAAGCAGATGATTGTGCTGCTGCGGGTGAAGCTGTCTATCAATTACTGGAAAAAAGTATTTATCCAAAAGATATTATGACAAAAGAAGCATTTGAGAATGCAATAACGGTTGTTATGGCACTGGGCGGATCAACGAATGCTATTCTTCATCTGTTGGCGATGGCTCATGCGATTGATGTTGATTTAAGCATTGATGACTTTAACAGAATGCAGGAAAAAGTTCCGCATCTTGCTGATATGAAGCCGAGTGGCAAATATGTCATGCAGGACCTGCACAATGCTGGTGGTGTGCAGGCTGTCATGAAGCTTCTTCATGAGGAAGGGTACTTGCATGGGGATTGTCTTACAGTAACTGGAAAAACAGTTGCTGAAAATTTAGCTGTGGCACCTCCATTGCACGATGATCAGAAAGTAATTATGCCATTTGATAATCCTAAGCGTGCGGATGGTCCCTTGATTGTTCTAAAAGGTAATTTAGCCCCACGCGGTGCAGTGGCGAAAGTATCTGGTGTAAAAGTCAGTCGTCATACCGGCCCGGCACGTGTGTTTAATACGGAGAACGAGGCTTCGGCAGCAATTAGTGAGAATAAGATTGCTGAAGGTGATGTTGTAGTCATCCGCTATGTCGGTCCTAAAGGTGGTCCTGGTATGCCTGAGATGCTGTCGATTTCAAGTTTGCTTGTTGGGAAGGGACTTGGTGAAAAGGTGGCATTGTTAACCGACGGCAGATTCTCCGGTGGTACCCATGGCCTTGTGGTAGGTCATATTGCGCCAGAAGCACAAGATGGTGGTCCAGTAGCACTTTTACAGGAAAATGATCTTGTTACAATTGATTCTGAGAAAAAGGAGATTTCATTTGAGATTTCTGAAGATGAGTTGCAGCGTCGCAAGGATGAATGGACGGCTCCACCTATGTACAAAAAAGGTGTATTAGGTAAATATGCTCACACGGTTTCCTGTTCCTCAAAGGGAGCAGTAACTGATTTTAAATAGTTGTCAGACGCCCCGGATAACCGGGGTTATTTTTTTAGAATTTTTAAGAGTCTAAAGAACTTGGACTAGATATGGCAATCTTCAGCCAGATATCGGGAACTTCAACTTAATATCGAAAAATCTTCAGCTTCCCTATTGGACAATCCACCCTTTTTTTACTGTAATGCAAATGTAATATATTCACGATTTTCTTGTCGCAATCATAATGTAAACGCATTCAACTTATTTGATTAATCAAAAGTATCAAAAAATTTTAAAAAAGTGGTTGACCTTTACTGTGAAACGGTATAAGATTATCGACAATATAAAATTTTCAGATACAAATAATATCATCAACTCGATGATGGGAATAAAGGAACATGGCCCATGTTTTTACAGAGAGCCGGGGTTGCTGTAAGCCCGGAATTACATGTTGTTCTGACATCGTCCCTGAGTGCAGAATTGAAAGGGTAGCAAATGAAGCTCCCCATTAGATTCTGTCAGGTATACACGGGTATACCTGTTATCAAAAAAGGCTGGTTGACAGCTTAGTGAGGCAGGATTCGTGAGGATGCTGTAAACTTGGGTGGTACCGTGAAAAGAGACTCTTTTCTCCCCATTCATTCTGCTTATAGGCAGGTGTGTGGGGAAAGAAGGGTCTTTTTTTAGTAGTTAAGCAAGTGCAATAAAGACTTTCGCCAAAAAAATCTGGCGATAAGTCTAATATTAAATAATTTAAGGAGGCATGCAATAGTGAAAGTGGAGGCGAAACCTGAAATGGTCAGTGCAACAGAAAAGATGACCGGGGCTGATGTGTTGATGAATGCTCTTGTAGAGGCAGGTGCCGATACAATTTTCGGCTATCCTGGCGGGGCGGTACTGCCAATTTATGATGCGTTGTACCGTAGTCAAGCACCTTTTCAGCATGTGCTGTCACGGCATGAGCAGGGATCGGTTCATGCGGCTGAAGGGTATGCAAGGGTTACGGGTAAACCAGGCATTGTGATGGCAACTTCAGGACCGGGAGCAACAAATCTGATAACTGGTATTACGGATGCAATGATGGATTCATTACCATTGGTCGTATTTACCGGGCAAGTGGCAAGCAGTGTGATTGGAACGGATGCTTTTCAGGAGTCGGATGTGTTGGGAATTACGACTCCAATTACCAAATACAATTATCAGGTAAAACATGTATCTGAGATACCCAGGGTCGTAAAAGAAGCTTTTTATATTGCTGCTTCAGGAAGACCGGGGCCTGTTGTAATTGATATTCCAAAAGATGTATCTGCGGCTGTAACGACGGAGACGTTTTCCAGTGATTTCCATTTACCTGGATACCAGCCAACCAAACAGCCTAACCCGTTACAAATTGTTAAATTAGCTGATGCGCTTAGTCGGGCGGAAAAACCGGTTATTCTCGCCGGGGCAGGTGTTCAATTTGCAAATGCGTCGGAGAATTTAAAGCAATTTGCAGAAAAACATCAGCTTCCGGTAGTAACAACATTACTAGGTCTAGGAACATACCCAGGATCAGAGACGCTATCGCTGGGTATGGGCGGAATGCACGGAACGTACGCTGCGAATATGGCAATTTACGAAAGTGACTTATTAATTAACATTGGTGCAAGGTTTGATGACCGCTTAACTGGAAATTTGAAGCATTTTGCACCGAGTGCCAAGGTTGCTCATATTGATATTGACCCTGCTGAGATCGGCAAGAATATTAAGACGGATATTCCTGTTGTAGCTGATGCGGATGAAGCGCTGAAAATGTTGCTGGAAAAGGCGGTATCATCAATGAATCATGAACCCTGGCTGAAAAAGCTGCAGGAAAATAAATCAGATTATCCTTTGTGGTATGAACAGTCAGATAAAGAAATATCGCCACAATGGCTGATAGAGCAGGTATATACACAATCCTCAGGAAAAGCAATTGTTACGACTGACGTTGGACAGCATCAAATGTGGGCAGCTCAGTTTTATAAAATGGAAAAACCGAATCGTTGGGTGACATCCGGAGGTCTTGGAACAATGGGATTTGGATTTCCGGCTGCAATTGGTGCACAGCTTGGCGCACCAAAGGACCTTGTTGTTGCGTTAGTAGGTGATGGCGGATTTCAAATGACCTTCCAGGAACTGTCGGTGATAAAAGAACAACACTTGCCTGTTAAAGTGATCATTGTAAATAATGAGGCGCTTGGAATGGTAAGACAGTGGCAGGAAAGCTTTTATGAGGAGCGCTATTCTGAATCAGTTTTTTCATCAAATCCTGACTTTGTAAAACTAGCAGAAAGCTATGGAATTCGCGGAATGAAGGTCGACAAGGAAGCGAATGTAGAAGAAGTATTGCAGGAAGTTTTTGAATATGAAGGTCCGGTTGTTGTTGATTGCCGGGTTGTACAATTATCGAATGTGTATCCGATGATTGCCCCAGGTAAAGGGATTCATGAAATGGTAGGGGTGACAAAATGAGACGAATCATAAGTGCGACGGTTCAGAATCGTGGAGGCGTGCTAAATCGGGTAACCGGGATGATGCATAAGCGGCAATTTAACATCGAAAGTATTTCCGTTGGTGCATCCGAAACAGAAGGCATATCGAAAATGACTTTTGTTGTCGAGGTTGGTGATCACCAGAAACTGGAGCAGCTGACCAAACAGCTCAACAAACAAATTGATGTTTTGAAGGTATCGGATATTACAGAAAAGGCAATTGTTGCAAGGGAGTTAGCATTGATAAAGGTGAAAGGAAGCGGCCAATTACGTGCTGAAATCCAAGGAGTAATTACACCGTTTCGGGCATCCATCATTGATGTTTCCCGGGAAAGCCTGACGATTCAGGTGACAGGTAAGCCTGATAAGGTTGAAGCGTTAATTTCATTGTTACGGCCATATGGAATTAAAGAGCTTTCTAAAACTGGTGTAACTGCATTCTTAAGAGGACAGCAGCCGCAGCAGGTAACCGAAATCAATTCGTTTCCAGTGTAGTAAAACTATAAATTTTAAGGAGGATGTTTCAAATGGCAAAAGTATATTATGAAAAAGAAATCGATAAGCAGGTATTGCAGGAAAAGAAAATCGCAGTGGTAGGTTACGGATCACAAGGGCATGCACATGCATTAAACCTTAGCGAGAGCGGGTATGACGTTGTGGTTGGACTTAGACCAGGGAAATCACAGCAAAAAGCGGAAGCAGACGGGTTTAAAGTTTATTCAGTTGCTGATGCGGTTAAGGCTGCAGACGTTGTAATGGTGCTGCTGCCAGATGAGCATCAGCCGGAGGTTTACGAAGAAAGTATTAAGCCAAACTTGCAGGCAGGAAATGCAATGGCATTCGCACACGGATTTAATATTCACTTTAATCAAATTGTCCCACCATCAGATGTAGATGTTTTCCTTGTTGCTCCAAAAGGGCCGGGACATCTGGTTCGCCGGACGTATGAGGGTGGTGCTGGAGTACCAGCATTGTATGGTGTTTTCCAGGATGTTACAGGTAATGCCAAGGAGCTTTCACTAGCCTATTCTCAAGGAATTGGTGCAGCAAGAGCAGGGGTTCTTGAAACGTCATTTCAGGAAGAGACTGAGACGGATTTGTTTGGTGAGCAGGCAGTACTTTGCGGCGGGCTTACAAACTTAATCAAATCAGGGTTTGAAACGTTGACGGAATCAGGGTATCAGCCTGAAGTTGCCTATTTTGAATGTATGCATGAAGTGAAACTGATTGTGGATCTGTTGTATGAAGGCGGACTTGAAAACATGCGTTACTCGGTATCTGATACAGCACAATGGGGTGATTTTGTTTCAGGGCCAAAAGTCATCAACGATGAAACAAAAGCCCGCATGAAGGAAGTACTTTCTGAAGTTCAATCAGGTGAGTTTGCTAAAGGATGGATATTGGAAAATAAGGCAAACCGCCCTCAATTCTATGCAATCAATGCGTTGGAAAACCAGCATCCGATTGAAAAAGTTGGAAAGGAGCTCCGTGATTTAATGCCTTTTGTAAAACAGCCATTACAAGCAACAAAAGAAAAACAAAAGGATGTGAATGTGCATGTCACAAATTAAAATTTTTGATACGACTTTGAGAGACGGCGAACAATCACCGGGAGTAAATTTGAATAAACTTGAGAAGCTGGAAATTGCCAGACAGCTTGAAAAATTGGGTGTTGATCGGATGGAGGCAGGTTTTCCTGCTTCTTCTCAGGGTGACTTTGAAGCGGTAAAAGCAATTGCTGAAACTATCAAAGGAACATCGGTTACAGGACTTGCAAGAGCAGTAAAATCAGATGTCGACACGGCATGGGAGGCGCTGAAATATGCAGAGGAACCGTGCCTTCATATCTTTTTGGCAACATCACCAATTCACATGACTTACAAGCTGAAACAAACACCTGAGCAAGTGATTGAAACTGCGGTGGACATCGTCACATATGCAAGGGAAAAGTTTCCGCAAGTGGAGTGGTCAGCTGAAGATGCTTCTCGGTCAGACTGGAATTTCCTTTCACAGATAATTGAGCAAGTGATTGATGCTGGTGCTACAGTAATTAATTTGCCGGATACTGTCGGGTACACGACGCCAAAGGAATATGGGGAGCTATTCCAATTTATTAAAGAAACAGTTCCTAATATTGATCAGGTTGATTTGTCCTGTCACTGCCATAATGATTTGGGCATGGCGGTTGCCAATTCAATCTCTGCTGTAGAAAATGGTGCTACCCAGGTAGAAGGAACGATAAACGGTATAGGTGAACGCGCTGGTAATGCATCATTAGAGGAATTGGCTGTAGCATTCGAAATACGCTCGGATCATTATCCATATACAACAGGACTGAAACTGAACGAGATAAAGCGTACGAGTGATCTTATCGCGAAGTTATCGGGGATGTTCGTCCAGGCAAATAAAGCGGTTGTCGGTCGCAACGCATTTTCACATGAAGCAGGTATCCACCAGGACGGCGTCTTAAAAAACAAGGAAACCTACGAAATTATTACACCGGAAATGGTCGGAGTGCAGTCAAATACACTTTTCCTTGGAAAACATTCCGGACGTCACGCGTTTCAGGATAAAGTTAAGTCACTAGGATTTGAGCTTGCTGAGGAGAACTTGAAAAAGGCATTCTACCAGTTTAAACAACTGACTGATCGCAAAAAAGAAGTTACCGAAGATGACATTTTTACCATTTTAATGGAAATTCAAACAGATCAATCCGGCGCAGCTAAGTATCAAATGGAAATGTTCCAGGTGCAATATGGTACAGCAAATATCCCTACAGCAACAGTATCATTGACGACACCTGAAGGGAATAAGGTTCAGGAAGCTCGTACAGGTCAGGGAAGCGTTGAAGCACTTTATAACACATTGGATAGCTTAATTGAACAGGAATTACAATTAGTTGACTATCAACTGAACTCAGTCGGACGTGGAAAAGATGCGCTTGCTGAATCACATGTGCAGCTTTTGGTAAATGGAGAATCAATGAATGGACGTGGAACAGCACAGGATGTTGTTGAGGCGTCAGCAAATGCATTTTTAAATGCGGTGAACCGCTACATGATTCAATATCATATATCAAAGCCGAAAGAAGAGGCTGTAAAAGGAGGATATTAAATGAATAAACAGGTTGTTTTGCTGCCAGGAGATGGTATTGGTAAAGAAGTGATGGAGTCAGCGAAGTTAGTCCTGAATACGGTTGCGACCGAATACGGCCACCGTTTTGCTTTTCATGAACATGCCATAGGTGGAGATGCGATTGACCGCTATGGCAACCCGCTACCTGATGATACGGTGAAGGCTTGCCAGCAGGCTGAAGCTGTATTACTAGGTTCTGTTGGGGGAAAGAAGTGGGATAATCTCCCGGCAACTAAGCGGCCTGAAAAAGGATTACTTGGAATCAGAAAGCAATTGGGATTGTTTGCAAATTTGCGGCCAATCAAGAGTTTTCCGGCACTAGAACATGTTTCTCCACTGAAACAGGAAGTTATCAGTGGAAGTGATATTTTAATCATTCGTGAGTTAACAGGTGGTCTATATTTTGGGCAGCCTAGTGAACGGCGGGAAAATGGGCAGGCGGCTGTTGATACACTATATTACCAGCGTTATGAAATCGAACGGATTGTTGATAAAGCATTCCAAAGTGCACGAAAGCGACGAAAGCATTTAACTTCAGTGGATAAAGCAAATGTATTGGAATCAAGCCGTCTATGGCGGGAAATTGTTGAGGAAAAGCGAGAGCAGTACCCGGATGTAACAGTGAATCATCTGCTTGTAGACGCAGCAGCAATGAAGCTTGTTACAAGTCCTGATCAGTTTGACGTCATGGTTACAGAGAATTTATTTGGCGATATTTTAAGTGATGAGGCGTCCGTATTAACCGGTTCGCTAGGGATGCTTCCATCAGCAAGTGTACGTTCAGATGGTGTAGGTCTTTACGAGCCAGTTCATGGTTCTGCACCTGATATTGCAGGACGCGGGATGGCCAATCCAATAGGAATGATTTTGTCAGCAGCTATGATGCTTCGCCATTCTTTTAACATGGAAGAGGAGGCTGCCGAGATTGAATCAGCAGTGAATGATACATTGAACGAAGGCTATCATACAGCTGATTTGAACAGAGAAGGCGGAAAGCTTGTTGGTACCGCTGAGATGACTGAGGCGGTTATTGAAAATATCACGACTAAAAGTGTTTCAGACAGTATTTGCAGTTCATATTTTTAAAGGGAGAGGAGGTATTCCGAATGGGGAAACCTGAAACAATTGTAGAAAAAATTTGGAATAAACATGTTGTACATGATGAAAAAGGTAAACCAAGTCTTATGTATATTGATCTGCATCTTGTTCATGAAGTTACTTCGCCACAAGCGTTTGAAGGATTAAGGCTGGCTGACCGCAAAGTACGTCGTCCGGATCTGACTTATGCAACGATGGATCATAATGTGCCAACGAAAAACCGTGATGTCATGAAAGATGAAATTTCGGTGAAACAGATGGAAACGTTAAAAAAGAACTGCATGGACTTTGGTATTACCCTTGCAGATATGTACCATCCAGATCAGGGGATTGTCCATGTAATTGGTCCGGAACTTGGATTGACACAGCCGGGGAAAACGATTGTTTGTGGGGATAGCCATACCTCTACACATGGTGCTTTTGGTTCATTAGCGTTTGGGATTGGAACAAGTGAAGTCGAGCATGTTTTGGCAACACAAACAATATGGCAGGAAAAACCAAAGACGCTAAATGTCCATGTGGATGGTGATCTAGGTCCAGGTGTGACAGCGAAGGATTTAATTTTAGCGATTATCGGAAAATATGGCGTTCGGTTTGGCACAGGATATGTAATCGAGTATACCGGAGAGGCCGTTCGAAACCTGTCTATGGAAGGCCGGATGACTGTTTGTAATATGTCGATTGAGGCAGGAGCAAGAGCTGGGTTGATTAGTCCGGATGAAAAAACTGTTGAATTCCTGCGTGGGAGAGCTCATGTGCCTGAAGGAAAGGAATTTGATCAGTTTGCTGATGAGTGGTTAGATATCGCTACTGATGAAGGTGCTGCTTATGATCAGACCGTAACAATTAAGGCGGCTGAAGTTGAACCGCAAGTAACCTGGGGAACAAATCCTGGTATGTGTGTACCTGTTAATGGTTCAACTCCGTCAGTAGACGATGCTGAGCATAAAGAGGATTTGGAACGGGCATTAGCGTATATGGGATTGCAGGAAAATCAGCCAATCACTTCAATAGAGATTGATCATGTGTTCATCGGTTCCTGTACCAATTCACGATTGGGTGATTTGAAAAAAGCTGCATCCGTTATTCAAGGCAGGAAAGTGAATCCAAAAGTTAGAGCGATTGTTGTTCCAGGGTCATTTAAAGTTAAATGGCAAGCGGAAGAAGAGGGACTTGATCTTATTTTCAAGGAAGCCGGGTTTGAATGGCGAGAGGCTGGCTGCAGTATGTGTCTCGCAATGAATGATGATATTGTTCCTCCTGGTGGAAGATGTGCATCAACGTCAAACCGTAATTTTGAGGGTAGGCAAGGAAATGGAGCCAGGACTCATTTGGTCAGTCCGGAAATGGCGACTGTTGCTGCGATTGAAGGACATTTTGTGGATGTACGACAATATGCAGGGGCACTGCAATAGGGGGTGAGCAATTATGGAAGCAATTCAAAAGCATACTGGGAAGGTATTTCCATTAAATCGTACAAATGTTGATACAGATCAGATTATCCCAAAACAATTTCTGAAACGTGTCGAACGAACCGGCTTCGGGCAATTTTTATTTTATCACTGGCGGTTTGATGATGATGGTAAGCAACGGTCCGATTTTATTCTGAATCAGAATGCATATGCGGATGCCTCTATCTTGCTGGGCGGTGAAAACTTTGGGTGCGGATCATCACGAGAGCATGCTCCGTGGGCGTTGTTGGATTATGGGTTTCGGGTAATTATCGCCCCCAGTTTTGCCGATATTTTTTATAATAATGCCTTAAAGAATGGGATTATTCCAGTACAAATGGATGAAGAACAGGTAAGTGAATGGATGAAACAAGCGGAAGAATCAGCACTTTATTTGCAAGTGGATTTAGTGAATCAGCAGATTGTTGATGATAAACGAACTGTTCCATTTTCAATTGATAATTACAATAAAGAAAAGCTGTTAAATGGCTGGGACGATATTGCTCTTACGTTGCATCATGAAGCTAAAATTACTGCGTTTGAGGGCAGATAGTGTGATTATATCCTTGGTTGTTTTCTAAAAGAATGTTGCTATTTTACAAAAATCTGTAGACTGTGACATAATATACCGCTTCGGAAATACACTTCGCGCACCTAGGGCAACGCTTCAGCTTCCTCGGAAGTAAAAACCGCTTCCTGCGGGATCTTCAGCTGTTGCTTTGACGAACAGGACGTTCTAATACCGGCGTTGGTCACAGGACGTGACCGGTTTTAGCCGGTGACCCGCAGGAGTCTCCGTGTATTTCCTACGCTGGATTTTGTTTACTTTAGCCTTAAAATTATTTAACGTATATAGTGATAAATAAAAACAAGAATTTGACCATTTAAACCAGCAGTTGGAATATGCGAGATACCGTATATGTCACTTGGTACTCGAAGTGGTGAAAGCGAATATATTTCCTTCGCGGCATTAAATAATAAAAATAGTTTTATAATAAAAAGGAGTGTAAATCTTGGGAATTTCTTAACTGGCGAAACGGTTTACAATGCATGGAAGAGGCTTGAGCCATTTGTCCATCGCACACCGTTACTAACCTCGTCTACCACCAATCAAATGGTCGGGAAAAACGTATATTTTAAAATGGAAAATCAGCAGAAAACAGGTGCGTTCAAATTTAGAGGGGCAACCTTTAAACTAATGCAGCTTCCAAAGGAACAATTACAAAATGGCGTGGTTACTGCATCGGCAGGAAATCATGCACAAGGTGTAGCTTATGCAGGAGCTAAACTGGGAGTGGATACGACAATTTTTATGGCGGAAGGAACACCACTTGCAAAAATCAATGCCACAAAAGCATATGGAGCAGAGGTTGTTCTTGTTGGTGAGTCATTCCAAGAGGCATTCGAAGCTTCATTAGAAAGAAAAGCAGAAACTGGAGCAGCATATATACATCCATTTGATGATTATGACGTTATGGCAGGGCAAGGGACTATTGCGATGGAAATGCTGCGTCAGGAAGATAGGATTGACACGATTTTGGTGCCAATCGGTGGTGGCGGATTAATCAGCGGTATCGCGACAGCTGCAAAACATATCAATCGCAATATCAAAGTAATCGGAGTGCAGGCAAGTGGAGCAGCTGCGATGCATAAAAGTTTTTATCGTAATGTGACTGAAAAACTTACATCTGTTCAAACCATTGCAGAGGGTATTGCAGTGAAACAACCGGGAACACAAACATTACCAGTTATCCGAAAATATGTTGATGATATTGTAACAGTGTGTGACGAAGAAATTGCCTCAGCGATTGTTTATATGCTGGAACGTAATAAAACGTTAATGGAAGGGGCAGGGGCTGCGTCACTGGCAGCACTGTTTAAATATCATGACAAAATTCGTTCCAGAAATTTAGGTGTAGTCGTTAGTGGTGGTAATTTGGATATTGGAATGCTTCCGATGATTCAAAAATTAGCGGGAGAACAAAGGATATTTGCTTCCTAGATTTATTGTGGGCTCCCTTTACAATCCCGGGAAACATCGTTACGATAAAACTTAAACTGGGATTGGGGGAGTGGTTCATGTGAGGGAATTTGAACAATCAGATATGCTGAAGCGGTTGCCTGAACAGTTTTTTGCGAAGCTGGTGAAAAAGACGCAATCCATCAAGGAACAAGGTCATGATGTTATTGTCATGGGACAGGGAAACCCGGACTTGCCGACGCCTGAACATATAGTGGCAGCATTGCAGGAGGCTGCAGAAAAACCGAGAAATCATAAGTACACACCGTTTCAAGGATTCCAGTATTTAAAAGACTCTGTAGCAGCCTTTTACCAAAATGAGTATGGTGTAACGGTAGATCCTAAAACAGAAGTAGCTATTTTGTTTGGGGCAAAAACAGGGCTTGTGGAATTGAGTCAGTGTCTCTTAAATCCGGGTGACTTGGCATTGCTTCCTGACCCAGGGTATCCGGATTACATGTCAGGAACGGCAATGGCTGATGCTGACACAGCATTCATGCCACTGCTCAGGGAGAATGGGTTTTTGCCAGATTACAGCGAGATTAGTCAGGTTGATCTTGAACGGGCGAAGCTGATGTTTTTAAACTACCCGAACAATCCGACTGCAGCAACTGCAAGTAAAGAATTTTTTGATGAAACGATTGAACTTGCAAATGAGCATGATTTTTGTGTTGTGCATGATTTTGCCTATGCGACAATTGGATTTGAAGAGCAGAAGCCAGTTAGTTTTCTGCAATCAGCTGGTGCAAAAGATGTTGGGGTTGAGATATATACGTTATCAAAAGCCTATAGCATGGCTGGATGGCGAGTTGCTTTTGCTGTAGGGAATCCGTCTGTTATCAAGAGCATTAATCTTGTGCAGGATCACATGTACGTCAGTTTATTTGGAGCAGTACAGGAAGCTGCTGCAGAAGCATTGACTGGTGATCAGACCGCAGCGCAATACTTGGTTGATACATATGCAAATCGTCGTGAGCGCTTCCTTGCTGCATTGGATAGAATCGGCTGGGAAGCGGATGCGCCAAAAGGTACTTTTTTTGCCTGGCTACCTGTTCCGTCTGGTTACACCTCAGAAGAATTCGCTGATTTATTGCTGGAAAAAGCACATGTGGTTGTTGCTCCAGGAAATGGTTTTGGGTCAAAGGGAGAAGGGTACGTGCGTGTAGGATTGCTTGATTCCGAAGCACGACTGGAGGAAGCGGTAGAACGTATTGGTAGATTAGGGATATTTAATAAGTAAGGTAGAAAGCAGCCGTTATTACATGATGGCTGCTTTGTTTTGGTAGATATTTGTGTGTACGACAAAGTTTGACAAAAACCGGGAAGTGACAGGCACCCCCGCTTACCTACTTCCACGTTTCGCTTAGTACCCGGACCCAGTTTTCATGGGTGATTTTTTGTAATTCATTATCGTTAAATCCATGTGCTTTAAGTCGTTCGACAAGTTTCGGTAAACCAGTAACATCTTTTAGTTCATCAGGTACGGTTGTGCCATCAAAGTCAGATCCGAGTGCGACGTGGTCTATACCGAACTTTTCAGCTATATAGCTGACATGACGAACAATCAAATCCAGCGAAATATTCGTATCAGTTCCTCCGTCTTCACGAAGCATGTTCACCGCATAATTGATGCCAACAACCCCATTTGATTTTGCAATAGCTTCTAACTGCTTGTCTGTCAGATTACGTGATATTGGACAGAGTGCATGTACATTGGAATGTGTTGCTACGATAGGTGCATCTGAAATTTGAGCAACATCCCAAAACCCCTTTTCATTCAAGTGTGTAGTGTCGACCATGATGCCAAGTTTGTTACATTCACGAACAAGCAGCTTGCCGGCTTCAGTAAGTCCATCCCCAATGTCAGGGGAGGATGGGTAGCGGAAAGGAACACCTTCACCGTAGACATTTGGTCTGCTCCATACAATTCCAAGTGAACGCAGTCCAGCATTATATAACACATGCAGTGTATCAAAATTTGTATCAATGGCTGCAGCGCCTTCTATATGAAGCACAGCCGCCATGATATCGTTTTTAAGGCAATGTGCCAGTTCAGTTGCATTGCGAACTACTTTGAACTTTCCATCCGATTCGTTCTCGAGTCGAAATAAGCCAGCAGCAAACGTATTTGTGTTAGATAATGCTTTTTTATGTTTAATTGGTGGTGGAAGTGGTATGTCGTATCCATCTGATGTTACATGGTCTTCAGGGTTAACTTCATAGCCGTCATTTGGTGTCCAGACTGCAAAAAATCCGCCACCGAAATTACCTTTTTTAGCGCGGGGAAAATCGATATGTCCAATGTTACTCTCTTTGAAAAATGATCGTTCTTTCGCTTCTTCAGGTAAATGAAGACTCAAAAGTGTATCGTTATGCCCATCGAAAATTGGGAAGCTGCTCATTATGTGGGAACCTCCTAGTGTGATATTTTTCTAAATCAGTATATCATTATCCTTACATTAAAATATACCAAACCCGCAACAATGTGATTGAATTCTTTTCGGTGTCTGGGATTGCCCGATTTTTGTCAATATATAAATTAATGGGTTCTTTGCTGGTACACAATTAGCAATGTAATAGTATTGTAATATTGAATGACTTTCCTTTTAACTCAGCTACTGCAAGCGCATACAATTACTTTTTTTAGAAAAGATATTAAAAATTTAGAAAAAGCTGTTGACCAACTGCGTAAAACGTTATATGATTATCGGCAATATCAAATATTCAATAAGTAAAATCCACATCTTATAAAAGAATAAAAATTAACTCATTGACGAGAACGAAGGAACATGTAAGTTGTATTCGCAGAGATCCGGGGTTGCTGGAAGCCTGGAAGTACAACGTGTTCTGATACCATCTCCGAGTGCTAAGTTGAACGGATTCTCCTATTAGACTTGGTCAGGTGCAATCATATGCACCTGTTATCAAAACGGGCTGTTAGGCAGCTTCACAAGGTAGTAGTCGCGAGATTGCTATAAACCTGGGTGGAACCGTGAAAAGTAGACTCTTTTCTCCCCATTAATTCTGAAATTATGCAGGATTATGGGAAGAGAAGGGTCTTTTTTAATTTTGTCCTGGAGGGGATCCAGTGCAATTGCGGGAAGGACAATCTGAAAAGTAAAGTAATTTAGGGAGGGTTGAGATGACTGTTTTAGTTCAGAAGTTTGGAGGTACCTCATTACAATCACAAGAGAGCATTTCTAAAGTGATTTCACATATTAAATATGCAGTTGAAAGACAGCATAAACTGGTGGTGGTTGTGTCAGCATTGGGGCGCAGTCCTGACCCTTATGCTACAGATACATTGCTTAGTCTTGCAGGTGAATCTGTACCTCTTCAAAGCGAACGTGAAATGGATTTGTTAATGTCCTGCGGGGAAACAATTGCCAGTATTGTATTATCAAATGAACTGCAAAAAAATCATATTAATTCTACTGCACTCACTGGCGGCCAGGCTGGCATCACGACAACAGCAGAATTTACACAAGCACAGATTAAGAGTGTAGATACGACCCGCTTGGAAAAAGATCTAAATCACTTTGATGTTGTAGTCGTTGCAGGTTTTCAGGGGCAAACAACTGATGGAGAGATTACGACGATTGGCAGGGGTGGCAGTGACACGACTGCAGCAGTACTAGGGGTAGCGTTAAATGCTGAAGGTGTTGAAATTTTCACAGATGTTAATGGAATCATGACAGCAGATCCGAGAGTAGCTGAATCCGCAAGACCTTTAAAAAATGTAACCTATTCGGATTGCTTCAATTTAGCAAATCAAGGGGCAAAAGTAATTCATCCAAGAGCTGTAGAAATTGCTGAAGAGGCAAGTATTTCATTACATGTACGTTCAACTTATGCAATAGAGAGTGGAACATTGGTTACCAATTCAGGACCAGATCAATCAATTACCGGAATTGCGCATAAGTCAGGGTTAATCCATTTTAAGATAGCGGTTGAAAAAGAAGAGCATCGTGCTAATGTTTTTAAGAAAATGTCAGAAGCAGGGATTTCTGTTGACTTTTCAGACACATCCCAAACTGAAATACTGTTTACCATTTTAAACGTTAATAAACAGGCGGTAATAGGTCTCCTGAAGAACTTGGATTGCAAGCCGCAAATAATCGAAAATTGCGCGAAGGTATGCGTGGTTGGAAATGGCCTTCCAAAAGTACCTGCTACTTCTGAAATAGCAGAAAAACTTGCTGAAAAGGGTATTCAAATCATCCAATCAGCAGCTAGTCATACAACGATTGGCATATTAATTCACGATATGGATCTTGCTAAGACAGTAAATTTACTGCATGATACATTTCAATTAAGTCAGCCGTTAGAATCCGTTGTAACAAAATAAAAATGAGGTGAGTGTATGGAAAAGAATATAGCAGTAGGACTATTAGGATTAGGAACAGTTGGCTCTGGTGTGGTGCAAATTATTGAAGGGCATCAGGAAGAAATTGTTCACCAGTTGGGGCGCGGGGTTACTGTCAAAAGTATTTTGGTTTGTGACTTGGCAAAAGATCGTGATGTCCAAGTGAACGCTGGAAACCTAACGACAAATCCAGAAACAGTGCTGGCTGACCCTGAAATTGACATCATCATAGAGGTGATGGGTGGTATAGATGAAGCGCGTGAACATATTTTAAGAGCGTTTGAAGCTAAAAAGCACGTGGTAACTGCTAATAAAGATTTAATGGCATTACATGGTCCAGAGCTGCAGCATGCGGCAAAACAAAACGGATGTGATCTGTATTATGAAGCCAGTGTAGCAGGAGGAATTCCTATTATCGGTGGTATAGTTGATGGACTCGCATCAGACCGAATTGAAAAAGTGATGGGAATTGTAAACGGGACTACAAATTATATTTTAACGAAAATGGACGACGAGGGAGTAGCCTATGAAGATGCATTAAAAGAAGCCCAGGAGCTAGGCTTTGCTGAGGCTGATCCTACGGGTGATGTAGGTGGACTCGACGCTGCTCGAAAAATGGCTATCCTTGCCCGACTTGCCTTTTCAACATCAGTCGATCTAGCGGATGTGGAGGTTGATGGGATAGAGGGTCTGGACTTAGAGGATCTTCAGTTTGGGAGACAGCTTGGCCTTAAGATGAAGCTGATCGGCTTTGCAGATTTTCAGGATAAACAGGTTGAAGTAAGTGTACAGCCAACATTTTTGCCTGAGAGTCATCCGCTGGCAGCAGTGAAAAATGAGTACAATGCCGTTTATGTTAACGGAAAAGCTGTTGGTGAGACAATGTTTTATGGTCCGGGAGCAGGAAGTTTACCGACCGCAACAGCTGTAATGTCAGATGTGACTGCTGTGATTAAAAATATGCTGCTCGGTGTAACTGGACAACAGGTAGTGACACCTCGTTATGACAAGGTGCTAAAATCACCTGAACAGCGCTTTGGACAGTATTATTTCAGAATACATGTGCAGGATCGGAGCGGAACATTTACGGAAATCTCATCCTTGTTTAATGAACTGGATATAAGTTTTGAACGGATTTTGCAGGATCCAGTCAAAAATGATAAGGAGAACGGTCTTGCTGAGGTTATCGTTGTAACACATCAAACGACGTTGAAAAAAATCAATCAAGCGCTGGAAAAATTAGCGAAAGTCGATGTTGTCGAGGAAGTAAAAAGCTACTTCCGTATTGAAGGGGGCTATGACCAATGAGCTGGCAAGGAATAATTGACCATTACCAAAGCTATTTACCTGTAACCAAAAAAACACCAGCCTTGACACTTCATGAAGGCAATACACCGTTAATCCATTTTCCACACCTATCAGAATTATTAGGAGTGGAACTGTATGGCAAAGTGGAAGGAGCGAATCCTACTGGTTCTTTTAAAGACCGTGGTATGGTGATGGCAGTTGCAAAGGCAGTTGAAGAAGGAAGTAAATCCGTCATCTGTGCTTCAACCGGAAACACATCAGCCTCAGCAGCAGCTTATGCTGCAAGAGCAGGTATACGCGCAATTATTGTGATTCCAAAGGGAAAAGTAGCACTTGGAAAACTTGCACAGGCCAAAATGTATGGTGCTGAGATTGTTGAAATTGATGGTAACTTTGATGATGCATTAAAAATGGTGCGTAAACTAAGTGAAAACGCCCCTGTTACACTTGTGAATTCGGTGAACCCTTATCGTCTTGAAGGGCAAAAGACAGCTGCATTTGAGGTCTGTGAACTGCTGGGCGAGGCACCTGATATCCTGGCTATTCCAGTTGGTAATGCTGGGAATATTAGTGCTTACTGGAGAGGCTTTAAAGAATATAATGAAGAGAAGCAAACAGGCCTTCCGAGAATGTTTGGGTTTGAAGCTGAGGGAGCCGCAGCTATAGTAAAGAATAAAATCATCCCAAATCCAGAGACAGTGGCAACAGCAATTCGCATTGGGAATCCGGCGAGCTGGGATATGGCGATTGCTGCAAGAGATGAATCTGATGGAAAAATTGGCATGGTAACTGACAATGAAATAAAAAAAGCATTTCAACTACTGGCAAAAAAGGAAGGTATTTTTGCAGAGCCTGGATCCTGTGCATCGATTGCAGGAGTGATTCAGCAGTGTAAGGAAGGGAATATCAAACAAGGAAGCAAGGTTGCGGCTGTGCTAACGGGTAACGGTCTAAAGGATCCACAAACAGCAATTGAACAGGTAACGGTCGATCCCGTGTCACTTCCAAATGATGCAGAAAAAGTTACGGCTTATATCACTGATATGGTGACAGACCTTGAAACAGTTTAAGGTCTCTATTCCAGCAAGTTCTGCAAATTTAGGACCAGGATTTGATTCAGCAGGCCTTGCATTAAACCGCTTTTTGACATTGGAAGTAATAGAACAGGAGGAATGGGAGTTTGAGCACAAATCCCATTTTCTCCCTTATTTCACAAACTATACGGATCACTTCATCTTTCAAATTGCCAAGCAAACAGCAGATCGCCATCAAAAAGCATTGCCAGGATGTAAAGTAATTGTAGCTAGCGAAATTCCGTTAGCACGAGGACTTGGAAGCAGTGCATCTGCAGTACTTGCTGGAATTGAATTAGCCAATCAGCTATGTGATCTGTCATTGACAGGTGAACAAAAGCTGCAATATGGGACTGATATCGAAGGACACCCGGACAATATTGCGGCTTCCTTATTTGGCGGGGTTGTCGTTACTGCTACAACGCGGAATAATCAAGTTGAATATGTCCGGCTACCTTCACTTGATTTAGATGTTGTTGTCTGTATACCTGATAGTGAACTGAAGACTGAAACTGCGCGAAATATACTTCCAGATAGTTTTTCCAGAAAAAAAGCCACTACTGCAAGTGCCGTTAGTAACGTAATGATTGCCGCGCTATTGTCTGGGGATTATCATGTTGCTGGTAAGATGATGGAAAATGATCTGTTTCACGAGCCATATCGTGCAGAACTTATTCCGAACTACGAAAATATAAGGCGGGAAGCAAAAGCCATGGGTGCCTATGGAACAGTGATAAGCGGAGCGGGGCCAACGATGATTTCCTTTGTACCTAAAGGAAAGGGAGCTTACATTCGTGAACAGATGGAAGCAACACTGTCAGATTACACGATTGCCGCATTACAAATTGATCAAACAGGCGTACAGGTTGACTAAGTTTATAGGATATAGTCAAAGCCCTTAGATAATAACTAAGGGCTTATGTATTTACTTCATTATTTCTTTTAAAAATTCATCGGCAAAACGTTGGCAATGCTTGATGTCATCAGGATCGGGTTCAAGCTCGATTTTTAATTTTTCCTCAAAGACCGTGGCATTTTGTTTCTCTGCTTTCATAGCCATTGTATCAAGTGCGGGACCATATATATCGTAATAGGAATCACATGAGCCAAATACACCCACGAGTTTCCCCGTTAAATCAACTTCATCCATATCATCATGAAATCCTTCTACTTCAAATGGGATATCGTCATCCCATGAATAAGAGCCAATCAATATTCCATCAAAATTCTCCATTTCCTTTGCTTCGATTGGGTCGAAGTCAAACGTTTTGACGACAACATCATGGTCATCTTTAATATGCTCCACGATTCCTTCTGCCATTATTTCTGTGCTGCCGGTCAAACTTGCATATATAACTAAAATTCTAGCCATAGAGTTCATCTCCTTTTTATCTGATGCTAACTGTATTATACGTCCTAATGAGAATTACTTTCAATTAATTCACCTGGTTTTTAAAGTTTAATCCAGTGATTTATAATAGTCTGTTATAAAAGTATGGCTAATTTCTCCATTTTTGACCTCAAAAACTTGCTGGCTTATCATGACTTTGTCCTCAAATGAAACGATAAAGTCCACTTGATTATTTTCGTATAAATAAATCATACTAGCTGTCATAGGCAAATAGGATGGTTCATTTCCTCTAATTTTATTATAATTTAACTGCTCGATGTAATGGATAAATTCATCTATCTTGTCGTCATCAGTAGTACTGTTATAGTTGCTTTCAGTTGGTGGGGATAGTGATATTTTGGTGACAGCGTCGGGGTTCACATTTAACGTTTCCGAAAGACGTTGTGTACTTCCATCAAACTGCATAGCAAAAGCAGTCAATGCGGTCAATACAATGATGATGATAAATGCAGTTATCTTCATACTGTCCACTTCCCGTTGTATTTTTTATTACTTACGTTAATTATATGGCAGTTCCTAAACTTATTAATTGTCGCAGGTCAAGTTTTGTTAGAAAACTTCGTCAAGCCTTTGGACGAATGGCTTTAGTTGCACTTCTGGAGTAAGAAAGTAGTTATACTTATCTGCTAAAAAAATATAGCCGGGGTAGTATGCCCGGCTATTTCCGATTTCGTTTTAAGTTATTATTCACCTAGGGTAACCACGCGGCCCCATAAGTCTTTTGTTCCCCATGTGCCACGGCGTAATGTCTCAAGCTGTACAATCTGGCTGTGGTCAACGAAGACGTTAATTTCCGGGCCGTAGTTTTTAATATACCATTCAAATACATCCGGATCTGCTGCTTCGAACATAACTTTCTCAGTACCGAGTTCACGTGCGAACTGAGTTGCGACTTCGGTACGCCATGTGCGAACACTTTCTGTAATACCTTCTGATTCAATCATCAGCATATAAGCTCCGGCCTCTAAGCATCTTTTACCTACTTCAATAGCTTGTGCTGGATCTGTTATCCCTTCAGCCTCATTTTGTTCAACAGTATTTGTACCACCAGCACCGAATTGTACACCGATTTCCGGTTTGGCGAGTAATCCGGCGTTTTGTACTTTTTCAACAAGTCGGACAATATCATCCGTTGGCATTGTAATAAAACCTGTGGAAATTTCGATAATGTCAAAGCCGACACGTTTACATTCACTTATATAGTGATCGATTGCTTCAGGACCTTGTGTTACGACTGTTTCCATAAATCCACCAGTTGATACTTTCACACCATAATCATGTGCCAAATCGAGTAGTTCACGAAGTTTATCTTCGGGATATAATGTGAAAGCCCCGCCTGCAAACTTTAATGAATCAACATAGTCACCCATTGTTTCTAAAATATCCTGGAGATAATTTTTGCCCATAACGGAATAGTATGGTCCACGGATTTCAGTTATTCCTCGTGTGCGTGGCTTTTCCTGACGGCTGTTCATGCGAATTCCTTGAAATGCTCTTTGATTACTCATAATGATACATCCTCCCTGATTTTAACTTGACCAAGTAATACAGTTAGTTCACTAATTTTGACGTTTTCAAGATTTCTTATTGTATTGGCGATTTCGGCAGCCAGATTACTGTCAATTTTTTGAGTCAATACATTATATTTTTCCATTAGCACTTCCCAGCTGGCGGGTTGCGTTTTGAAACCTTGATAGTCACGCTTTTCGATGTCAAAACTACGACCATCATTTGTTTCGATTTCAATCCTGCACGCCATTTCATCTGGGAAACGTTCACTAAATTCTTTGCTTGGCTTAACATGCACTTTTTGCAGAAGTTGCTGGATATCATCCTGATTTATGCGGTCCGCTTCATACTGTTCGGGCATGACGTTACCATCCAGATATGCTGCAGATAGCATATATGGTAGCGAGTGATCAGCTTCTTCCTTATAGCGGATCATTTTCTTGCTGCCTTCTTCTCCGCCACCGATAATGTTGTAGGCAACGTCAAAGGTGGTGAGCCGAATTTCTTTTATATCATGGGGTGCAATATTTTCACGGTCACGCAATTCAAGAATTCCTTCAATGGATGACTGTGAATGTATTTCTGCGTTGTAGCGCTTTATGATTGTATCGGTCACGCGTTCAAGATCCTCTTTTGCCCAATCTATTTCAAATTGGCCTGCAATTGAATCCATCAATCCTTTATTGCCTTCGAAAACTTCTCGAGGACCTGTGATGCCATAGTTTGCAAGCAATGTTGCGTGAACTGCTCCCATCGCAGTGTTTGGGTAAGCAAGACCTTTCCAGTTCGAAAGTTCACCAGTTCTTGTTACACGAAGTGAATTGTAGCCGGTACCTGCAATCGCAATCGCATTTGCAATCTGTTTACTATTAAGCCCCATAGCTCGCGCGGCTCCGGCAGCTGCGCCATACTCACCCTGAACGGTATGATCAAACCCTTGATTTCTTACTGGTGCGACATCCGACAGACGGCATTGAACCTGGTAGGCAATGGCCAGTGCTGTTAGAAAGTCACGACCGTGGGCATCAGCATATTCTGCAGCTGCGAGGACTGGTGCTATATTATCTGATGGATGACCGGTCTCATCATTAGCTAAATAAGAGTCGTTGAAATCCAGGTAGCGAATAGTAGCCCCGTTATGGAATGTTGCATAATCAGGGGTCGTTTTTCCACCACCGATTAATGTGACGAGTGGTTCTCCACCCAGATCTTCTGTCATTTTGCGGATCGCTTTAACAGGTTCACCCTCAAGCGACCCTATTGCACAGCCGATCGAGTCAAGCATGCGCCCTTTTAGAGCTGCAATTGCTTCTTCAGAAAGGTCATCCCATTTAATTTCATGTGTCCAATCTGCAAGCTGTTCAACCATTGTACTTTCTTGTTTTGACATGTGAGTCACCTCCAAATATATTGATGAAAATGAATACCCCTGTGGCCACAAAGGGTGGATCGTGAAGCAAGAGATGTTTTCCCCTTCTTCACTTACTATAGTATGCTTCCTATTGATAAAAATAAATTATTTAAACTTAGAAAAGTGATATTAAATTCTTATACCTATTGATAAGTCAAAGTTGTAGGGTGAAGTGGAGGTGCCTGTCACTCCCCGGTTTTTGTCAATTTATGACGAAGTGCAAATTTGGGTGATTTTCAAATTTGTAAGTAGTAATTAGCTCGATTTTGCCGGGATGCAACGAGAGAATTGTATTATTTTACGACTCTGTTGGTTGAAATCCTATTTTTAGGGACAACCCAGCCTTTTTTACGATTTTGCTATTTCGAGTTATATCAATTATCTTAAATAAGAATAGAAAAGTGAGGTGTTTTTTAGTGCGAAAACCACGTCTTTGGGTACCCGAATCTTTTTATCACGTTGTTTGTCGTGGTAATCGGCGGGATGCACTTTTTAAAGATAAAGGTGATTTTAAAGATTTTCTTCACATGCTCCGGGAAGTCAATAAGCGAGCCCCATTTGAGCTTGCTGCATATTGCCTCATGACTAATCATTTTCATCTTCAGTTACGCTCTCAAGAACAGCCTGTCTCCAAAGTTATGTCACTTCTTAACAAGCGTTATGCCGATTATTATAATACGAAGAATGGTATAACGGGTCACGTATTTGAAAAACGTTATTTTGATAAGATTATTTATTCAAACGAGGATATGCTTGAGATTAGTAGGTACATTCATTTAAACCCTGTTAAAGCGGGTATGGTACATACTGCTGAATCCTACCGCTGGAGCAGTTATCGGTACTATTTGTATACGAAAAAGAGTGCTTTGTTGAATAGCGATGTTATATTAGAAAACTTTTCGGGATCCGGCGCAGAAAAACGGGTGCAATATAGGATGTATTTAAATGAAGATATAGAAAAAGGGCAGCATCTGTCATAAGATGCTGACCTTTTAAATACTTATTGTTCGGATTCGACACGATTCGCTAAAATTCGGGGAGTGACAGGCACGCAACACCTCTACCTGCCTTTGTATCCTTTTCGGAATATTTCCTGGACGCCGTGCACGGTTACGTATGCTTCTGGATCGATATCCATGATTATTTTTCGAAAAGGGACAATTTCATACCTGTTAATGACAAGATACAATACTTCGCGATGTGATTTGGTATAGCCACCTCTTCCTTCAAGTATCGTGATACCGCGATCCATCTTGTTAGTCACTGCATCCAGTACTTGATCCGGGTGGCTGGATATAATCATTACGGCTGTTCGTTCATTGGCGCCTTCTACAACAACATCAATTACTTTTGCACCAACATAAACAGAAATCAACGTGTACATGGCTTTTTCCTGACCAATGATAAAGGAGGATAAAACAATAACGGCAATATCAATTACAAGCATTCCTTTACCAATTGTCCAGCCTAAAAGCTGATTACCAAGCCGGGCAAGGATAGCCGATCCACCAGACGTACCACCAGAACGGAAAATAAGTCCAAGTCCGAGTCCTACCGATAAACCAGCGAATAAAGCGGCAAGCAATGTGTCACCATTTATTTCGTCACCCCAGCCAACTGTGAAGTGTAAAAATAATGAAGTAAATATAATTGCAATTATTGTATAAACGATTACACGTTTATCAAAGAATTTATAACCGACTGCCACGAGTGATGTGTTAAGGATGAAGTTAACAACTCCAGGGGACCAGTCGAAAAGATAAAACGTAACAATTGTAATACCGATTACGCCACCTTCTGACAAACGGTTTGGGATGGCGAAATAATTAACTCCGATTGCAAAAATGAATGAGCCAATGATTATCATGAGTATTTCTTTTACCGTTTTATTCATCTGATTTTCACCTCCACAGTTATTATACTATCTAAATTTGTCATGATAAAACCTTCATGTCAAAAATCTTAGCTGGTCTTTTACACATTGAATGTTTTATCTTATAGCAAAAGGTAGTTTCTAAAAGTATGTTGTTTTTTGAGACAAAAGATATAAGTTGCAACATCATAGACTGAGGGTAAAAATTAAGACTACCAAAAAAGGAGTTGACCGCTTACTAAATATTTGGTAAATTTATAATAATCAAATATTATTAACTGCCAAATCTAATTGACTCTGCTGGATAAGTGGAGCAAGTACCTAGATCAAAACCAGTTATATAGATGGGAGTATATACCTTATTTTCTCCTGTCCATATTTCTGGTTTTTTTATTTATAAGTGTTATTCACAACGAAACAGGGAGGGACCAATGTGGAAAATTTAACTGAGTTAGATAAGAGACATTTTATTCATCCAACTTCGTCAATCGAGCAACAACAAAGGGACGGGGCGAAAGTGATTATGGAAAAGGGGGATGGAATATACTTAACAGACACAAATGGCAACGTATACATTGATGCGATGTCGTCTCTTTGGAATGTAAATATTGGACATGGAAGGGAAGAACTGGCCGAAGTGGCTGCACAGAAATTGAAGAAATTAGCATTTAGTTCTGCTTTCTCAACTTTTAGCCATGAACCTGCGATAAAACTAGCTGAGAAAATAGCCTCTATTTCTCCCACAGGCTTGAATGCTGTATTTTTTACATCCGGTGGTTCAGAGTCAAATGATTCTGCTATTAAGCTGGTTCGCCATTACTGGAAAATACAGGGGAAGCCAAATCGAAGAAAAATTATTGCTCTAAAGCGTGGCTATCATGGAGTGGCTGCAGCATCTACTAGTGTGACAGGGATACCGGAATTTTGGGGGATGGCCGGACATATGATGACTGATTTTACCCATGCGGAAACACCATACGGAGGCAATTCGGAAATGGCAATTGCTTCTCTGCGTCAAGTTATTGTTGAGGAGGGTCCAGAGCACATAGCAGCATTTTTGGCAGAACCTGTTCAAGGTGCTGGAGGTGTGCTGATTCCCCCAGCAGATTATTTTAAAGAAGTTCGCAGATTATGTGATGAATATGAAATTTTGTTTATTGCTGATGAAATAATAACTGGTTTTGGCCGGACTGGAAAAATGTTTGGAATGGAAAATTGGGGAGTTACACCTGATCTAATGACATTCGCAAAAGGAGTTACCAGTGGTTATATTCCGCTAGGTGGTGTTGTTGTTTCTGATCATATTCACAACGTGCTAAAGGAAAAGTCAAAAGGTACTTTATTCCATGGATTCACATATAGTGGTCATCCAACAGCGGCAGCAGTTGCATTGAAAAATATCGAGATTATTGAACAGGAAAGTCTGGTTGAAAATTCCCGGGAAATGGGAGAGAAATTGTTAGAGGAATTTCAAAAAATAAAGGAGCGGCTTGAAATTGTTGGGGATGTACGAACAATAGGACTTCTTGGTGCAGTTGAACTAGTTCAGAATCCGGCAACAAATAAGCGATTCGCATCAGATTTGAAAGTTGCTCCAAGAGTAATTGAAGCTTTACATGATAGAGGAGTTATATGCCGTCCTGTCACTTTTGAAGGTACAGATATTATTTGCTTTGCACCACCAATTATTATAGATAACGAGCAGATTAATACATTGGTGGAAATACTCCATGACTCTGTATTGTCCGTTCAAAAACAGCTTGGTGTCACATCCTGACAATGAAATAATTTTTCCAGGAAAAACATATAAATCATACATGGACTTGCTAAATAATTACTAAATTGATCGGAGGGAGCAAAATGAACGAAAGAAAATTATTAAGAATTCTGGGTAATAAGGATGTTATTGCACTCGCTTTTGGTGCTATGATTGGCTGGGGCTGGGTAGTGACGACAGGTTTATGGATAACCGAGGCTGGATCATTAGGGGCTATTCTTGCATTTACAATTGGTGGATTACTTGTTGTGGTTGTTGGTCTAACGTATGCGGAATTATCTTCAGCACTTCCACTTGCTGGCGGTGAACATGTATATACCTACAAGGCTATGGGGAGAACAGCATCGTTTATAGCAACATGGGCAATAATTCTTGGATATGTATCGGTTGTAGCATTTGAGGCAGTTGCTCTTCCTACTGTTTTTGAATATTTAATTCCAGATTATAGTCAAGGTTATTTATATACGATAGCTGGTTGGGATGTCACGGCAACATGGGCAGGTGTCGGTATACTAGGATCCGTTCTCGTTGCGTGGATAAATTACCGTGGAATAAAACTTACGACTGCGATAACATTTATTCTCACATTGCTGATTCTGATAGCAGGGCTAATGCTGATCACTGGTAGTACTGCTGGAGGAAACGCTCAGAATATGCAGCCATTCTTTGAAAAGGGAATTGCTGGCTTGCTTACGGTTATTATTATGACTCCTTTTATGTTTGTTGGATTTGATGTTATCCCACAGGCTGCTGAAGAGATAAATCTTCCACAAAAGAAAATCGGACAGTTATTAATTGGTTCGGTTATTCTTGCAATTGTATGGTATGTTGCTGTGATTTTTGGTGTATCGCGTGTACTGAGTCCGGCTGAAATAGGTGAATCAAACCTGGTAACGGCTGATGCGATGGCAAAAGCTTTTGGTGATAGTCAGATGATGGGTAATCTACTGGTCCTCGGGGGTATTGGGGGCATATTGACAAGTTGGATTGGCTTCTACGTGGGTGGAAGTCGCGCAATCTATGCATTGGCAAGAGCAGGTATGCTTCCAAAATCACTTGGCGAACTGCATCCAAAATATAATACGCCTTACAGGGCAATACTATTAATTGGTTTTTTTTCTACTATTGCGCCATTGTTAGGCCGTCCTGCCCTCGTATGGTTAGTTGATGCGGGTGGACTTGGTTTAGTTGTTGCTTGGCTAATGGTAGCTATATCGTTTATAATCTTGCGTAAAAAATCTCCAGAAATGAAGCGTCCATTTAGATTGCGTGGCGGCACAACAATTGGCTGGATTGCAGTATTCATGTCAGGAGGGATAACAATACTTTATATGCCGGGAATGCCTTCTGCACTTATTTGGCCGTATGAATGGTTGATTGTAGGAGCATGGGTGATTCTGGGTATTATACTGTATAAGTTTTCAATTGCTAAGTACGGAAAAGCGTATTCAGATGAACATATGAAAAAAGAGATTGATCGAGTTGCATAAAAATAATTCAATTAAAAAACGGAACAACCCATCACATTAGGGTTGTTCCGTTTTTTCGATAGATAGCCGGATGAGACTTTCTGCAAAATTCGATATAAAACGTGAAGTGATAGGGTCGGAATCAACAGTTGCCAAAATTGGGCGAAAAAAATTAATTGACTTTTGGATTTGTACTGAATTATAATACTATTAAGAAAATGTCGACAATCGACAAAAAAGCTAGGCGAATGCCAAGTTTTCTAACATTTTTATTCATTTATGCATTTAATGTATAAAGACGCTCATATTCATACATACACTACTAAACTTAGCTATCTCTTAGCAATCTTTCCAGTAATGTAAAACACAAATACCACATTTTTAAGTAATAGGTATGCGCTTTCATGTATATAGTTAGTAAAATTGAGCACGAGGGGAAGGGATGATTTGTGTTAACATTTCCTATATCTGAGTTTAAAGAAAGATTAGCTAGTACGAAGAAGAGGATGGCTGAAGCTGGGGTTGATATTCTGCTAGTAACGGACCCAGCCAATATGAATTATTTAACAGGATATGATGCCTGGTCGTTTTACGTTCATCAACTACTTATCGTAATGATTGATGAGGAACAGCCGATATGGGTTGGGCGCGGACAGGATGCTAGTGCTGCACTGCATACTACATGGCTCGATACAGAACATATAACCCCGTATGCAGATCATTATGTACAGTCTACTATTTTACATCCAATGGACTTTGTATGTGACGTATTAAAAGAAAAAAATAGGGCGAGGCAAACAATCGCAGTGGAACTTGACGCGTATTATTTTACAGCTAAGTGCTATATGCGATTAACACAAGGGCTGCCAAATGCAACATTTAAAGATGGTACAAATATGGTTAATTGGGTACGTATCATAAAATCGGATCGGGAAATTTCCTATATGAAGCAGGCTGCCAGAATTTCCGAAAAGGCAATGCAAGTTGCCTTTGATACGATTAATGAAGGGGTTCGCGAATGTGATGTTGTTGCAGAAATATCTCATGCTCAGATTACCGGAACCGAAGATTTTGGTGGTGATTACCCTTCAATTGTTCCATTGTTGCCGACAGGAGATAAGACATCAGCATGTCATTTAACTTGGACGGACGATAGATTTAAACATGGGGATCCGGTAATTATTGAGTTGGCCGGCTGTTATAAACGTTATCATGCACCATTAGCAAGAACTGCTGTAATCGGGATGCCATCAGAAGATATGCAATACGTATCAGATGTTGTTCTTGAAGGAATTAATGAGGCGTTAAATGCTGTTAAACCAGGTATAACTTGTGAAGAGCTTGAGATGGTTTGGCGCAGGGTAATAGAAAAAAGCGGCATTAAAAAAGAGTCGCGAATGGGTTATTCCATGGGACTGAACTACCCTCCGGATTGGGGTGAGCACACGGCAAGCCTTAGACCTGGGGATCGAACGGTATTAAAACCGAACATGACGTTTCATTTAATTCCTGGAATTTGGATGGAAAATATGGGTGTCGAAATAAGTGAATCGTTCCAGGTGACAGAAACAGGGTGTGAGATTTTGGCTAATTTCCCACGTGAATTAATGGTTAAACCGAATATAAGGCTTGCCTAACTTTATGTTAGAATGCAATAACAAACCTTTTTAATAATTTAGGGTACAAAATCATAGGATTCTTGTACTCTATTTTTGGCGTTCATAATTCTACTTATACGTTGATAAGTGAAACTAAGTCTTGCACTCCAAAGTAAAAGGGACTCTCTGAAAACTAGGGTCCCTTTTAAGGTATGCCAGTTATTCCAACAGATAATTTATTCCTTCCAAACACTGGTATTAATCAAATTAGGTGGCTTTTCACCCTTTAACCCTGCTTCGAGGTTGCTGGCAGCAACTTCTGACATCCTCAGCTCAGTTTCATGTGTGGATGACCCGATATGAGGGGTTGTTACAACATTTGTCATCTGCAGTAATGGATTACTCAGCTTAATTGGTTCTTTTTCAAAAACATCCAAACCAGCTGCAGCAATATTCCCATTTTGCAGAGCCTTAATTAAATCCTTTTCTACGACTGTTTTGCCCCGCGATCCATTAATGAAAATCGCTGATTCTTTCATTAATTTTAATTCCCGACTTCCGATGAGACATTCCGTTTCTGGTGTCAGTGGTGTGATAAGACAGACAAAATCAGAACTCTTTAGTAAACTATCAAGGTCACAGTATGTTGCTTTATACTTTTCTTCAACATCCGGTTTCATTGTACGGCTATGGTATAAAATATCCATGTCAAAACCATGGTGGGCCCGTTTTGCAATTGCCTGACCAATTCTGCCCATACCAATAATTCCTAACGTTTTATGATGGACATTTACGCCGAAATATTCAGGTTCAATTGCCTCTGTAATCCACTCACCGTTTTTTACAAATTGATCTAATTCCGGAATACGTCTGGCTGTGGCTATTAGTATACCGAAAACCGTATCTGCAACAGTATCTGTCAGTACTTCTGGTGTATTGGTCGCCAAAATGTTTCGCCTGTTCAGTTCGCCGATATCCAGATTATTGTAGCCAACCGATACATTGCTGACTATTTTCAGGTTGGGAGCCTGGTCCAGCAACTCACGATCAACAGGCAGTTCCAAGCCGATAATACCTTCTGTCTGACGAAGGAACTCCAAGAAGTCAATGTTATTTATAGTATCAGCATTGTTAAAAAAACGGACATCGTACTTATTCTGTAAATCTTCCAGAACAGGCTTCTCTACCCGATTATAGGCGATAACTTTTTTCTTCACTTTAATCCCTCGCTTTCATTTATGTCGACAACGTATCTAACCTAAAAATAGCCATTATAGAGTGTAAAGTCAATAAAAAAATAAATATTTAAAATATTTAAAAATATTCATAATACTTCATTTCTGTGATGAGAATACTTGTTCCGTTAAATGCACAAAATCAGTAGTATATGAGGTTTAATAAAATTAATAACGGAATGAGGATCCAGCTAGTCTACAAATTAAGTGAACGACCTGAGGAATACGCTAATACTCCGTTTATACATCATTAAAATAAAGTTTGACAATTTAAAAATTCTGAATTATGATGAAGATAATAATTGTCGACAATCGACATAAAACAATTTTGTTATAAAGAGCAGGAAGGATGTTCTGCATATGGAAGATGATAATTATATCGTACAAAAACCATTAAGTCAGCTAATTGCGGACCAACTCAAGAGAAAGATCTGGAATGAAGAAATCCAGTTTGGTGAACGTTTGCTTGAAACAGACCTTGCGGAAAGCTTTGATGTCAGCCGAAGTACAATTCGCGAAGCACTGAAGATACTTGAAATTGAAGAGTTAGTGATAAGTCAGGCGAGGAAGGGCACTTATGTTGCTGATTTTACCGAACAGGATTTGGCTGAAATTATTGAGTTACGTACATTGATTGAATCCCAGGCCTTTACACAAGCAATAAAAGGTCTTGAAAAAAAGCATATTGAAGTTCTAGAGCAGATTGTCGAGCAAATGAAGGTAAAGGCCGATGAAAAGGATTGGAATGGATTATTTGATCTAGACATGCAATTTCATAGTTATGTGGTTAATTTATGTGGTAACTCACGAATAATTAAAATCTATGACTCGCTGCAAGTCCAGATCAGAACGTTTCTCATGCATCTTGATCAGTATTACTCCAGTTTTCAATCATTCTATGATGAGCATAAAGAATTACTAAGAGCATTAGTATCAAGGGATGTGCATACAGTTAATGAGAGTGTTAAGAACCATATCGCATACGTAGAAGCACATTTACTTGGGGTGAAATAAATTTTAAGTTGGGGAGGCTTAACAAAATGAACAAAAAATTCGCGAACGTTCAAACTGAACTGCCAGGGCCAAAGGCAAAGAAGCTGCTGGATCGAAGACATGACGTTGTACCACAAGGGGTTGGCTATGGAGTTCCAACATTCGTTGAAAAAGCAAAAGGTGCGTTGCTGCAGGATGTTGATGGGAATCATTTTATTGATTTAGCTGGAGCGATTGGCTGTATTAATGTTGGCCATAGTCATGACACAGTTGTAAGCGCTTTACACGACCAGGTTGATCGCTACATTCATACTGGATTTAACGTGATGATGTATGATCCATATATTGAGTTCGCTGAGAAGATTGCTGCTCTTGCGCCTGGCTATTCAAAAAAGAAAGTAATGTTCTTAAATAGTGGCGCAGAAGCTGTAGAAAACGCGGTGAAAATCGCTCGCAAGTATACAAAGCGTCAGGCGGTTGTTTCGTTTTCAGGTGGGTTTCATGGACGTACATTAATGACAATGTCACTAACCGGAAAAGTAAGACCATTCAAATATGAATATGGTCCATTTGCGCCAGAAGTTTATCATGCGCCATACCCTTATAACTATCGCCGCCCTGAATCAATGAATGAAGAGGAATACACTGATTATTTGTTAGAGCAGGTGGAGAGCTTTTTCATAAGTGAAGTTGATCCAAGCCAAGTTGCAGCGTTCATTATGGAGCCTGTTCAAGGGGAAAGCGGATTTATTATTCCTAGTAAAAAATTCGTTCAGGGAATATACAAGATTTGTAAACAGCACGGCATATTGTTTATCGCAGACGAAATCCAAACAGGTTTTGGCCGTACCGGAAAGTACTTTGGGATGGAGCATTTTGAAGTTGAACCTGATTTGACAGCGATTTCTAAATCGATGGCTGCTGGCTTACCAATTAGTGGTGTAATTGGCCGTGAAGAGGTAATGGATAGTGCAAAGCCTGGAGAACTGGGAGGTACGTATTGTGGCAGTCCGCTTGGGTGCCGGGCAGGGCTTGCCGTACTGGAAGTAATGGAGAAAGAAAATATAAATGAACGTGCTGATGTGATTGGTAAAAAAGTAATGGAAAGATTTAAGAACATGTACGATCGATTTGAAGAAATCGGTGAATACAGAGGTCTTGGAGCTATGTGCGCGCTTGAGCTTGTTAAAGATCGTGATAGTAAAGAACCTGCCAAAGAACTAACAGGCCAGGTCTTAAAAGAAGCTCATAAGCGTGGCGTTATTGTATTAAAAGCAGGTGTACATGACAATGTTGTTCGTTTACTTATGCCATTAGTCATTACCGATGAACAACTGGATGAGGCACTAAATATCCTGGAAGAATCGATTGAAGCAGTGCTTGTTGGGGTAAATGGATAATAGAATACTAGATTTCATGATTGGAGTGAAGCAAAAATGAATGAAGTAAAAACAAATAACTATTTAATGAACATTAACGGTGAATGGCTTGGTGATAGCCTGGACACGTTAAAGGTTGTGAACCCAGCAAACAGTGAAACTATCGGAACGGTTCCTAATGGTGGTGAAAAAGAAGCTTCACAAGCAATCAGTGCTGCACATGAAGCTTTTCAATCATGGTCAGGACTTACTGCTTATGAACGTGCCGGATATTTAAAAAAATTAAATCAGCTCATGCTGGATAATCTGGAAGAAGTAGCACAAGTAATGACACTTGAAATGGGTAAGCCAATTAACGAGTCAAGAGGAGAAGTGAAATATGCCGCTTCTTTCATTGAATGGTTTGCTGAGGAAGGTAAGCGTATTTACGGTGAGACAATTCCATCACATGCAGCGAATAAACGGCTGCAAGTCTGGAAGAAACCAGTTGGTGTTGTTGCAGCGATAACACCTTGGAATTTCCCGGCTGCGATGTTAACCCGTAAGATGGGCCCGGCATTAGCTGCTGGCTGTACGGTGATTATGAAACCATCAAGTGAAAGTCCATTAACAGCTGTTAAATTAATGGAATTATGCGAGGAGGCAGGTTTTCCAAAAGGAGTTATAAATCTAGTGACAGGTTCATCATCCAAAATAGCCAAGGAAATTATGGATAATGATAAGGTTCGAAAAATTACCTTTACTGGTTCCACAGAAGTCGGAAAAATATTAATTCGTCAAAGTGCCGATCAGGTGAAACGGTTGTCACTGGAACTCGGCGGTCATGCACCATTGATTATATTAGATGATGCTAATGTTGACTTGGCGGTTAAAGGTGTGATGGCATCTAAATTCAGGAATGCAGGCCAAACCTGTATTTGTGCCAATCGAATTTATGTGCAGGCGGGAATTTACGATGAATTTATTGAAAAGTTTTCCAAGGAAGTTGAGAAGTTAAAAGTCGGAAACGGTGCTGATGATTCCGTAGATATTGGACCATTAATTAATCAGGCTGGTTTGGATAAGGTGAAGCATCACATGGATGACGCAGTTAAAAAAGGAGCTCATGTTGTGACTGGTGGTAAGCCGATCACAGATGATGGCGGCGTATTTTTTACACCTACAGTCGTTAAAGATGTAGACCAATCAATGGTTTTAATGCAGGAGGAAACATTTGGTCCAGTAGCTCCTGTTCAAAAAATCGCCTCAGAAGAAGATGCCGTGAAATTAGCGAATGATACGCCATACGGATTAGCCGCTTATGTCTTTACGGACAATGTTGCAAAAGGTCACCGTGTTATTGAACAGCTTAATTTCGGGATTGTTGGCTGGAACGACGGGGCACCTTCAGCAGCACAGGTTCCATTTGGTGGAATGAAAGAGAGTGGTATCGGCAGAGAAGGCGGTCATGAAGGAATAGATGCTTTTGTAGAATCACAGTATGTGTCGATAGGAATGGATTAGAGGTTGAACAGTTACTTGAAGAGGATGTGATTTTTTGAAACAGATGATACAAACGCTCAATGCTCCACAACCGAGCGGACCATATTCACAAGGTGTTCAATCTGGTAGCTTTATTTTTATCTCCGGGCAAGATGGCGTTCTTCCAAACGGAGATTCGGCAGGAAATTCAATCGCAGCTCAAGCTGCTGCAAGTTTGGAAAATATTAAAAGTATTTTAGCTGAGAAAAATGCTAGTTTATCAAATATTGTCCATATGACATGTCATTTAGCTGATTTGAATGAGGAAAATGTTCGCGAGTTCAACAACGTATATGCATCATTTTTTGAAGATGTAGAAATAAAGCCAGCGAGAATTACGATAGGCAGTCAATTGTTAGGGGTTAAAGTTGAAATCACAGCTATAGCATCCGTTAATTAATCTAAGTGGAGGGAGTTGCTTTAAGTCGACTCCCTTCTTTTTAGCAGATAAGACCTTTCTTATTGCATAAGTGCAACTAAGACTTATCTATATTAGGGCTTGCACTCCAGAGTATAGGGGTTCTAAGAAAGCAAAATACGTTTTCATAAGAATCCCTTTAACGAATGCCAATTTTTCTAAAAGGGGGGATGTGAAGGTGTTAGAACAAGCACAATACATGGCTGATCATTTATCCAAGTGGCGCCGCAAACTTCACTCGATTCCAGAATTAAGCTTTCAGGAAGTGGAAACGTCAAAGTTTGTTGCTTCAGTATTGGAAGAAATCCCAGGTATGCATGTGGAAGTTGGAGTAGGTTGTCCGACAGCTGTAGTTGGAACGCTCTCTTCTGGGTCTGGTCCAACAATAGCTGTTCGTGCGGATATGGATGCATTGCCAATTTTTGAAGAAACGAATCATGATTTCAAGTCACGTAATGAAGGTGTAATGCACGCCTGCGGACATGATGCACATATGTCAATTGGCTTAGGAGTTGCGCGTTTACTGGGAGAGAGTTTTCAGAATGGTGATGTAAAAGGGACTGTAAAATTTCTATTTCAGCCTGCTGAAGAAAAGGCCGATATCCACGGCTCGACCGGTGCTCCATATATGATTAAAGCAGGAGTCCTAGAGGATGTCGATCGTGTTATAGCGCTTCATATGAGTCCTGAAAATCAGCTTGGGGAGGTAAAGGTACACGATGGCTATAGCATGGCTAACGTAGATGTGTTCGATGCTGCTGTGTTTGGCACTGGTGGACACGGCGCATATCCACATTTAGGGACTGATCCAGTATGGATGCTTGGTCCTGTCCTGCAAGCTATGCATGGAATTGTGTCGCGCCGGATCTCTCCACTTGATTCAGCAGTAATCAGTGTTGGCAGTATTCTTTGTGGAGTAGCCGGAAATGTTATCCCATCTGAAGTCCAAATCAAAGGGACAATTCGGAGCTATGACCCTAATGTCAGAGAGTTATTACATGCTGAATTAGAAAAGGCCCTTTCATTAGTAAGGGTTTTTGATGGTGATTATAAATTGACGATAACACCAGAAGACCCTTCACTAAATAATAATCCAGCAGTTAATCAGCTCTTTCGAGAAGTTATTAGGGATATTCATCCGGAGTTCAAGGTGCTTGACATACCATTCGGATTAGGGGGAGAAGACTTTGCGCATATGACGCAGGTTGTACCGGGTGCCATGTTGTTTCTTGGTTGTGCAGTTGGCGATGGAAAAACACGCGAACTGCATACACCAAGTTTTGATATAAATGAAAATGTTCTTCCAGTTGGTGTATCTATTTTGGGAGAAACAGTGAAACGTTACTTGAAGGAGGAATAGGTTAATCTTGATCGAAATCGGGAGAAACTCGCTCGAAATCGGGAGAAACTCGCTCGAAATCGGGAGAAACTCGCTCGAAATCGGGAGAAACTCGCTCGAAATCGGGAGAAACTCGCTCGAAATCGGGAGAAACTCGCTCGAAATCGGGAGAAAGGCGCTCGAAATCGGGAGAAACTCGCTTGAAATCGGGAGGAAGTCGCTCGAAATCGGGAGAAAGGCGCTCTAAATCGGGAGAAACTCGCTCGAAATCGGGAGAAACTCGCTCGAAATCGGGAGAAACTCGCTCGAAATCGGGAGAAACTCGCTCGAAATCGGGAGAAACTCGCTCGAAATCGGGAGAAAGGCGCCCGAAATCGGGAGAAACTCGCTTGAAATCGGGAGGAAGTCGCTCGAAATCGGGAGAAAGGCGCTCTAAATCGGGAGAAACTCGCTCGAAATCGGGAGAAACTCGCTCGAAATCGGGAGAAAGGCGCTCT
>NZ_JBHFQH010000009.1:0-181592 GCF_041949995.1 Virgibacillus sp. JSM 102003
AAATACACGTAGACTCCTGTGGGAGCTTGCGCCTAGATGAGACTACGCAGCGACGTAGGAGCAAGGAGGCTCATCAGCCGCCCTTGGTGCGCGAAGTGTATTTCCGGAGCGGTGTCATAGCACTCAGCATGTTAGTTCGCAGTTTATATCTAATCTGTAAAAAATCCGAACTAATTCGAATTCTATTTCAAGAATTTGAATCATAGTTCGGATTTTACTTTGACTTAAATACTTTTGTCCCAGTCCCGTTTTACAAAACAACATTGCTCTTATCGTAGCTGAAAAGAAAAGGATACGTGATCCTGAATTGGGATCCATGCACCAATTCCTTGTTTTGTTACATTTTTAATAACGAGTGATTTGTTTGATCCTTTTAATCGGAAGTATACTTCTCCAAAAGTCACCTGTCCTTTCTCGTTGATGGCAGGTGCGTAAGCCTGTAAGTGTCCATACTTTTTGGCTGGGACATTATAGGAGTTTTCCTTCTTCGTACCTTTTCCAATTACCGTGCTATAGGATAGTGGCAATTTTGTACTTTCTTTTGATTTTAATAACATCATTTTTTTAATATCGTCTGGATCGGTAATTTTGTTCGTTAATGCTCCCTTTATTTCCTCTTTTTCCTTTTGTGTATAATGCATTTCCTGATTTGATTCGCCACCAATGTTATTTAACTCGTTCGTATTAATCTTTTGATACTCCCAGTTTATATTCGTCTCATCTGATTTGTAGTTGAGCGGCCATCGACCAAGGTAAACCATGCCACGATATCCAAATGCAATTGGTGATGGTTTAATGGATGTCTCGTTTAGCATTTTTATCAAGTCCGGATTTTCAATTGGTATATCAAGCTCACCAATCAATTCCTTTGTTAACCCGCTCGATTCAACAACCTCCTGATCCTCAGTTGAATTCGGAAAAGTATTTTCTTTTGATATATTCAAGACATGACTTGGTACTTCATATTCATTTTCTGAATCTTTTTCTTCCTTTCCCAAGCTATTAAGAGGAAGTAAGAAAACGAAAACAAATAAAATTAATGCTGTGGTGTATGTTCTTTTTTTCATGCGTCCCATTCCTTTCCTTTTAGCTTAGTTTTTTCAGACACATGAATATTATACTTCTAATATTACTGACTTAACTCAACTGTTTCTAAATGTTCTTCAATTGTTATACTATCTTCAACAGAGCGAATCATGGAGCAATTTTTTCTTGCAAGTGCTAAGTTCTTGCTTAGTTTGTCAGGATCTAAATGATAACCCTTAATAGCATAATATAACACAATACGTTCTATTCGATTTGCTTCCTTTGGATTCCGCTCAACCTCCGCATTGATAGATAAATCTTCATATTTTATTCGCTGTTTAGCTAAAATTTTTCGTAACACTGAGCCACTGCACCCTGCAATTGATGCAATCATTAGCTGAAAAGGTCGAAACCCATAATCTTCATTACCTGATACATCAAGCGATCCGTACTCTAAATCAACCTGCATCCCGTTTTCTTTTAAGTAGAAATTCATTATAGATTCACTCCTTTATTATATATGGATAGCTTATTTATATTTAACCTTTTTTGCAAACATCATAACTTCTTTTTAGTTAAATGTATTTGAATTGACCTTTTTTGCGAAAACAATTACATTGAATGGACCTGAACATGACATTCATATGAAATCGAAGGAGGGGAAATATGGCATCAGAACGAACAAGATTTTGGATATTAATTTCTCTTGTTTCTATTTCAGGATTTTCTCAAGGCATGATTCTTCCCTTATTAGCTATTATTCTGGAACAAAATGGGATAGCGTCATCTGTTAACGGATTACATGCAACAGGGCTATATATTGGTGTACTTTTAGCATCCCCATTTATGGAAAAACCAATGCGAAAATACGGATTTAAACCAATCATTGTTGTTGGCGGAATGCTTGTATTTATCTCTTTGGCACTATTTCCTCTTTGGCAGTCTTTGTGGTTTTGGTTTATTTTACGTGTCACTATCGGGATTGGCGATAACATGCTGCATTTCGGAACACAAACCTGGATTACAACAACTAGCGCAAAAGAATCCAGGGGAAGAAATATTGCCTTCTATGGTTTGTTTTTCGGAGTAGGTTTTACATTAGGACCACTTATGACACGTTTATTGGAGATTAGCCAAGCACTGCCCTTTTTATTATCGGCAGGACTCAGTATGCTTGTCTGGTCATCCATGTTCTTTGTACGAAATAAATTCCCGGAAAAGGACGATATCCATGCGAGCAGTACATCTAGCTCATTAGGCCGCTTTATTAAAACTGGCAAAATAGCCTGGGTTGCTCTTTTGCCCGCATTTGGCTATGGCTCTCTGGAAGCTACATTACATAGTATCTTTCCAGTTTATGGCCTCAGGATCGGTCATGATGTGGAAATGCTCTCAATCATTATTCCCTGTTTCGCAGCCGGGAGTGTCATAACACAAATTCCACTAGGTATGTTGAGCGACCGACTAGGAAGAAGAAAAATCTTATTAGCGGTACTAACTTTTGGGATCTTTTGCTTCCTTGCTGCTGCTTCGTTAGAACACTCAGTAGTCGCATTGTTTATTACATTTACGTTAGCTGGCATGTTCACCGGCTCTTTGTTTTCTTTAAGTATTACATTTTTAGCAGATATTTTGCCGCCTTCACTTTTACCGGCTGGAAATTTAATGACGGGAATTGCGTTTAGTATTGGAAGTATAAGCGGCCCCTATTTAGGAGGCCTATTTCTCGAGTATTTCCCTGGAGTTTCATTCTTTTACGTGATTGTCATCATGCTGCTGCTTATTCTAACAGCAACCTATGTGAAGAAGAATGCCGAAATACAATATAGTTAATAAAGTTAAGGGGCTAAGACAATAATGTTTTAACAAAATTAAAATCCGAACTAATTCAAAATTCTTGAGATAGAATTCGATTTAGTTCGGATTTATTTTGCAGTAAGAAAGTAGAACTACTTACTTCATAAGTGCAACTATGGCATTCACCAAAAGTCTTGGTGAATGTCCAGTTTTCTAATGTTGCTGATTTGATATAAACTGCGACGTTAATTAAATATTTAATTTGGCTCGCTAATCCGCATTTGGAATATACTCGCTTTCCGTGGGCTCACCACGAGCCTCCGACGCACAGGACGTGCTAGTGCAGACGTTGCCACACGACGTGGCGTACTTAGTCTGCCTCGATCGCGAGTATCGCTCCCTGTGGGGTCTCTTAGGCTCGTTGTCCCACAGGAGTCTCACATATTCCAACTGCTAGTTTAGTGGTATAAAATCAAGTTTTTTAAGTTCTAGAGAGCAAAACCCAGCGGAGGAAATACCACGTAGACTCCTGTGGGTCGGCTAAAGACGGCCACGTCCTGTGGCCAATGCCGACACTAGAACGTCGTGTTCGTCGAGCTGAGGCCTAGATGAGACTGCGCAGCGACGTAGGAGCAAGAAGGCTCATCAGCCGCCCTAGGTGTGCGAAGTGTATTTCCGCAGCGTTGTCCTAGACTAAAATTATTTCCACAGTGCGTCGCATTTTATATCAAGTACGTATTAAATCCAACCATTGAAAATGAACGTTCTCAACACCCTATCCTGTTATTATGGATAGTTTAAGTTATGTTCACTATAAAAACCTGCTATATTTAGCTTCTAAACGATCCTGCATGAATGAAATAATTACACAAATTGGCCAATATATCAGTGCGACCAATATATACAAAGTCATGGCGTCGAATTCCCGGCCCACTACAATTTGCGTCTTTTGAAACAACTCCGGTACAGTAATTACCGCTGCCAGGGAAGTCGCTTTAACAATGTCCATAAAAACATTTGTTAAAGGCGGAATTGCAGTTCTTGTTGCTTGGGGTAAAATAACTTTTCTTAAAGTTTTCCAATAACCTATATTCAGAGCTTTGGATGACTCCCATTGACCATTGTCAATACTATTCAATGAGGCACGATTGATTTCTGCGATAAAAGCTGCACTATTCAGTCCGAAGCCAGCTGAGGCAGCGACCAATGCCGACAATTCAAGTCCAACATAGGGGAGCCCAAAGTATAATATAAATAGAAATACCAAGATTGGCGTGCCACGCATAAAGGAAATGTACACCCTGGATGGCCAACGCAATAGAAAGTTATTTGAATTTCTCCCTAACGCTAAAAACAAACCCAGAACCATACCAATCGCCATACCAGCAATTGCAACACCCAGGGTAGTTGGTAACCCACCTAATACAAAAGGCAGGCTTTCTATTGCCAATTCAACATCAAACACTCTGTCAAAGTCAAAACCATTCAGATTAATCATGTTCAATTATAGATCCAATCCTTCAATTTCTTTAATTTCACCTTCAGGTCGTTTGGAAGCGTCCTCTTTGTAAAATTTCTTAGCTAGTTCTGACAACGTCCCATCTTCCCGCATTTCTTTCAGAACTTTATTAATTTCTTCGGTTAATTTATCTGCTCCATTTGGTAAGATTGCTGCCTGTTCTGTAGGATGAAACTTTAATTCCGGGTGAAGCATTATATCAAACTCTGGGAATGCAGCAACACCAAATTTTGATAAATAGTAGTCATTTACAATTACATCAGTTCTCCCATTATGTACATCACGAAGATACGCTTCATTAGGTGCATTCCCGTATGTTTTAACTTTCGCACCAAAGTGTCTGGCAATCTCACTGTAAACAGTTGTTGCACCGCCACCTGCTTTTTTACCTTCCAAATCCTCAAGTGAATTTATCCCGGAATAATCTCCTTTACGAACAACCATCGTTGAATAAGAATATTTATAAGGATTGCTAAAATTAAATTCCTCTTTTCTGCTGCTTGTTATTTCAATATCGTTTGCAGCTACATCGATTCTTCCACTTTTAATTGCCGGAAGCATGCTATCTATTCCCATAATTTCGTAGGATACTTCAAGGTCAAGCCGGTTTGCTATCTCTCTCATCACTTCAACGTCGTAACCAGTTAATTCTTCCCCTTCACCCTTATAATAGGAAGATGCAATAAGAGTGCCGGATGTGCCAACAACCAATTCTCCTGATTCTTGAATTTCAGCCCACATGCTATCTTCAGATTCGCTGCTATCCGTTGTTTGTTTCCCCTCATCACCACATGCTGTCAACACAAGTACTGTTGCAAGTAACATAAATACTAACTTCTTTATATACATAAACTACACTCCTTTTCCCATCACCACTTCATTTGTATGGTGTTATATATAAAAGTTTATAGTGATTGTAACAGTATAAGTCTATTGTTTCAATAAAAACAGGTTCTGTATTTATATAATTTTAAAACTGTCTCACCAGACGTATTTTTGCACTTGACTTTATTTAATCCAGTGTTAAAATAATAACAAGTATTAGTTTATAATAATTATAATCTGGGGAGTTAATAAAATGACAACTAATTCGAAAACTTTGATTCCACCAAAACCACATTTTTTCAAAGCCTTTTTCACAAAACTTTCATTTAAACGCTCCATTGCACATGCCGAGTTAATTGCTGCGTTGCTCAGCGGTTTGTTAATTCTAGTCACATGGTCACTTGAAGGTGCCATTTCCTCTACTGCATGGGTTATTCTGCACCTGATTGCCTTTGTAATTGGCGGCTATGCTAAAGCAAAAGAAGGCATTCAGGAAACAATTGCAAACAGAGATCTGAATGTTGAAATGCTGATGATTTTTGCTGCTATTGGATCAGCCTCCATCGGCTATTGGACTGAAGGGGCCATCCTCATATTTATCTTTGCATTATCTGGAGCTCTCGAGACATATACACTGAAGAAAAGTGATAAGGCAATATCATCACTTATGGACCTACAGCCAGAGCAGGCAATGAGGACTACAAATGGCCAGGAAGAAATTGTACCTGTTTCTGAACTAAAGCTTAATGACACCATTTCGGTCCGTGCTGGTGAACGAATACCTGCTGACGGTGTAATTATTAAAGGAGAAACAGCAATCGATGAAAGTGCTATAACCGGGGAATCAGTACCTGTCAGTAAAATAGATAGCAATGATGTTTTTGCAGGGACAGTGGCACTGGACGGATCTGTTTCGATCAAGATTACCAAGCATGCAGATGAAACGCTTTTTCAAAAAATCATACAAATGGTTCAATCAGCTCAAGAGGAAAAATCCCCTTCACAGTTGTTTATTGAACGATTTGAAGGGACATATGTAAAAGTAGTTCTTGCAGTGGTTGCCATTATGATGTTTTTACCCTACTTCATTTTTGGATGGTCATTATCAGAGAGTATTTACCGGGCAATGATTTTGCTAGTTGTTGCATCACCCTGTGCCTTGGTAGCCTCGATTATGCCAGCAACATTGTCTGCAATTTCAAACAGCGCTAAAAATGGAGTACTGTTTAAAGGCGGTGTTCATGTTGAAAACTTAAGTCATATTAAAGCAATAGCTTTTGACAAGACAGGGACTTTAACGAATGGAACACCTGAAGTTACAGACACATATGTTCACACCAACCGTAATAAGGAAAACGTGCTTGCTATTGCCGGAGCTATTGAAAAGGAATCCATCCATCCGTTGGCAAAGGCAATTTCCGACTATAGCGCAGACTTTACAGACATACATGATATGGATATTCAGCATGTTACAACCGTAAGCGGCAATGGTGTTTCTGCTTATGTAAATAATGAGAAATGGGAAATTGGTAAAGCTGGATTTGTTGGTGAAGAAGAAGCTTTCAACTTTCAAGGTGGAATAGCAAAGGAACTTGCTGAACAAGGCAAAACCATCGTTTTCGTCAAAGCAAATGATGAAATTGTAGCAATTTATGCTCTCAAAGATACAATCAGAAACAATACAAAACAAGCGATTAAAAAGTTAAAAAAGCATGGTGTGCATACAATCATGCTGACAGGCGACAACGAAACAACTGCTAAAGCAATTGCTTTTGAAGCTGGTATAGATCATTATATTGCTGAGTGCCTTCCAGAAGAAAAAGTGAATCATGTAAAGCAGCTTCGAATCAATTATGAGAATGTCGCAATGGTCGGGGATGGAATAAATGATGCACCAGCATTAGCAAGTGCAAATGTTGGAATTGCCATGGGGAAAGGAACTGATGTAGCACTCGAAACAGCAGATATCGTATTAATGAAGAATGATTTGCCGAAAATAACAAATGCTATCCAGTTATCTGGCCGTATGAATCGGATTGTAAAACAAAATGTCGTGTTCTCCTTAAGTGTAATTCTATTATTAATAGCATCAAACTTTTTACAAATAGTAGATTTACCATTAGGTGTAATTGGTCATGAAGGAAGTACTATTTTAGTTATTTTAAATGGATTGCGTTTATTAAAATAGCTATCACATATCGTGATAGCTATCTTGTATTTTCATGTCCTATTCCTTTTTTAAGGATTGCGTTAATGGCTCCACCAATCATAATAATTACTCCAGATATATAAAACCATATCATCAGGACTATCACGGTACCTAAACTACCGTATGTTGCTGAGTAATTGCCCATTGAACTTACATAAAAAGAAAATGCCAATGAGACTAGCTGCCAGCCTACTGTCGCAAAGAGCGCACCCCAAACTGCATTTTTAAAATAAATCCGTTTATTGGGTGCAAGCTTATACAATGCCACTAATACAATGAAAAATACGACAGAAGAAACAACCCAACGCAATGTTTCCCATACACTCAGGAAACCAGCAGATAACCCAAAAAATGTGAAAATGTATACGCCAATCATTCTCCCAAAAATAGGCAGTAAAAATGCTATACAAATCACAAGCACCATCGCTATTGTTAACACAATCGCTATAAGCCTGGATACAATAAAAGAACGATCTTCATCAACGTCATATGCTCGATTAAAACCACGCATGATTGCATTGATTGCATTTGATGCCGACCAAAGCGTAGCGATAATGCCAATCGAGAGTAATTGTCCATTTTGATCATTCAACAGCTCGCTCACATTTTGATTTATTAAATCTGTTATTTGTCCAGGTGCGTATGTTTCGATAAAACTTATTACAGTTGATTGATCAATTGGCAAATAACCAATTAAAGTCATTAAAAACAATAGAAAAGGAAAAAGAGATAGTAAGAAAAAGTAGGCTAACTGAGCTGATAAACCAAATATATCATCATCTGAAATCCGTTGATAAAGTTCTTTTAAAAATGCCATACTCCTTTTCAAATTCTAACCACCCTTATATCAAAACTTACAGTGTGTTTTCCAAGTCTTTTTGATCTTTATTTGCAAACTTGTCTAAGGTGTTTTCCACTTGTTCTAAAGCATTAATCGCATTTTCTGCGCCACTTGAAAACTCTTTGCTGAACTTATCAAAACTATCCCTGGCGCTTCGAACCGCCTCTGATGGATGTTTCACATAATAACCTGACCTGTTTTTAGCGTAATTCATTTTTAGTTTTGTATAATTTCTTGCATCATTATTAAATAATGAAACTAAGCCACCTACAATTGCACCTATTATTACTCCAAATAAAACATTTCGTTTACCCATTCTGTATCGCTCCTTTTATCTTATATGTTGTTCTCTGCTCTAATATACTTCAATAATTTATTACAGCCTTCAGAAATTAATTCATATGTGTAATCAAAATTGCCTGTATAGTAAGGGTCCGGTATATTCTCTTCTTGAGGATCTTCCACAAAGTCCATTAACTTAGCTAACTTGGCACTCCCAGCATTATTACTCAGATTTTGCATATCTTTTCTATTTTGCTCATCCATCGCGATGATATAATCAAAATTTCCCCAGTCACTAATATTAACTTGTCTAGCCTTTAATTCCTTATACCCTATTTGATACTTGTCTAACAATTTTCTGGTACCTTTATGTGGAGGTTCTCCAGAATGCCAGTCACCAATACCTCCTGAGTCAGCTTCAATTTTACCTGTTAAATTTTCCTTATCAACTAAATCACGAAAAACAGCTTCGGCCATCGGTGAACGGCAAATGTTGCCTAAACAAACAAATAAAACACGAATCATATTCATCCTACCCTTCATTCGTATTATAATCAATTATTGTTTGCTGATTAAGTAAAATGTCATATACGCTAATTTTTATTGTTCTAACAATATTCCTTTGGTACGCAATGCTTCACAAGCCTCATCAAGCTGGTCTTGTGTTTCAGCTTCAATCGTATGTAAATGAACACCTTCAGTGAGTTGGGATAGCAAAGCGGCCTTTGTTTGTTTCATCTCATGAAGAAAAGCATCAACATCACGGCGGTTTTTTAACATCAGTGAACCAGTAATATCTCCATAAATAGGGTGCTCCACCATTACATTTTGAACAGATACCCCATGGTCAACAAGTGTATACAGTTCAACCTCTGTTTCTTCTGACAGATGACAAACCGCGATTACTCGCTGGACTTTGGGATTCTTTTTATTCTCCTGAAAATAAACATATCCGCGCGAGGTAGCAATTATGGGTTCACCTTTTGCCTTTAAAAGGGAAACATCCTGTACGATAACCTGGCGGCTGACATTCATCCGTTCTGCTAATAATTTACCGGTCATCGGATCACTACTATCTTTCAGCCACGTTAAGATTAAACGTCTTCTTTTTTCGCCAAGTACCTTATTCCCTTCTTCTTTCATATTGATCCCCCTATAATTATCATGTTACATATTATATACTTCATTATACCGAACAAGTTCCTATCATGCATCAGACACCATTTATTTTTGCCAAAAAATTTAGGACAATGCTAATGGAATGTTTCTGAGAGTGTATTTTACTTTGTTAGAACGATGTTATGTATTAATACTTTGAACCCCAAAACTCGCTAACAGTAAAGGGTGCGTGGTTTCCTTCCATCGTTTTTTAAGAACTAGTGCCAATCCAACGCTGCGGAACAATACTCGACCAATGAGTGATCATTTCTCGCTCTTTGAACAAATTTTGGGCGCTCATAACTCCGATGAGTGACCGTTTTCCGCTGTTCGAACAGAATCCGTGCTCTCATAACTCTCATGAGTGACCGTCCTTTACGATGACCCCTTGGAGTGAAGTATCGCATAATTTCACATACCCATAACATCGAACTTTTATAAAACAGCAACAGTGAAAAAAGTATTGCTTTTTCAGTTTCACTGTGTAAATATAAGTGTAAAGACACATGTAAATATTGCGGCGTAAAACAATTCAATTATTTAGCATAGTGTTATTGATTTTGCTCATTATTTCACAAGAAAGGGGTTTACCGTAATGAAACATTATAAGTCGAAAGTTGTGTGGGGCGTTCTTATTGTTTTCCTAATATTATTAGCCTATGTCCTTCCCTACACGGTTCTATCAGATGTTCAAGCCTGGTATGGCAGTTTCCTATTATGGGGAATTATTGGATTACTTATCATCATAGCAAATTTCATGGTTACAAAGGATTGGGGGAAGTAAGTTGAATACAAATATGGTAATTTGGGGAATTGCACTTTATATTATTCTAGCATTATTTGTTGCGTATAAGTCTCGTCGTGGTGACAGGACGGATATGTCAGGGTATTACCTTGGGGGTCGTCAAATGAACGGCATCCTTTCAGCATTAAGTTATAGCGCGACAACGTACAGCGCGTTCATGATGGTTGGTCTGGCCGGGCTGACTTATCAGGGTGGTGTTGGCGCACTTGGTTTTGAAATTGTTTATTTTACAGGTGTTTCTTTAGTCGCATTATTCGGGCGGCGTTTCTGGCTGGCCGGTAAGAAGTACGGATATGTAACACCCTCTGAAATGGTCGGCGATCGTTATGAAAGTAAACCTGCTGCATCTGCAATGGCACTCGTTAGTTGTTTATTTCTCATTCCGTATTGTGCGGTACAACTTGCTGGCGTAGGATATCTTTTACAAGGCATTACCGACAATGCCATTCCATTTACAGCAGGTGTCGTTATTTCAACAGTTCTTGCAATAATTTATTCCTATGTAGCTGGTATTCGTTCTGTTATGTGGACAGATTCGCTGCAGGCTGTAATTATGATCATTACGTCAACAATTGTAGCGTTGTTAGTAATTGATGGATTGGGGGGATTCGGACAATTCTTTAATACCTTGCAAACGAATCACCCAGATGCGCTTTCCGTTCCAGGTAATGGCTATTTTAATATCTTAACCTTTCTTGGGTTAACACTTCCATGGTTTTTCTTTAGCTTATCAAACCCGCAAGTGAGCCAGCGGATGTTCATGCCATCCTCGTTAAAAGGGTTACGTCAAATGCTGATTGGCTTTCTTGTATTCGGTCTTATTTACACCTTTGTATCGGTCTTATGGGGTTTTTCCGCACTTCAGTTATTTCCGGATCTTTCTACGGCAGACCTGGCAACTCCCAAATTGTTGTCATCTGACCTTGTTCCACCTGTACTAGGTGTTATCGTAATGATCGGTATATTGGCTGCTGCCATCTCAACGATCGATTCCATCATGCTGACGTTGTCGTCAATGTTTGCCCGTGACGTCTACGGTAATTTAAAAAAGCGTCCAGATGATAAGAAGCAATTGCAAGTTGGAAAAATCGTCATTCCAGTAATCGCTATACTAGCATATGCATTTGCGGAACTGGAATTAAATTTAATTGCTGTCTTGTCTGTTGCTGCATCTTCTGGGTTAATTGTTGGCGTTCCTGCATTTTTCGGTACGTTCTTCTGGAAGCGTGGAACTGCTGCCGGTGTCATCTCCAGTGTATCTTTAACAGCCATTCTTGTTCTTATACTTGAATTCACTGGTATAAAACCACTCGGACTTGCTTCGGGGATATGGGGGCTGCTTGTTTCAACTACTCTTTTTATTGGGGTAAGCCTTCTAACAAAGGCACCAAAACAAAAAGCATATGCATTCATCAATATTTTAAAAACAGAATCGGAAAGCAATGAATAAAAGCTAATAACGAGTTCAGTGTTAGGGAAAGAATACCAACAATCGAAGTGAATCCTCGTTCCGCTAAATAGCAAAAAAGCTGCTATCGGAAGGGTGAGACGGATCCTCATTCCGCTAATAGCAGAAAATCACTCAAATTTGAGGTGAATATGACAAATAGCGGAACGAGGATCCGAACACAAGCTTAAAACGGGGATTTTGAAGGAAATAACGGAATGAGGATCCGCCAAACAGTTGAAGCGGATCCTCATTCCGTTTAAAAGTTTGTTCATCAACAAGATGTCCGCATATACGTTCTCTCTCCCAAAACTGAACCCGTTACCATATGTACTATTCAGCTAAAGGTGCAATACATGCAGCATCATTGTTCTTAGCAGTATTGACATAGCTTGCAACATTGTATGCGTTTAGTTTCTCCGCTTCAACGGCTTGCAAAAACTGATATATTTCATTTGGATGTTGTTTACCAGATGCAATCCATTCGTCTTCTTTATTTTTAGGTAAAATAATCGGCATTCTGTGATGGATATCCTGCATAAAGTCGTTTGCCTCTTTTGTTAGGATGGTACAGGTAAAAAGCTCCTTATCCTCTTGCTTCCATTTGTCCCATAGGCCAGCAAATGCAAATAATTTACGATCATCAACCTGAATTCGTTTTGGCTGTTTTTCTTTTCCATCACGCTTCCACTCATAAAAGCTATCTGCAACTATCAGGCAACGCTTTCGTGCCATCAGGTTTTTAAAACTTGGCTTTTCATGTGCCGTTTCACTTCTGGCATTAATCATTTTATAACCTATCTTTTCATCCTTCGCCCATGAAGGAACAAGTCCCCAACGTAAATATCCTGCACGCTTTTCATTCCCATCATGAATGATAGCCAATACATTTTGTCCAGGTGCAATATTGTAGCTTGGCTGATATGAATCAATAGCTTGTTCAATATCAAATTCTTTCAAAATTTCCAGTTCATCTGCTAATAACGTATAACGTCCACACATTGAATATCCCCCTATTAAAATATACTTAAGTCCCATTGTTTAGCAATATGCCGCAGCAAGCGGATTCCTGCTATACTGTTCCCTTTATCGTCTAATGCCGGTCCATAAACTCCTATTCCACAACCTTCAAGAAAAGGTAAATCCTCATCACGTACCCTTGGAGGTACAGCAGCAATGATACCACCAGATACACCACTTTTTGCTGGAATACCAACATATGTTGCAAATTTTCCAGAAGCATCGTACATTCCGCATGTCAGCATTAAAGCTTTTGCTATTCGTGCAACCTGCCTTGGAATAATCTCTTCATATGTATCAGGGTCCTCTCCATCGTTAGCAAGGATCATTCCAATTCGCGCTAAATCATTAATTGTAACTTCAATCGAGCATTGTTTAAAGTAAGTCTCCAATGTTATGTTTAAATCAGACTCCAGAAAGCCGACTTCCAATAAATAATAGCCTATTGCCCGATTACGCATAGATGAATCTCTTTCTGATTCATAAACCTCGACATTTATTTCAGGTCGATAGCCTAGTATAACTTCGAGGAGTTGAAGTATTGGTTTTAACTTTTCATCTGAAGTTTTACCTTCCAATAGCGATGTTACTGTTATGGCACCAGCGTTAATCAGTGGATTAAACGGCTTTTTGACCTGTTTCATTTCCAAATGAATAATTGAATTAAAAGCTTCACCTGCTGGCTCAACATCAACTCTATCAAGCATATAGGCTACTCCCCGCTCCATACAGCCTACAATAAAGCTAAGCACCTTGGATATACTTTGCATCGTAAACGGAATATCATCATCACCAGAGTGTATATTAATTCCATTTTTTCCTATAATTGCAATTCCTAAATCGTCCGGATCAGCTTTTTGCAAGACAGGAATATAAGATGCAACCTCCCCATCATCTGTATGTTTCCGATAGAATGCCACCCAATCGTCAACATAGCTTTGAAGCCATTCTTCGGTTTCTTCCGTATTCCAATTTGCTATACCTTGTACCATTTTACCACCTCTTATCAAGTAGTATGTCTTTATTAAAGAGATTTTTTTCGATAAAAATTATTTTCAGAATATTGCCTATTATATTCTTTCTTATGCTGCCATAGATATGTAGTAATTATATTAGTTAGGAGTAACAGCCTCCCCTTAGTATAAGGGAAGATCACTCATCCTTGTTAATTAAATTCCACTAAACATGATTCCTGAAACTGGGCTCAAAGGAAACCCCTAAAACACGACGTGGCCTCCCTCTTTAAGGATAATGATGTACCAAGTGAAGTGATGCCAACTCTATTGCATGCTGCAGGAGTAAAGGCAGACGGAAGTCTCAAAAGTGAAATGGCATCCATCGATGAACTACTCCATTTATTTCACCACGAAGTCACAAGTGAATATATAACCATGAATTGTTAACACCAATTCAACCCTATACTAAAGGAGTCGAATAACATGAATCGCTGGGTTCACCTTACCGGTTATTCATTACTTATCTTCAGCTCACAAGTTTTACAAGTGTAGGTAATGTGGGGACTTTAGCAGAATTATTCCCCATCTATTAGTGGATTGCTGGCAATGGGGCTAGGTGTATTCGATGCATTAAGCACCTGGATTGAACCAATTTTTGAACAATATGGGATAGCTGGCACGACAAGTGGTCCATTAATGGCTTTAATGATTCTTTCTGGCATCGCAGGATCTATCTTTATGCCTTCATTAGTGGCCAAAAAGGATACCAGAAGGGCTTTTATAATTATAGCGGTAGTCTTAAATGCGTTAACATTCTCGGCAATAATCTTCTGGCAATGGATACCTTGGATTGCATTCTGGCTAATCGCTGACGGTTTTTTTCTGCTTGCTGGTTTCCCAATTATTATGGATTGGACAGAGAAACGGTTCAGAGCGAGCCAGCAAGGTACAGCAATAGGGTTCGTTATGCTAACAAGTCATGCAGGTGGAATTATATTAATATACCTTGTAAAAGTACTTTTGTCCCCACCTTCATTAGCTTTAGGGCTATTGGTTTTTATAAGTATATTAGGAATGCTGCTAGCAATACAATTACCGAAACGTACAAGAAAGCGATAGCTGTTCTTGAAAAACATTAGAAACTAATTCAGTAAGAAATTCCTGCAAATATAGAACTAAGGCTGCCACTAATGGACAGCCTTAGTTCCTTCATATTTATTTGGGGGTGCAGACCGAATGGTTTCCTCTATTGTCGTTTGGATACTCGCGGCAAGCTCTCCATGTTTTTGGTCCTGATAATCAGTTGGATAAATTGGTTCGGTGATAGTCATCGTGATTGTCGATGGCTTTAATTTGCCTTTATCCTCCTCCATCATTTGGTAGGTTCCATTTATTGCTACCGGTACAATCGGGACTTTTGCTTTTGTAGCCAATCGCAAGCTACCTGATTTAAATTCATTCAGTTTGCTTCCCCGACTTCTCGTACCTTCAGGAAAGACAACAATCGAGTGCCCATTTTTCAAATATGAAATTCCTTGACTAATATCCTTAACTGCCTGTCGGCGGTCACTTCGATCGATGAATACACAATGAATTAATTCCATCCATGTACTTACTATTGGAAGCTTTTTAGTCTCTTTTTTTGCAATAAATCCAATTGGCTTTCCTAAATAACCAATTAAAGCCAATATATCGAATAATCCCTGGTGGTTGGCAACAAATAAAACAGCTTCCTCCGGCAGGTTTTCCTGTCCGTAGACATGAACGTCCGATTTTGTTTTTTGAATGACTTTTTGTGAAACCATCTTCGGTCCAGCAAATATTTTTTCTTCATTTAGTTTATTATAGGATTGAGATGTGAATTTTTTTGCCCTGCGCAGTTTAAATCCGCTCCCAATCACAATTAAAATAGCGTATATGTATATTTTTAAGCTTCGAATCATTTATAATCCCCCTCGTACCAACAAGTTAATTATACCGTTGAATTCTGGAATCGCAAGAGGTTAATAGAAACTTTATCGCAAAGCTTTAACGGCGAAACTTATACAGTAAAAAGTATTTATACTCTCTTATCCGCGAACAAAGTCGCTAACGCCTGTTCAGCGCCGTATGGGCTGTGCTCAGCGCTGCGGGTGGGTCGACGTTGCCGCGCAAAGCAGCGATGTTAGTCGTTCTTCCTTTTCCTTGAGATAAAGAATACACGAAGAGCGTAAGCTGCCCCACAGGACGTGGGTAGTTCAACGTTGCCACATGATGTGGTAGTTTTAGTCGAACATCCTTTTTTTCTTATCGTAGACTTGGAGAGGGAAGTCCACTAGGCGCTTATGCTGGAAGTCGCTGATTCGGAAATCCAGTTATCCACTGTACTTTTATTTCCTATACAACAAAAAGAGACCGACCGAAGTCAGTCTCTCAAAAATATTTACTTACCAATAAATTGTTGTGTCCAATAGTTTCCTTGCTCTACATATCCTACACCAATGTGAGTGAAGTCAGGGTTCATGATATTTTTACGGTGACCTTCACTGTTCATCCAGCCATTTACTACTTCTTGCGGAGTGCGTTGGCCTCTTGCGATGTTTTCACCAGCAGTTTGATAGGATATTCCAAATTGTTTCATCATATCAAAAGGTGAACCGTAAGTTGGACTATTGTGTGAGAAGTAATTGTTTGCAGACATATCACGAGACTTCTCACGTGCAACCTTGCTTAGCTCAGTATCAACTTTAAGTGGTTCTAGACCTTGAGCAGTCCGTTCTTTGTTTGTAAGTTCAACCACTTGTTGTTCGAATTCATTTAACTGTTGTGATTGTTGTGTTTGTTCTTTCTGCTCTTGTTGTTTAGTTGTTTCCTGCTGTTGTGGTGCTGGAGCTTCTGTTTGCTCAGTTGGTTGCTCTTGTTTTTTCTCTGGTTGTTGTTGCTTTTCTTGCTGTTTTTGTTTTTGTTCATTTGCCTGTGGTTGTTCTTTTTTAGGTTGTTCTTTCTTAGGCTCAGGCTTTTCCTGTTTCTGCTCTTCTTTATTTGGCTGTTCATCTGACTGTTTTTGTTGTTTGTTCCACTTTATTTTAAAGTCTTTAAAATAGTTGTTTAATAGATTATTAAATTTCTCTTTTGAGGCTTGCTCCCCATTAATAGAATAAAATACTTTAGTATATAATTGATCCTGAGATTGCCCTGTGTTTGCAGATGCATCTGCAGAAGTTTGAAAAGCTCCACCGAATAATAATGCTGCGGATAATGTTGAGACTATTATTTTGTTAAACATGTGTTTTACACCTCTCCTATCGGTTTTTTGTGTTGCAAAATAATCATACCATGTGTTTCTTGTAATATTATTGGCACCCATTTCCATTCTGGCAATAATGACACGTAGACTTATAAATAATCCTATGATAATAGATTTCAAGATAGATTATTCCATCAATTATCAGGAAAAACTTCGAACTACAGGAAAAAATTGCAACTAAATTCCTATTGACACTTCAAAAACGCCACCTGTTATATTACAAAAAGCCGTAATTTGTAATCGTATTGTTACTTGATTTTTGTCTTATTTTCCCTATTGCACTGGTGTTAAAGCCAATTTATGTAAGTTCTTTATCTACCCCCAAAAACTGTGGTACAGTATAGAAATGATATAGAGAAAAACTGTCATCATTGGAGGAGCTTATATGTTATCTAATGCAGAGATTGGAATCGATTTAGGTACTGCAAATATACTTATTTATTCAAAGACTAAGGGAATTGTCTTGAACGAGCCATCAGTTGTGGCTATTGATATGAATACGAAACAGGTTGTAGCTGTCGGATCTGAAGCTAAAGAAATGGTCGGTAAAACGCCACAAAATATAGTGCCGATACGACCATTAAAAGATGGTGTTATCGCTGACTACGACGTTACCGCCCAAATGCTTAAAGCCTTTTTGAAAAAGGTAAGTAAAAAAATGGGGCTGTCCATGCGCAAACCAACTGTAGTTGTATGTACGCCATCAGGAAGCACAACAGTTGAACGTCGCGCCATTCATAACGCTGTAACAAGCTACGGTGCTAAGCATGTTCATTTAATAGAAGAACCAGTAGCTGCTGCAATTGGTGCTGATTTACCTGTTGATGAACCAATTGCAAATGTAATCGTTGATATCGGTGGCGGAACATCTGAAGTTGGTATTATTTCATTTGGTGGCGTTGTTTCATGTAATTCCATCCGCATCGGTGGAGACAAGATGGACGAAGAAATAACCCATTTCATTCGAAAAAAATACAACATTTTAATCGGTGAGCGTACTGCCGAAAATATTAAAATGGATATCGGCCATGCACATGAGGAACATACCGAGGAAAAAATGGAAGTGCGTGGTCGAGACATGGTAACAGGTTTACCGAAAACCGTAACTGTTTCTTCAAGGGAAATTTATTCTGCATTAAAAGAATCTCTTCAGCAAATCCTGGAAACAATTCGTGCAACATTGGAAGAATGTCCTCCAGAATTAAGCGGGGATATTGTTGACCGCGGAATTGTGCTAACCGGAGGCGGTGCCTTACTAAATGGTATGAAAGACTGGTTAGCAGACGAAATAATTGTACCTGTTCATATTGCACCAAATCCACTGGAATCAGTTGCAATTGGAACAGGACGAGCACTCAAAATGATAACAAAATTACAAAAAGCAGCAAAATAGTGCTGATAAAAGCCGTGTACCAGCAATGGGCACGGTTTTTCTTAGCAGTTAAGAGCATTGACCCATGCGCTTCTTCTGATGATTCACGCCCCTCTTCTGTCGATTCACGCTCCTCTTCTGTTGATTCACGCTCCCTTTCTGTCGATTCTCGCCCCTCTTCTGTTGATTCTCGCTCATCTTATGTCGATTCACTCTCCCCTTCTGTTGATTCACCACTCGCTTCTGTTGATTCACGCTCCCCTTCTGTCGATTCACGCTCCTCTTCTGTTGATTCACGCTCCCTTTCTGTCGATTCTCGCCCCTCTTCTGTTGATTCACGCTCATCTTATGTCGATTCACTCTCCCCTTCTGTTGATTCACGCTCCCCTTCTGTCGATTCACGCCCCGCTTCTGTTGATTCACGCTCCCTTTCTGTCGATTCACGCCCCTCTTCTGTTGATTCTCGCTTCCCTTCTGTTGATTCACGCTCCTCTTCTGTTGATTCACGCCCCTCTTCTGTCGATTCATGCCCCTCTTCTGTTGATTCTCGCCCTCTCTTCTGTTGCGCAACATTGTGCTCATCGCCAAGTCTTCATTCAAGTGCCAACTTTATCAAATGGTTGGACAAATGTTGTCTGCAGTTGAAGGATTTTCACAATTGATGTTGAATTCATAGTGTAAGTCTAAAGAGGTGATAAAATGTTTACAGTTATTTATCTGTACCGTGTAAATAAAGAGCATGCTCAAACTTTTACAGATATTAATGAGAAAGCAAGTGAAATATACTTAGCAAAAGGTGCTTTGGAAGATAAGACTTATCATGCCGATGATCTTAACGGGAAATATGGATGTGCAGGGCTGCTTGACATTGTCGATGTAAAAGAAAATGAAGTTGTTTATTTCGGTCAATCTGTTTTCCGTAATAAAAATCATCATGATGATGTATTAAACCAAGTTAATGACGATCCGGATATCAACGACTTGTTTGATAAGATGACACGGATTATTGATTTATCAAAAGTAGTAACTGCAACTTTTTCAACAGAATACTAGATAACTATTTACAAATTTTTCTGAATATAATACTATATAGATAGTGAATCATGTATAAACGTCTCCGCGTTAAAAACACATGATCAATAAAGGACGCACGAATCAAATGAATGCTGCCTAATCTGTTTACAGTTCTATTCCAGTTCTGATTCAACAGGTAAAAGCCAGTTCAAATTGACTTACAGGGTAGTCTGTAGTCATTTTGGAGTGGCTTATTTTATTTAAGAAAGGAGTGAGCAAATGACTGGAGCACTTGAAAATATCAAGGTTCTTGATTTGTCACGTGTGCTGGCTGGGCCCTACTGCACAATGATTCTAGGTGACCTTGGTGCAGAGGTAATAAAAGTAGAGGCACCCGGTGGAAGTGACGAAACGCGCAAATGGGGTCCTCCTTTTCAGAATGGTGTGAGCGCTTATTACCTAAGTGCCAATCGCAATAAGAAAAGTATAACTGTCGATCTGAAGTCGGATGAAGGGATTGAGGTTATTAAAAAACTCGTGAATGAAAGCGATGTCATCATCAATAACTTTAAGTCCGGGAAAATGAAGCAATTTGGTTTGGATTACGATACACTCGCAAAAATTAACCCTGGTATTGTATATTGTTCTATTACCGGATTTGGTGAAACCGGTCCATACCAGGATATGCCGGGATATGACTTTATTATTCAAGCGATGAGTGGTCTTATGAGCATTACTGGTGACAAAGAATCAGGTCCACAAAAAATGGGTGTAGCAATTACTGATATTTTAACGGGGTTATATGCTTGTATCGGAATTCAGGGTGCACTGCTCGAACGTACACAATCAGGTGAAGGACAAAAACTGGATATTTCTCTTTATGACTCTGCCGTCAGTGCTCTCGTAAATATTGGCAGTAACTACTTAATGGCTGAAAAAATTCCGACTGCGCTTGGGAATCATCATGCCAATATTGTGCCTTACCAGACTTTTAAAACAACTGATGGTGAAATGGTCATTGCAGTTGGGAACGACAATCAGTTCAAGCGACTTTGCAATATTTTAGGGAAACCAGAATATGCATCAGATAAGCGATTTCAAACAAATCCCGATCGCGTTGAACACCGGGAAGAGCTTGTTCCGTTGTTACAAGATGTTTTTTTAACCAAATCAACAGCATACTGGCAGGAAAATTGCGAAAAAAATAATATCCCATGCGGACCTATCCAGACAATTGATCAAGTAGCAAACGATCCGCAGCTAAATGAACGGGATATGTTTATTGATAGTATTCATCCGACTGCAGGATCCATTCGAATGATTGGGAGTCCACTTAAGCTTTCACGCACACCTTTTCAGCTAAAACACCACCCACCAGATGCTGGTGAACATACTGATGAGATTTTAACTCAATTAGGAATATCAAAAACGAACAATTAGGAGATGATTAGATGGATTTTAATTTTTCAGAAGAACAAACAATGCTGCGTACTACGGTAAGAAATTTTGTTGATAAAGAGATAATGCCTAATATTGCTGACTGGGACCGCGAAGGAAAATTCGACCCTTCCATTATGAAAAAACTCGCCGATCTTGGATTAATGGGTGTATGTATTCCAGAAAGATACGGTGGCAGTGGGATGGATTATAATTCACTGGCAATTGTCTGTGAGGAACTGGAACGTGGCGATACAGCATTTCGTACTTCAGTTTCCGTCCATACCGGGCTTAACAGTATGTCCTTACTTCAATGGGGTACTGAACAGCAAAAAGAAAAGTACTTAATTCCACAAGCAAAAGGTGAACAGGTTGGCGCCTTTGGGTTAACCGAACCTGGTGCTGGATCAGATGTTTCCGCATTACAGTCCACTGCAGTTAAAGATGGCGATCATTATATTTTAAACGGTCAAAAAACATGGATTTCCTTATGTGATACTGCTGATAATTTTCTTGTTTTTGCCTATACCGACAAGGACAGTAAACATCATGGCATTTCTGCATTTATTGTTGAACGAACATGGGAGGGTTTTTCCTCAAAAGCGACGAAAGGAAAGTTAGGTATTCGAGCTGGTAACACTGGGGAACTATTTTTTGACAATGTAAAGGTTCCAAAAGAAAACTTGCTCGGTGAAGAAGGTGAAGGATTCAAAATAGCAATGGCATCACTTGATAACGGGCGGTTTACTGTTGCTGCTGGTGCAGTCGGGCAAATAAGAGCATGCCTTGAAGCAAGTGTGAAATATTGCCATGAACGCGAAACATTTGGAAAACCAATCGGAAAACATCAGCTTGTTCAACGCATGATTGCCAATATGGAAGCAGGACTGCAAATGAGCAGCCTACTCGTTTATCGGGCAGGTGAATTGAAAAACGAAGGAAAACGAAACACACGTGAAACGTCAATTGCAAAATGGCAGGCATGCGATTTCGCCAACAAAGCAGCTGACGACGCCGTTCAAGTTCACGGGGCATATGGCTATTCAGATGAATATCCTGTTGAACGTTACCTGCGTAACTCAAAAGCACCAGTTATTTATGAAGGAACACGGGAAGTCCATACTTTAATGCAGGCAGATTATGTATTGGGTTATCGACAGGATAAGCAATTAAATAAGATGTTGCCAGCCTGGGAAGGAAAATAGTCTAAGGAGGGGCTCACATATGTTTGAAAATGAAACAAAAAGTATTTTTATTGATGGTAAATGGCTGGATGTAGATTCACAGCAAGCGGATACTATATACAACCCCGCTACACTAGAGCCAATAACAAAAGTGGCTTATGGTGGAGCAACCGAAACTGAAGAGGCAATCACTGCTGCATCAGGGGCATTTCAGCTATGGGGTGAAATGACAGGTCGTGAACGGTCACGCATATTATACAAAGCGCACGAACTTATGCTTGAAGACGTTGACCGATTAGGGGAAATTTTAACGACTGAGCAAGGCAAACCAATTAAAGAGGCAAAAGGTGAAGTTAAAGGTGCAGCAAGCTTTTTACTTTGGTATGCCGAAGAAGCAAGTCGTGCATACGGAGAATGGATTCCATCTTCTAATAAATCAAAGCGACTACTGGTCATTCCGCAACCTGTTGGCGTGGTCGGTGCTATTACACCGTGGAATTTTCCCGCATCTATGATAACCAGAAAAATTGCACCTGCATTAGCTGCCGGTTGTACTGTAGTGTTGAAGCCTGCTCCAGAAACACCTTTATCAGCCATTGAAATTGTCAAGATACTTGAGCGCGCAGGCATGCCTAATGGTGTTGTAAATTTAGTGACTGGAGATGCAGAAGCAACCGGAAATACGATGCTTACGAGTAAAGAAGTTCGTTTGATAACATTCACTGGTTCAACAGAAGTCGGAAAACATTTAATGCGGGAAAGTGCTGATCATGTTAAAAAACTATCACTTGAGCTTGGCGGTCATGCACCAATTATTGTATTTGACGATGCAGATATAGATAAAGCAACTACCCTTGCATTAGCAAGCAAGTTTCGAAATAATGGCCAAACGTGTATTTGTGCTAATCGGATATATGTTCATGATTCCGTTAGAGACAGCTTCACACAACAGCTTACTGAAAAAGTCAAAAAGCTGAAAATAGGGTACGGCCTAGCTGACGATACGGACCTTGGCCCATTAATTAATCAGCAAGCATCAGAGAAAGTTCAGAGACATCTTGATGATGCGATTGAAAAAGGAGCAGCTATTGTTACAGGCGGTAATAAATGGTCAGGCGATATGAAAGGATATTTCTATCAGCCTACTGTTCTATCAAACATTTCAGATGATATGCTCATCATGAATGAAGAAACTTTTGGCCCTGTCATGCCAATTCAAACGTTTACAGACGAAAAGACCGCAATTCAAAATGCAAATAATACCGATTACGGGTTGGCCGCCTATATTTTCACAGAAACGACAAGCCGTGCTATCCGGGTTTCTGAAAAGCTTGAATATGGAATTGTTGGTGTGAATGATGTCTTTCCAGCAGTTGCTGAAGCTCCATTTGGCGGTATCAAGCAATCAGGTGTTGGGAAAGAAGGCGGACACTACGGTATGGATGAATTTTTGGAAAAGAAATATGTATCAATGGGGATAGAATAAAGTTGTACCCCCACCTTTCTTTGGTGGGGGTATCTTAGTTACCCAAGTAGTGCTCATACTGCTTATATAAATCATTCAATGCAGATGCCAGTGCATTTCCAGCTTTACCTAAGTAATGCTCTTTTACTTCCTCAACAGGCATTTCAATTCCATCCTGCAAGCTATGCCCTCTAAGCAATTGCTGCACAAATTGCCTTCCATGCTCCGTTGCCAGTGTACAATTAGCTGCTACAATCACGCCGTATTTTTTGTCAATTTCAGCAGTGATGGTCAATGTTTCATACATGTTTTTTGCAGCCATTCCGGATGGCAACCTGGCATGGCCTGCTATAAAGACTGTATTCATAAGTATTCAGATCCCTTCGAAGTTATAAATCTGGCCCGCGATAACCTAATTGCCTCGAAATGGTCTGGGCAGATTGTTTTGTTTTATTTTTTAGCAGTTTTAGGTTATCTCCTTCAAAATGACTGGATAAACCACTGACAGCTAGTGCAGCAATAACTTGACCCCGGGAATCGTAAATTGGATAGGAAATTCCTGTCGTATCTGCATCTTGCTCCCCAATACTGTATGCATATCCATCCTGGTAGATTGTTTCCAGTTGCTGCATTAGTTGCTGTTTATCGATTGGAGTATTGTCACCTAAACGATATAGTTCGGAATCACTTAATAATTCTTCCTGCCGTTCACGTGGCATATTAGCAAGCAGCATCTTGGGGCCCGACCCAACATAAAGTGGTGAGCTTTTCCCAATTCTAGTGTACAGACGTAACGCTCTTGAACTGTCCACTTTTTCAATGTACGTCGCTTCATCCTGACTTGAAATAACCAAGTGAATAACTTCATTAATGTCTTGTGCGAGTTCTTCCATAAATGGCAAAGCAATCGTTCTTATTTCCAGCTGGTCTGACACGATCTGTCCCAGCTCAAGTAACTTTAACCCTAACCGGTACCGGCTGTCATGCTCATTTTCCTTTGTTTTATATAAAAAATCACTAGTTTCCAGGGCGGATAGCAACCTGTACGCTGTTGGTTTTGGGATATTAGCCAGGTTAGCAATCTCTTTCAATGTTAATTCTGGTGTTTCCACTGTAAAGTAATTTAGTAGTTTTAATGCTTTTATCACACTTTGATTCATGCCGAGATCTCCTTGCTGCATCCTAATTTAATATATCGTATAAAGCAGTGAGGCTGCCTCATTTGATGTGGGACAACCTCAACAAAGTTATTAGATATTTACATGCTCTTTTTCTGTATTGCCCGACTCTAGTATGTTTACATCACGTTTTGCCATTTCCTTCATATAGATTTCCCCCGGGACACATTGCTCTGGAGGGAATACACCTCGTTTAGAAATTGTACCATTTCCAATCATTTGTGCAACTGCCGAGATTGTATTGGCTGTTGCACGGGCCATTGCTGTCACATTGGTTGCTCTATCTTTATATGTCGTCATTTCGTACTCATATGTCTTAGGTCTTCCATCTTTTTCGCCGGAAACTTTTATCCGCAATAATACTGCATCGTCCTTTTCCTTTAGATCGACAATCGGATCGAGAACTTTTAGCAATACCTCTCTCGGGTTAATTTGCTGTCCGTTAACATCTACTTGATAATCCATCCGTGTCAAATTAAGGTCAACAAGTAATTTGAACTTCTCGGCATGACCTGGATAACGGATTGTTTTATATTCCAGCGTTTTTAAGTTCGGGTATGAGATTGATAGTGTAGATGTCCCGCCAGATGTATGGAAGGCTTCCAACGGTCCAAATTTTTCAAAATAAACACGTTCAACCTCTGTTAACGATGGCACTTCCTGCTTCACTCCATTTCGAACAATAAGGGATGGATCTGTATAGTGATCAAATACACCTTCCATTGAAAATACATGATTATATTCAAATGGTGGCTCTGGTTTAAGTGGTATCCCGCCTACATATAGTTTTATTTCCTCTAATTTATCTAACTTACTTGCACCATGACCAGACAGAATATTGATCATACCTGGAGCAACCCCCAAGTCAGGTATTAAAGTAACTCCCGCAGCTGCTGCATCCTCTTTCATCGCCAAAACTTTGTCTGTCATGTGGCCAATGTGACCGCCCAAATCTACTGAATTAACTCCAACCTGGATTGCTGTTTTGGCAACAATTTCATTAAATGAATAAAACAAGGCGTTTATGATCACATCAAACTGGCGCATATAGGTAGCCAATTCCTGTTCATCGCTGGCATTTACTTGATAAGCTGTCAGTTTAGTAGAATTTAATTGATCGCAAACCTGCTGGGCTCTCTTTAAATCAATATCTGCTAATCCTACAGCAGTTACACCTTCACTTCCTACTAAATCGCGTGCAGCTTCTTTCCCCATTAATCCAGATCCTAATACACCTATTTTCATACATCATTCACACTCCCTGTATAGATTTTATAGAGTTAATACCCACCTTATATAACTATTTTCTAATTAGTCGTACGCTTTTCTTTTTCTAGCTACGGCTCCTAGCGACTAGTGGACTTCCTTCTCCTCCTTACGATAAGTCAACGTCGATTCGCTTACGCTCTTCGCGTTTCCTTTATCTCATACGGATCAGTCCATTCCATACGTCGCTGATCAGTCGCCTTCGCTTTTGTTCCTACTCAACGTCTATTTGAGCGCGCTGCAGTTTTCCACTGAAGTCCACATAGACTGCTTTCCATTCAGTAAATACATCAAGCGCCTGAACGCCAGAGTCACGGTGCCCGTTACCAGTTCCTTTTGTCCCACCGAATGGTAGATGAATTTCTGCCCCTGTTGTACCAGCATTGACGTAGACAATCCCTGTATCAAGGTCACGTTGTGCTTTAAATACGCGATTGACATCACCTGTGAAAATTGAGCTTGATAACCCAAATTCCACTCCATTATTAACCTCGATTGCTTCTTCAAAGCTTTTTACGGGTACTAATGAAACAACTGGCCCAAAGATTTCTTCTTGTGAAATACGCATGTCAGCCGTGGCATCTGTGAACAATGTTGGGGCAAAATAGTGTCCCTTAGCATGATCACCTTCATCCATCACATAGCCTCCAGCAAGCATTTTCGCTCCTTCATCTTTCCCAATCTGAATATATTTTTTGATTTTCTCAAGACCTGCTTTATTAATGATCGGCCCTACTTTTATTGACTCATCAAGACCATCGCCAATTGTTAACTTCTCCATTTCAACAAGCAGACGCTCTTCTAATCTTTCTTTTACATCTTCATGAACAATTACACGGCTGCATGCTGTGCAACGTTGACCACTTGTTCCGAAAGCACTCCATAAAATACCTTCGACGGCAAGGTTAAGGTCCGCATCATCCATAACAATTACGGCATTCTTTCCACCCATTTCAAGTGACACTTTTTTCAGCTGTTCCCCGCATTTACTTGCAATGCTTCGGCCAGTATCATTCGATCCGGTAAATGAAATGACCCGAATATCATCATGGTTAACCATTGCATCACCAACTGCAGATCCCTTGCCAAAGACGACGTTTACAACACCCTTTGGTAACCCTGCCTCTTCGAAAATCTTTGCAAGCTCAAACGCCATAATTGGAGTCTCTGTCGCCGGCTTCCAAACAACTGCATTACCCGCGACAATCGCAGGAAATGACTTCCAAGTTGCAATGGCAATTGGAAAATTCCATGGTGTGATAATTCCAACAACACCAACCGGGCAACGCTGACTCATCGCAAATTTATCCTTTAGTTCTGCAGGTGTCGTCTGTCCAAACATCCGGCGGCCTTCTCCAGCCATGTAAAAGGCCATATCAATTCCCTCTTGCACTTCGCCACGAGCTTCTTCTATTACTTTTCCATTCTCCATTGTCAGTAATTGAGATAACCGTTCTTTACGTTCTTTCATGATATTTCCAACTTGGAACAGCGCTTCCGCACGTTGTGGTGCCGGAACTTGCGCCCATTCCTTTTGCGCCTTTTTAGCAGCCTTAACAGCAGTGTTTACATCCTCACTGCCTGATAATGGCACGTCAACAACCGTTTTTCCATTTGCTGGATTAATAACCGCGGTCATTTCATTAACATCAATCCACTCACCATTGATAAAGTTTTTAAGTTTTTCTGTCTTGAGTAATGTTTCAGCCATAATAAATACCTCCTAAAATTAGTGTGTAATCTATTTTGCAGCACGATCACGAATTTGCGTAATCGTGGATGAAACTGAAATCTGTTCTTTTTCGGTCAAAATTTCAATCACTGCTGGCCTGCCTTTTTCCAAAGCCAGTTCAAAAGCTTCAGCAAAAGATTCTAGTGTTGCAGTCTGATAACCATCGGCACCAACACTCAATGCCAAATCCTTAAAGGATACATTTCCTAAATCAGTGCCAACAACCTTCTTCGGATAATGAATTTCCTGGTGCATGCGGATGGTTCCATACATGTTATTATTAAAAACCAGACATATGATGGGAATATTGTATCTAACTGCTGTTTCCAATTCCTGGACGGTCATCATAAAACCTCCATCACCAGATAAAGAAACAACTGTTTTTCCCGGAAAGGCCAATTTTGCCCCAAGCGCTGCTGGCATTCCATAACCCATCGCTCCAGATGTTGGCCCTACATACGTATGTTTTTCGGTAAATGGATAAAAGGCATGCAGCCACCCAGCAAAATTTCCCGCATCATTCGTTAATAACGCATCTTTGGGCAATTTTTTCTCCATCAACGCTATAATATGCTTATTAATCACGTCATTATGAGAAACTTTTAAACTGCTTACCTCCTCATGTACTTTTCGACGTTCCTTCACCCAATTACCCCACTCACAATTGACAGTTATACTACCTAACACTTGTAATGCTTCGCCAACATCAGCTACAATTCCTGCATCTGGTGCGTAAACCTTGCCGATTGTGTCATAACTTATATCAATATGGATAAGTTGTTTGTCTGGTTTAATAATCTGATAATCCTGTGTCGTTACTTCTGAAAGGCGAGTGCCGAGTGCGATAACCAGGTCTGCCTGCTCGACGGTTTGCAGCACCTTTTTATTGGTCCCAAGCCCAAGATGTCCAACATATAACGGATGATCATTCGGAAAAACATCCTGTCTGCGAAATGCGGCCATAACAGGGATTGTATACTTTTCTGCAAAAGCTAACAGACCTTTTTCCGCCTGTGAGCTTTTTATCCCGCCTCCAGCAATAATCAATGGCTTTTTAGCTTTTGAAAGCAATGCTTCAACATGGTCAATTTCCTGTTGGGCTGGTACTGGTTTTGGTTTAACCGTTACAGGCCCAAATTGCATAGCATCCTCAACTGGGAGAACATCCTCCGGCAGTGAGATGATAACTGGACCAGGCCTTCCTGTTTGGGCAATTCGAAATGCCCGCTGAACAATCTCAGGCATGCGCTTTGCATCATTAACCTCCACTGCCCACTTGGCAATATGCTGAAAATAACGGTCAAGATCAACTTCCTGAAATCCCTCTCTGCCTCTAAACTTGCTATGTACCTGTCCCAGAAATACAACCATAGGAGTTGAGTCCTGGTATGCAGTATGCACTCCAATTGAAAGGTTTGCTGCTCCAACCCCACGGGTAGCAAGTACAATCCCAGGCTTTAAGGTTGATTTGGCATACCCTTCAGCCATAAACGCTGCTCCACTTTCATGTCTTGCGGCTATAACACGTATGCTCTCTTCATCATGTAATGCATCTAACACAGGCAAATAACTTTCACCAGGAACGCAGAATACATTTGAAATCCCTTCTATTTTCAGGCATTCCACAATTGCTTGGGCTGCTGTTTGGGTTTTTGGTTTTCGGATTGCATCTTCCAAACTTTTCACTTTTGGGTCACCTCCTTGAGATCTAATTTTTTAATTCTATTAATCACATCATCTAACCGTTCTGAAGTCACCGTAAGTGCAACTCGGATAAAGCCTTCACCACGTGATCCAAATGCGCTACCAGGTGTTACGATAACCCCAGCCTCCTCAAGCAACTTGTCAGCAAATGACATCGACGAGAATCCATCAGGAACCTTTGCCCAAAGAAAAATGGTGCCGTTCGGCTTTTCTGCATATATACCAAGTTCCTGGAAGGCTTTGTGTAATTTTTCCATTCGTTCCTGATAAATTTTGTTATTGTTGGCTACTTCGGAAAAATCACTTTTCAACGCGGTGGCAGCTGCTTTTTGAATAGGGAGAAACTGGCACGTATCAATATTGCTTTTATACGTTGCTAAAGCCTTAATCACTTCTTTATTCCCAACCATGTACCCAATACGCCAACCAGTCATATTAAAGCTCTTTGACAACGATCCGAATTCAACAGCATTTTCTTTCGCACCAGGAACCTGCATCACACTAGGCGCCTTGTACCCGTTGTAAGTAACCATGTCATAGGCAGCATCATGCACAAGTAACAGGTTATTTTCATTAGCGAATGTAATCGCTTTCAAAAATGTATTTAAATGAACGGTTGCAGCTGTCGGATTACTTGGGTAATTCAGCAGCATTAATTTTGCCAGTTGTACCGAGGCATCCTCCACGTGATCATATAACGGAATATAGCCATTCTGTATATCTAGTGGAAGAGGAACACTCTCCCCTCCAGCTAAGTGGACAGCTGTCCGATAAACAGGATAACCAGGGTCTGGAACTAATACCGTGTCATTTTGATTTAGAGTAGCCTGCATTAGGTTTGCTATTCCTTCCTTTGAACCAATGACAGCCATAACCTCTGTTTCTGGATCTAAATCAACATCATACTGTTTTTTATAAAATTCTGCTACAGCATGCTTGAATTCCATGCATCCGCTATAGGTCGAATAGCGATGATTTTCAGTAATCCTGGACTCCTCAGTCAGTCTATCAATCACAAAATCAGGTGTTGGCAGATCAGGTGCACCAATCCCCAAATCGATTACATCTACACCATTAGCTTCCAGTTCCTTTTTCTTTTGTTGAAACGCTGAAAATAAATAGGGTGGCAAATTCTTTACTTTGTCAGAAACAAAGGACATGCTTTCCCCTCCATATTTCATATAGTAAAACGCTATTTCATATTTAACTTAAGTATAAATCAGTATTTCAAAATTTGCAATTGTTTTTAATATACAGAATTTAAATGATTCAAAAGTCTTGTCCACTCAAATCAATTTCATAATTCAAAAATAATGCAGTAGATCAACTATTTGTAAATGTGCTTGGCCTGTTGATTTCCACTGCAGGCGGACGCTTTCCGCGGGCATTGCTTGAGCCTCCTCGTGCTATCGCACTCCGGGGTCTCAAGGCTCATGCTCATTACGCTTCGCTTCAATCGCAAAAAAGCGTTTGCTATTCCCGCAGGAGTCGCCGCCTTCCGTTTCAATCAACGATCGTATTACTTTGAATAAACGAAGGTAAATATTAATTCGGAAAATGATGAATATAAGTATTTATGAAATTAACTCACCCAATAAAAAATATAAAAGTATAAGTTTCAAACCCTCTTAATCATTGTTATTATAAAAGTGGCTATTAGAAAACTTATCGTAAAACGTAACTGACTGCCAAAAATTTATAAGCAAATGAGGTATGATGATATGAACACGGAGAAAACATATGCGACCCATTTAGACCAAAAAGATAACTTAAAAGAATTTCGTAAAGAGTTCTATACATCAAACGGGACGATCTATTTAGATGGGAATTCTCTAGGGCTTCTTTCTAAGCGGGCTGAACAAGCAGTCGATGATACCGTTAACGCTTGGAAAAAATACGCAATTGATGGATGGACAGAGGGTGAACATCCTTGGTTTTATTTATCCGAAAAATTAGGATCGATGACTGCACCTCTAGTTGGGGCTAAAAGTGATGAAGTAATTGTTACAGGCTCCACAACGACTAATATGCACCAGCTTGTTGCAAGTTTTTATAAACCTGACAAAAAGAGAACCAAAATACTTGCAGATGAGTTGAATTTTCCATCTGATATTTATGCTTTGAAAAGTCAATTAAAGCTAAAGGGGTATGATCCGGATGAACACCTTATTCAGGTCAAAAGCAATAATGGAAATACACTTGAGACAGAAGACATCATAAAAGCCATGGCTGATGATGTAGCTTTAATTGTACTGCCAGGTGTTCTATATCGAAGCGGGCAAATTCTTGATATGGAACGGTTAACCAAAGAGGCGCATAAACGCAATATTCTAATCGGCTATGATTTGTGTCATTCAATTGGAGCGATACCACACCACCTATCCGAGTGGGACGTTGATTTTGCATTCTGGTGTACCTATAAACATTTAAATGCTGGTCCGGGAAGTGTAGCTGGTCTGTATGTTAATCAAAAACATTTCGGCAATGAACCAGGACTTGCTGGCTGGTTCAGTTCTGCAAAAGAAAAACAGTTCGATATGGATCATACGTTGACACCAGCTGATGACGCAGGTGCCTATCAAATTGGTACACCGCACTTATTAAGTGCTGCACCATTACTTGGCTCACTTGAAATGTTTAATGAAGCAGGTATTAGACAGGTTCGCCAAAAATCGCTTGAACTTACAAATTATTTAATGGAACTAATCGACAGTGAATTATCCGATTATCATTTTACAGTAGCTAATCCAACAGATGAGGTTACTCGTGGCGGCCATGTTTTCCTTGAGCACAAGGAAGCTGCCCGGATCTGCAAAGCATTGAAAGCAGATGGCGTCATACCGGATTTTCGGACACCAAACGGTATTCGCCTTGCCCCTGTTGCTTTGTATAATACATTTGAAGAAGTGTGGGAAACTGTTCATATTCTTATACAAATTATGAAGGAAGAACGCTATAAAAAATATGAAAACAAACGGGGGGTTATCGCGTAATGACAGAATCAAAGTGGATTGATATCTCACAGCCTTTAACCAATGATATGGCACATTTTCCAGGAGACACGCCCTTTGACTATTCACTTACCTATTCAATTGAACAAACAGGATCAGTGAATGTCGGGCAAATGACAGGAAGTTTACACACAGGAACACATATTGACGCACCTTTTCACTATGATCCAAAGGGAAGAACAATAGATGAGCTTGACTTAAATCTAGCGATTGGAAAAGTAATAGTAATTAATGTTAGTCATGTTGAAAAAATCACTTCCGAAACATTACAGGGTTTTGATTTCAAAGGTATCTCGAGAGTGTTGTTGCATACCTCTCTGCCAAATAACCCAAAACATTTCCCTGATAAAATGCCGGATTTAGACCCTAGTGTTGCTTCTCATTTAAATGAAAAAGGCGTAAAACTGATCGGCGTCGATATGCCTTCAGTAGATGCTCCGGATAGTAAGGATCTAGCTACCCATCACGCTTTATATGACAATGGAATCTTTATTCTCGAAAACCTTATGCTTGACCACGTTTCACCAGGAGAATACGAGCTTATTGCTGTTCCGCTTGCAATTGCAGGTGCTGATGCAAGTCCGGTTCGTGCTGTATTAAGACCACTTACTTAAAGGAGGAGATCTTTTGGGCGATAGTAAATTCAATAATGAAAAGGATATTCATACTGATTTTATGGAAGATATGAACTACGGTGATTACTTGCAGCTAAATCAGCTACTGACTAGTCAAAAACGTTTATCCGGACATCATGATGAAATGTTATTTATCATCATTCATCATGTCAGTGAGTTGTGGCTTAAATTAATTATTCATGAGACAAGAGCTGCTGTGACCTCGATCCAGGAAGACGATCTGCAATCATCATTTAAAATGCTTGCTCGTGTTTCTAAAATACAGGAACAAATCATTAAAGCATGGGATGTACTTTCAACATTAACACCCGCAGAATACATGGAGTTCCGTGACAAACTTGGCAATGCATCCGGATTCCAATCCTATCAGTATCGTCTGGTTGAATTTGTTTTAGGTTATAAAACACCACATATCCTTAAGATTTACAAAAAAGACCCAGAGGTTCATGCAATATTGGAAGATGCCTATTATAAACCGGGGCTTTATGACGTTTCCATTCAAGCATTAGCACGAAAAGGTTTTGATATTAATCCTGATGTACTGAATCGTGATTTCTCAAAAACATATGAAAAAGATGATTCAGTCGAACAGGCCTGGATGGAAGTTTACCGAAATGTAAACGACCATTGGGAGCTCTACCAGCTTGCAGAGAAATTAGTCGATGTTGAAGATTGGTTCCAGCAGTGGCGTTTTCGCCACATGAAAACAGTCGAACGGATTATCGGACATAAAACGGGAACAGGTGGTTCATCTGGTGTCGGTTACTTAAAACAAGTATTAGATCACTATTTCTTTCCTGAATTGTGGGATTTAAGAACTAAAATATAAATCGTTGTCTTTTTTTATTGCGCAAAGACAAAATAATGATATAATACACAACAACATTGAAGAAAAGGGAGGCAAAATATGAATTCAGACAGAGATCAGTGGTCATCCAGACTTGGCTTTATTTTATCATCTACAGGCGCGGCAATAGGTCTTGGGGCAATATGGAAATTCCCCTATATGACTGGAATGAATGGTGGCGGTGCCTTCTTTCTACTTTTTATTGCTTTCACAGTAATTATCGGTCTTCCTTTATTAATTTCTGAATTTATAATCGGACGAGGGGCACAAAAAGAAGCGATTAGTGCTTTTAAAAAGCTAGCACCTAAAAGTGGCTGGTCAATCATTGGCCGCTTGGGTGTTTTCGGATCATTTGTCCTTATGTCGTTTTACAGTGTCGTAGGTGGATGGGTACTTATTTATAGTGGATTGTCCATCCCTGGTTTAGTAATTAAGGATAACGCCAACTATGAGCAATTATTTGGTATGATTACCGGAAATCCTTTGATAACGATTTTAGGTTTAGGATTATTTTTAATCATAAATATTGTTGTTATTACATTTGGTATCAAAGGCGGTATAGAGAAGGCAAGCAAAATATTAATGCCATTATTGTTCATCTTTTTTATTATATTAGTCATTCGCTCCGTCACATTTGAAGGAGCCCAAGAAGGCTTGAAATTCTTCCTGCAGCCTGACTTTTCAAAAATTACCGGCGAAAGTGTTTTGTACGCATTGGGTCAGTCCTTTTTCTCCTTAGCGGTAGGCTTCTCGGTAATGGTCACGTATAGTTCCTATTTAGGTAAAGATGTTAGCTTACCGTTTTCAGCAGGTTCTGTATCAATAATGAATATTTTCGTTTCTCTGTTGGCTGGTTTAGCTATCTTCCCTGTTGTCTTCTCATTTGGACTTGAGCCAACAGCAGGACCGGGATTATTGTTCATGGTTTTACCTGAGGCATTCGCACAAATGCCTTTTGGCGAAGTATTTTTAAGCTTATTTTTATTATTATTCCTATTTGCTATATTAACGTCATCATTTAGTATGCTAGAGATTATTACATCAGCTTTTACTGCCAATAAACAACGGTCACGTAAAAAGGTGGCATGGATTGCTGGTTTGATTGTCTTTATAGCAGGTATACCAGCCGCACTATCATCGAGCACCTTGGCCAATTTTAAAATATTCAATCTGACAGTTTTTGATGCAAGTGATTTTCTTGTGAGTAATATACTATTGCCTGGTGGATGTTTATTAATTGCACTATTCATTGGATTTAAGATGGATAAAACGCTGATGAGGCGTGAATTCAATGCAAGCAATAATCTATCGTCAGGTACTTATCAGCTATGGTTCCAAATAATGCGATGGTTAGTTCCTATTACAATTGTGATTGTATTCTTAGGTTCATTGGGAATATTATGAAAAAAAGATGCCGATTGTGGCATCTTTTTTTGTTGCTGATAGCATTCATAGGGTCTTTTGTTGAAAAACCCATTTATTAGCGTAATGAGGGATTCCAAGAGCACTTATTTTGCTATTTAGCGAAATGAGGATCCACTTCGATTGTTTGATGAATCCTCGTTCCGTTATTTCCATGAAAACCCTCGTTTTTAGCATGGGGATGAATCCTCATTCCGCTATTTGTCATTTTTGCCTCAATTTCGGCTGATTTTTTGCTATTAGCGGAACGAGGATCCGTCTCACCCTTCTGAGAGCACCTTTTCTGCTATTTAGCGGAATGAGGATCCGCTTCGATTGTTTGATGAATCCTCATTCCGCTATTTGTCATTTTTGCCTCAATTTCAGCTGATTTTTTGCTATTAGCGGAACGAGGATTCCCTTCAATTGTTTGCCGGATCCCCGTTCTGAGTGGCAATACCTCATCCTTCTATTGTATAATCCTGTCAGTTTGAGTACAAACATACCACAGACCCCTAAAACATTTAATACAACTTTATTCATAAATGATTAGTATAATGGAATAAGGGGAATTTAAAAAGTGGGAGGAATAATAATGACAAATCGAATTATTATTGTCGGCGGTGTTGGTGGTGGAGCAACAGTTGCAGCACAAATTCGCCGTGTTGACAAGGAATCAGAAATCATACTTTTTGATAAAGGAAATTACGTAGCCTTCTCCAACTGTGGAATGCCCTATTACATTGGTGGCACCGTTGATGAACGTGATGATTTACTAGTGGATAATTATGAATTTGCCAAAAAATACAATATAAATCTCAAAACAGATTCAGAAGTCATTTCCATAAATCGTGACCAAAAACAAATTGAATATAAATATAATGGAGCAATCCAACACGAAACCTACAACAAGCTAATCCTATCACCCGGTGCTTCAGCTATAGAACCCGACCTAGAAGGATTGAACCCCGAACAGACATTTACATTGCATACTATTCCAGATATGGATGATATCTATGCGTTTATTAAGGAAAACAAGCCACGCACCTGCGCGATTATAGGTGCCGGATTCGTTGGTCTTGAAATGGTAGAGAACCTAAAAGCATTAAACATAGAATGTACCGTGGTTGACCGTTCCAAACAAGTAATGAAGCTGGTCGACGAGGACATGGCCGGAGTTATCCAGGATCATTTAAAAGCTAAAGACGTTAATCTTATCTTAGAGGATGGTCTCGATTCCTTTTCCAATAATGGATCAACACTGCACTTAAGCAGTGGAAAAAGTATTCAGGCTGACATGACCATTCTGGCCGTTGGTATTAAACCTAACACCAAACTAGCTGAGGACAGTTCACTGGATATTGGTGAGACCGGGGCAATAAAAGTAAATGATTATATGCAAACGAATGATGCTGATATATATGCCTTAGGGGATGTGGTTGAATCAAAGGACTATTTGACCGACACACCAAGCCACGTAGCATTAGCATGGCCAGCACACCGACAGGCTTTTATTATCGCTAATCATCTGCAGAATAACAATTTGGCCTATAATGGGACACAAGGTTCAGCTATTTTTAAAGTTTTTGATTTGAGTGTCGCAGTATCCGGATACAGTAGTGCTGCACTTAATAAACTAGCAATTCCATTTAAAGAAGTAACCCATGAATCGTTATCACATGCAGGTTATTATCCTGGTGCTGAGAAAGTTAGCATGAAAATCCTCTTTGATGAAAATAACGGTCAAATTCTTGGAGCACAAGTCATTGGCGAGGATGGCGTTGATAAACGTCTAGCCGTTATTGCCACAGCGATGAAAGGGAAAATATCTGTTGCAGACTTGGCAGAACTTGAACTAGGATACGCACCACCATACTCATCACCAAAAGATCCTATAAATATCATTGGGTACAAAGCAAGTAGTATGATGGAATAATAAAAAGATAAGCACCAGGAAAAATCCTGGTGCTTTTGAATATTAGTTATTTTTTGATTTGTTGCCTTTTTCTTCTGCCTTTTCAGCCTTTTTCTCTGCTTTTTCCTGTGCCTTTTCAGCTTTTTTCTCAGCTTTTTCTAGTTTCTTAGCTGCTTTTTCTTGTGCTTTCTCCTGTTTCTTTTCAGATTTTCTTTCAGCTTTTTCTTTTGCCTTCGCAGCTTTCTCCTGTGCTTTTTCTAATTTCTTGGCTGCTTTTTCTTCTGCCTTTTCGGCTATCTCTTGAGCCTTTTCTAATTTCTCAGCTGCTTTTTCTTCTGCTTTTGCTAACCTCTCAGCAGCTTTATCTGTTTCATTATCGTCGTTTTCCACTTCAGATGCTACCACAGTTAACTCTGATTCTTCTTCATCTGCTTCAGGCTCAGTAGTTTCTTCTTCTGTTTCTTCTTCTGTTTCTTCATCTGACTCTTCCGTATTACCAGCACGTTTTTCAATTTTTTCTGCTAGTTTTGCAAACGATTTTTGAATGTTTTTCATAATCGCAGCCTGTGCATTCGGATTATCGATTTTTGCTAGTACAGCTGATAAAGCATCAATGTTATTTGCAAGATTGATTCTTACATCATCTGTTTCTTCATCTTCAGCGACATCCTCATCTGTTACCGTAGTACCTTCCTCAGATTCTGTTCCGTCTTCTTTAGTTGTAGTATCCTCTTCAGTTGCCGTACCTTCTTCTGATTCTGAATTCGCATCAGTATCACCATCTGCAGTCTCATTTGATTCTTCAGAGCCATCAAGCTTTTCCTCTGCCTCTTTTTGTGTTGCTAAAGCTTCTTCCAGAAGAGCAGTTGCTTCTTCTGTTTTTCCAGCTTTAATTAGTTCATTTGCCTCAGCAATACGTTCAGCAGCAAATTCAGCCAGTAGTTGGCTTTCCTTATAATCATCAAGTGTAATGGCTAATTGAATATTCTCTTTTACAGTTTTAATAAAATAGAAGAAGTCCCCAGGAATTAAATTTGGTGCATCATCTTCCTCTTCATTACCATCTTCATTTTCATTGGTACCTTCTTCCGTCTCACTTTCTGTCTCTTTAATAGTTAATTCATCTGTTTTGTCGTCAACACTCGCAAACACCATTCCAGGCCCTGCTGTAAATGTGAATGTTGCAACCAGTATTGCACTTACTACAATCTTAATAAATTTTTGGGATAAATGCATGAAACTATTCCTCCTTTTTAAACTTATTACATATTTCGAGTAATTTTAGTAATTTATGTATGTTTCTGTAATCATTTTGTAAAAATAATGAAATATACCTACTGCTAACCATGTCTAAATTCCTAGTTCACAAAAATCCGTTTTAGAGAAATAAAAAACTCCCGAAAGCACAAACCTTCAGGAGTAATCTCTATAAATCTTCTTCAAATCGGTAAACCAATCTGTATTTATCTTCATCTAAAACTTCACTTACATGAACGCGAACACCATGACCGAAAACTATTTCGTTTTCTGTCATTGCAACAATCATTGCCTTTGTATTCGTTTGATTGTCCAGATAAATATCACCTACAACAGGTTTCATCTCGCTATCTTTTTCTGCCAGAAACTCCGGTGATTCATCTGCTCGCTGTTGTTCTTCAGATACAAGCGCCTTATCATAATATGATATATCCTCACTGTCCTCCGCTTTACCTGGTACCATAACAACGTATTCACTATGTTTAACCCCATTATCTCTAGTAGTAACTACATTCCCATCTTCTACGTTATCGACTTTTTCAATCTCATTTAATGAGTAATGATCGAGAAAATCCGGGGCAGGTTTAATAATTAAAATATAATCACCTGGTTCAGGCTTTCTATTTTGATCAACAGTGTACCGTTTACCATAAAAAATAAACGAATCTTTATGTTTTGGTTTATACGGATGAATTTCGCTTGCTTTTGATAGGATCTGCTGCATATCTTTCAAACGATATAAGTGGACCGATTGCTTAAACATCGGCTTTACCGAATATACTTTATGAAGTTCATTTTTGTAAAAAACAAACTGGCCCTTTCTTACCTGAAATAACTTCATTATAAGTTAACCTCCTTTTGTATATATTATTACATTCTTATTTTCCCTTAATACTACTTAAATTAAACATAAATCAAGGGAAATCCCAAAAGCATTTTTTGCTTATAAAGATTTCTAGACTGCTTTATTGTTTTTCAGATAGCCAGTTAATAATGTTGCTATCGTGATTCCCGCCATTATAGCATACATGAAAGCACCATGGTGCAAGTTAAATAAGTTAATAACGAATGCATCGCCAGTAATCATTTCCCCGGCAGTCCAAGCAAGTATACCTGCTCCAATATAGGCAATCCACGGATGCTTTTCGAGAACTCGTACAATTAATTTTGAGCCAAAAATCATGATCGGAATACTAATTGCAACACCCAGTGCAATCATACCAACATGTCCATGTGCAGCACCTGCTACTGCGACAACATTATCAAGGCTCATAACAGCGTCTGCCACAATAATTGTCCCAACAGCTTTCATCATAGTACCTGACGATTTAATATTAGCTTCAGGCTCATCATCAACGAGCACATGATACGCAATCCATAATAAGAGTGCTCCTCCAATCAAATGTACGTACGGAATCTGTAATAAGTATACAATTAAAATTGCAAATAATATTCGTAAAACTACTGCCCCACCTGTACCGATGAATATCGCCTTATTCTGTTGATGTTTTGGTAAACCCTTTGTCGCCATAGCGATTACAATCGCATTATCACCGGATAATACGATATCAATTGCAATAATCTTAAGCAAAGCAATAATCGATTCAGATGTAATTTCAATTCCTAACAAGATAGTTGCCACCTTTCTGCAAGACCGATTATATTATACTATTTTCTGTTTAATTGTAAAGCAGACTGGAATTTTTCAGGTGGCAAAGATATTTAGTGTATACGAACAGATGGTTTTTTATCTTACATTTTCTCCATGTGAACAAAAGGCAAATCGGTGTCAACCTCTCCTAAAACATATTTTACTGCTATTTTCCCACCACGGAGCCAGGCTGCAAAGTCAAAGACAACAGGCTCCCGGTCACCGCCTAACGCAAACCAAGCCTTCAGATCTTTCGGGAAATAAGCTGCAGTATGGATCGTTCCAGACCAGTTCCTATATTGATTGGAGAATACACCCTTTTCCGTATCGTTCAGCATACGAAATGCTTTATAGGCATCAGTTGCATTCTGTTGTTGTGCCCTTATTGCGTCCATTCGCCTATATGAATCTTCTAAGTGGTGACGATTCTCATCCTTCATTATTTCAAAATGATTTGTACAGACGTTGGACTGGCGAACTTCTACTCCTCTTGGTGTCGCTTCGACTACAAAGGTTTCCTCATTTTTATCCAGCACAATATAACTGAACGAGTGCCGATGCGGAATTTCCTTAAGCATGGAAACCGCCTGATTAACGTCAGCACAGCTTTCTAAGATAAGCCTTCCAATCATATTGCAAATAAATCCATCGCCAGGCTTTTTACGGTGCATAAAATTATAGCCTAGAGCAAGACCTTTTTCATTCATTCCATCCATCCGACCGGTTATTCGCTGTGAAGGTCCAATTACAGCATAGCCATGATCACTAGGCTGAAATATAGTGTACCTTCCTTCATACGTTTTAGGATGATAATCATAATTGCGAATCATAAAGTCATTGCCTGTGAAAATAGAACAGCCGCTTTTAGTGTATTCCAGCCTGTATCCACCAAAGTCCTGAAGTATGTCATGCATGTCCCACTCAAGTGCATCCTGCATTCCTACAAGTTCTTCCCAAATCCCTGGAGCAAATCTTTTTATTTCCTGCTCTACTTCATTTATGTCAATTATGAAACGTGGCTTTCGCACCCGCCACTGTTTCTTGCGATTCTTAACCGTTAATGAGTCTTTCAAAAGCTCTCCCTGTTTATATCCGAAATCGTAATGAGTTCCTTTAAATTGCAAAATGTCACTGTATATTCTTTTCAAAAATAACGCCCCAATCATGAAACTTATTTCTTCTAATTCCGTAAATATATATGTAACATATCACAACATAGGAGCTGAAATCATGATAGGAATCTTAACAACTACTATTTTATCATTCATATTATATGTGGTGCTAGCTGGTATCCTTATTGCAAAGAGTAATAAATCCGGAGTAGTTACAAGTAAAATTGCAGGGATAGTTTTTGTGGTCCTGTTTATAATCGGTGGAATCATGAATTACTTTATCCTGCTGCCAATCACCGTCCCAAATATGGTGATTTCTAATATTGCGATAGCTGGTGCTGGGGTCTTTTTGGTATATGGAATGACCTCCACCAAACTTCAAAAGAAGGCGAAAGGGACATATGAATCCATATTAGGACTAATTATTATCCTTGCTGTATTGGCTGTTCCAACCATAATTGTATTAGGAATTCTTACATTGGATGACACATATGAATCAATTGAAAAGAAAGATGTCGAAGAAGCAAAACCATTGGATGAGGATGCTACACCAATTGCAGTATCACCTGAGGTCGCTCGTAATAAAATCCAAAAATCGATGGGTGTTGTTCCTAACACACAATTTTACGATTTAGGAAAATTACAAGTTCAAAAGATTGATGGTCAAATTAAATTTGTGGCTCCCCTTGAGTTCACAGGGTTTTGGAAGTATTTTCGCGGAAAAGAAACGGAAGGCTTTTTCACCATATCTGCAACCAACATCAATGCTCAGCCTGAGTTCATCGATAGTAACATGAAGTACACCAATTCCAGTTACTTAAACCATAATGTGCAACGTACTATATATGGTGCTTTTCCAAACTATATTCAAAGCGGGGAAGCTCAAATCGAAGTAGACGAAGATGGGAAACCATGGTATGTTCAAACGTTATATCAGCCAATCGGCATAACGAACAAGCCGGATATGCAAAATCTGCATGTTGCTATTGTTGACCCTGTTACGAGTGAAGTAAGTAAATACAAAACAAATGAAGCCCCGAAGTTTGTCGACGGATCAGTTAGTTCTGATGTTGCGACAGATGAAAATGAATATTTCGGTAAATATGTCCACGGGTGGTTAAATTCTATCTTTGGTAAAAAAGATGTAAAAATACCGAATGAATCAGGTACTGAAAGCAGTGTAACTCCTATTTTTGATGAACAGGGAGATATGTATTACTTTACTGATATGGCGTCCCCGAGGGAAAATATTGACTCTGCATTAGGTTATACACTTATAAATGCGCGTACAGGTGCACTAACTTATTACAATGGAAAGAAAAACAATGGAATTATGGACAGTAAAGGTGCAAAAGAAATCGTAAACAAACAATATCCGGAGAAAAACTGGACCGGATCTATGCCGATACTCTATAACATTGACGGTAATCCAACTTGGGTTGTTAACGTTTTGGATCCAAATGGTTTATTCAAACAGTATGCATATATCAAAGCGGGGGATGCGGACTTTGTTGTGTTTGGTGAAACAGCAAGAGAAACATTGGAAGCATATCGGCTGCAGCTTGCTCAGGATCCAAGTAATGTCGAGGCATCCGATGAGTCAGCACTTGAAACTATCAGCGGCGAGGTTAACCGTGTATTAGTAACAACAACACAGAAATCTGGTCAAGTCATTCAATTTCTGTTAAAAGGTGACCAGACGATTTATACCATTAATGCCGGAAAAGAACCACTGGCCTTATTCTTGCAAGCAGGAGATAACGTAGAGCTTAAAGCAAACATACGGGATAATGGAACTGGTATTGTTGATTCAATCGAAATTGAACAATTGCCGAAGTAAGGAAGCGCTTATATTTTCTTAGCTGCATAAAATGAGGCTGGGACAAACGTGTTTTAGTTTAGAAAACTTGGCTTATCGCCAAGCCTTAGTTGCACTTATGCAGTAAGAAAGTATTTATACTTTCTTATCTGCCAAAATAAAATCCGAACTATGATTCAAAATTCTTGAAACAGAATGCGAATCAGTTCGGATTTTTTTGTTACTGATTAGATTTTAAGTGTGAAGTAACATGGAAAAATAGTTGAGTGTTATGACGTCGCTACGGAAATACACTACGCGCAAAAATATACGCTCTAAACATCCTAACCTGTTATTATTCCTCTTAATAGTGGAAAATGATATAGCCTGGACACGTCCATTATTTCCCTTGCATTTCTTCAACTAATACCGAAAGTTCTTCCCAGCGTTCCATTTTTGCCTGTAGCTTATCTTCAGCTTCCTGCTGCTGCTCATAGAATTTTTGTACTTTTTCAAGGTCACTTCCTGCGTTATTAATACCTTCCTGAATCTCCTCAATGGAAGCTTCCAATTCGGTTATCTCATCCTCGATTGTTTCCCATTCTTTCTGATCTTTATAAGACATCTTTCTCCGATTCTGTTGTTTTCTAGGCTTTTCCTTAACAGAAGCAGACGATTGTGACTCTTTTTGTTCTGTTTCATGCTCCAGAAACTCGCTGTAATTCCCCTGATAACGCTCAATGGATTCATTATTTTTAAAAACAAGTAAATGATCAACAACACGATCCAAAAAATACCTATCGTGCGAAACAGTGATTACAACACCAGGGAATTGATCCAAATAGTCCTCAAGTACGCCTAAAGTTTGGGTATCCAAATCATTTGTTGGCTCATCCAAAAACAATACATTCGGTTCAGTCATTAGTACTTTCAGTAAATAAAGGCGTCGTTTCTCCCCGCCGGAAAGTCTGCTTATATACGTCCACTGCTCGGAACGTGAGAATAAGAACCTCTCCAGCATCTGTTCGGCAGTAATTTCTTCGCCGCCTTTTGTATGGACTACTTGGGCAACTTCCTTAATATAGTCAATCACCCGCATACTCGTATCGAGTTCTTCCTCACCTTGTGTGTAATAACCGATTTTTACCGTTTCTCCAATCTCGACTTCTCCTTGATCAGGGAGGACGCGTTCAGCCATGATATTCAATAACGTTGTTTTGCCGGAACCATTCGGCCCAATAATACCAAGACGTTCTCCAGGAACGACCAGATATTCAAAGTCATGTATCAGTTTTTTGCCTTCATATGACTTTTCTATCCCCTGCACTTCAATAACCTTTTTGCCCAGACGGGTAGAGCCTACCTGGAAAGAGACATTTTGCTTACTGGTATTAAAGTTCTTTTCCTGCATTTCATTCACACGTTCAATACGTGCCTTTTGTTTGGTCCCACGCGCTTTAGGGCCACGTTTAAGCCAGGCAAGCTCTCTTCTCAGCGTGTTTTGGTGTTTTAACTGATCACTAGCCTCAAGAGCCTCACGCTCTGCTTTTTTCTCCAGAAATAATTCATAATTTCCTTCATACACATATAGATTGCCGTTATCGAGTTCGTATATATGATTTGTTACACGGTTTAAAAAATAACGATCATGGGTGACAAGCAGCAATGCTCCTTTATAGGTAACTAAAAACTTCTCAAGCCACTCAACAGTTTCATTATCCAGGTGGTTTGTCGGCTCATCCAAAATCAATAAATCCGCAGGCTGAATAAGTGCTTTGGCAATAGCTACGCGTTTTTTCTGCCCACCGGATAATTCAGTTACATTTTTATGAAAGTCAGTAATTCCTAGCTTTGTCAGAACTGTTTTGGCAGAAGTATTAGCCTCCCATGCTTCCTGTTCATCCATTTGCTGTTGCATTTTCAGCAATTTAGACTGGGCCTTTTCACTAGCTGAGTCTTGTTCCAATGCCTGAAGAGCTGTTTCATATTCCCGCATAACCTTCATTATTGTTGATTCACCATAATATATTTGTTCAATTACTGTCAGATTTGGATCAAGTTCCGGATCCTGTGCCAAATACTCAATTTGGTAGTCTTTTGCATGTTTAATCGACCCTTTTTCAGGTGTATCCATTCCTGCAATCACCTTTAAAAACGTCGACTTCCCAGTTCCGTTTACGCCAATCAGACCAATCCGGTCATTTTGAGTAATCGTACATGTAACATCCTGAAACAATACTTTATCGCCATATGATTTATATAAATTTTCGATAGTGAGCATAACATTACCTTCCTATTGTTGAATCCTCGTCACCTTTACGATCTTTTAGTAACTTCTTCAAAAAAATAATGATTAAAAATAATAGCCACGATGTTCCCATATAAAATATTACCTTGCTTACCTGATCCATTTCCGAGAAAAAAAAGGCCATACCTATCCATATAGGACCTAAACCTAAGATTTGGTACCCTAAAAATTTAATATCTATCTCCCCTTACAAAAAAATTCAGATTCCGGCTGTCAGTCAACTTCAATTTCCTTTACAACATTCGCCGTCTCAATTGCCGCTACAGCTGCATCTGCACCTTTATTCCCTGCTTTTGTACCTGCACGCTCAATAGCCTGTTCAATTGTTTCAGTAGTTATTATACCAAAAATCACAGGTTTACCAGATTGGGATGATGCATTGGAAACACCTTTTGCCGCTTCACTGCATACATAATCGAAATGCGGAGTGGATCCACGAATAACTGTGCCAAGCGTTATAACTGCATCATAATTATTATTCATCGCCATCTTTTGAGCAACTAAAGGGATTTCAAATGCCCCCGGAACCCAAGCAACATCAATATTTTCTTCATCTACACCATGTCTATGAAGCGTACCAACAGCACCATCCAATAATTTACTTGTGATAAAATCATTGAAACGTGCGACAACTATTCCTATCTTCAGATCTGTACCAACTAACTTTCCTTCAAATGTTCTCCCCATTATCATCGACTCCTTTAATTATTATGAAAGTTGAATAAGTGGCCCATTTTATCAAATTTTGTATGCATGTATCGTTCGTTTTCTTTTCGTGTACCTGTTTGGATTGGAACACGCGCGCCGATTTCTATTCCATACGCCGAAAGTGCAGTCATTTTTTTCGGATTGTTTGTTAACAAATCAACCTTTTCCACACCTAAGTCCTTTAGAATCTGTGCACTTAAATCATATTCCCGTAAGTCTGGTGCAAATCCTAATTGTTCATTTGCCTCAACCGTATCCATTCCAGCATCCTGCAGCTGATATGCTTTCAGTTTATTAATTAGTCCGATTCCCCGGCCCTCCTGACGCATATATACTAACACACCTGCACCTCGTTCATTAATCTTATTCAAGGCTTCGTGTAACTGCGGCCCGCAATCACAACGGTAAGAACCAAATATATCGCCAGTCAGACATTCTGAATGAACCCTCGCCAGTACCGGCGCGTCAGAATGAATATCACCTTTAACGAGCGCAACATGCTCTTTATCATCCAGATCATTTGTATAGCCGTACACTTTAAATATACCGAATTCAGTAGGCAAAATTGTTTCAACAGCACGAGTCACATGAACTTCATTTTGCTTTCGGAAAGCCTTTAAATCTTCAATTGTAATGAATTTAAGATCAAATTTCTCAGCCATTTCCTTCAAATCAGGAACGCGTGCCATTGTTCCATCATCATTGATTATTTCACATATCACACCTGAAGGAAATGCCCCACTTAATGTCGCCAGATCAACCGATGCTTCTGTATGACCAGGACGAGTCAATACGCCTCCATCCTTTGCAACCAGTGGAAATACATGACCAGGCTGTTTAAAATCAGCCGCTTTTATTTCTGGATCAAGCAATGCTCTAATCGTCTTGGAACGTTCTGCCGCACTAATACCTGTTGTTGTATCGACATGATCAATACTTACAGTAAAAGCAGTTCCAAAAGGATCACTGCTCTGGCTTGTCATCATAGGCAAGTTAATTTTTTTGGCTAAATCCGCTTTGATTGATGTACATACTAACCCTTTTGCATGGGTGATCATAAAATTAATAACTTCCGGTGTAGCTTTTTCAGATAGGGCAACTAGGTCCCCCTCATTTTCTCTATCCTCATCATCAACTACGATTACTGGCTTTCCTGCTTGCAGATCTTTTAACGCTTCCTCTATTTTGTTAAACATAATCTCCACTTCCTCCGCTTAAATAAGTCCATTTCTATTTAGGAATGCTTGATTAAAACCATCTTTATGATCACTCAATTGATGATTAAGTAAATTTTGCACATGTTTTGCGAGCATATCACATTCAATATTGACCACATCACCCTCGTCTTTTTCCCCTAGTACAGTTTCTTCTACAGTATGCGGGATAAGCGATATCGTAAATGCACTTTGCCCAACGTCAAATACAGTCAAGCTAATACCATCTACAGCAACAGAGCCCTTCATCATAAAATATTTCGCTAGTTCTTCCGGGATCTCAATATCATAATAAATAGCATTTTCCTGCTTTTGTTTCCGAGTGATTTTTCCAGTGCCATCAACATGGCCAGATACAAAGTGTCCGCCAAACCGGCCATTTGCAGCCATTGACCTTTCCAGGTTAACCTTTGAACCTTCTGTTAACGCATGTAACGAAGTCGATTTTATCGTTTCCGGCATAACATCGACTTGAAAATTAGTTGAAGAATAATCTGTGACCGTTAAACAGATTCCATTTACTGAAATACTGTCACCAACATGAACATCTTCCATAATTTTAGTTGAACTTAACGTCATTTCAACCGACTGCCGAGAAACACGTTTCATTTTTTCAACGGTGCCCATCTCTTCAATTATCCCTGTAAACATCTGCTTCTTCCTTTCTTGGTTCCGCAATAATTTTTATATCCTGACCAATCATTTCTACATGCTTAATATCCAAGGAAAATGTATCTGCCATCGATTGAAATCCATTACCCTCAATGGAAGTTGGAGCTGTTTTACCACCAATTAGCTTCGGCGCCATGTAAGTTATCAATTGATTAATTCGCCGTTCTTCCAAAAAAGAACCATTAACCGTAGCTCCACCTTCCACAAACAATGACATTATTCCTTTGGATCCTAAATCAGATAGTACATTTTCGATCGTTAATTGTTCCAATTGGATTACGTCAACTCCGCTTTTTTCCTTAAATGGCGCCATAGCTTTCTCCGTGACACTCTTCCCGGTAAAAATCCATGTATCTGCTGCTTGATCATTTAACACAGCAGCATCCAATGGTGTGCGGAGTGATGTGTCCAGAATAATTCGAGTCGGATTCTTCCCACCATTCGGGATACGCGTTGTAAGACTCGGATTGTCAGCAATAACCGTATCCACACCAACCAGAATTGCATCGTGTTTATGGCGATAGTGATGCACATCGAGTCTTGCCGCTTCCCCAGTTATCCATTTGCTGTCACCAGTTACAGTAGCCGTTTTACCATCTAAACTAACGGCGGACTTCATTGTGACATAAGGCGTTTTGGTAATTGTATAATGGAAAAAAACACTGTTTATCTCTGCAGCTTCTTTCTCCGCAACACCAATTTCCACTTCTATACCTGCAGCCTGCAGCTTTTCAATCCCACGTCCAGCTACTTTTTCATTCGGGTCTGTAACAGCAATGACTGCCCGACGAATTCCCTTTTCAACAATAAGGTCAGCACAGGGTGGTGTTCTGCCATGGTGACTGCAAGGTTCAAGTGTTACATAAATCGTTGCACCATTTGCTTTATCACCAGCCATATTTAGTGCATGCACTTCTGCATGAGCTTCACCTGCTTTTAAATGGGCACCAAACCCAAGCATTTCACCATCTTTAACAACTACAGAGCCAACTGGAGGATTAGGGCTTGTTTGGCCAGATACTGATTTCGCAAGATTTAAAGCAATATTCATATAATATTGATCGTTCATGTCTAGATCCTCCCTGTAATATCCAATTAAAAATGCCTCTGAATAAGCTTCAGAGGCAAAGGGTAGAATTTTTTAGTATAGCGCATCTTCAAAATGTTTGACTAAAAATGAATACAATAAAAAACTTGACTTGTCGACAAGCTTCTAGTTATGCGTATGCAGTATGAAAGTATTCAGACTTTCTTAACCGTCACATAACATTGTCTAATCATTTTTAGTAAAACATGCGAACTACCTGAAAAATTCCTTCTCCCATCCAGACTATAACTGTCGGCTCTGGAGTTTCACCAGATCCACCGCTTGGTTTAAAAACCGCACGGGTCACGGACTAAGAAGTATGCACTTCATCACCGTCGATTGGGAATTTCACCCGACCCCGAAGGAACATTACGTATTTAGTTTCAAAGATAGTATAGCACTGAACATTTTGGAAATGCAAAAATATAGCTTACCGTATACCTCTTACCATTACAATCGTACACCAACAGAAGAAAGTGGCATTAGATTTTATTAAATGAATGCCACTTTTTTAGTCCGGGATTCGATAGTAAGAGTAGAAAAACATATACAGACAATTTTTGCAGGAAAACTGTTCAAAACGCCGAACTACTAATAAAAGGAGTGTTTGACATGGCTATCAATAACGAAAGAGAAATCACTGAGCCCGTTTTACTTTGCGATAAGAATGGAAGATTAAATAAAGAAAGTATTGGATGGGCAAGGAAACCATTGATTACTTCAAACCTATCAGGACACTATATGCGAAAGAAAAAGTGGAATTATTGGTGTGTATTTGGCAGGGAAACCATGTTTTCAGCTACAATCAGCCATCTTGATTATGCCGTCGTGTGTTTTGTCTATTTTTTGGAATATGAAACAAACAACTTTTATGAGAAAACTTTTTTAGTACCCTTTGGAAAGAACTATACAATGCCTGAAGAAGTTCAAGATTCTGTCGAGGCTGTACATAAAGACATGGGACTATTCTTCATATGGAATAAAGATCATGTAGCATTAAAAGTCAGCAGCACAGACTTCGGTGGCGAAGAATTAAAAGCGGATATAAAAATTCATTACCCTGAAAACCTGGATACATTAAATGTTGTAGTCCCTTGGAGCGATAATAAATTTCAGTTCACTGCAAAGCAACATTGTCTTCCTGCTGAAGGAAGCTTCTCTGTCGGTGATAAAACATGGACCTTTAATCCTGATTCAGATTTTGCCGTACTCGATTACGGTCGCGGTGTCTGGCCAAGAAAAAGTACATGGAACTGGGGAATGGCATCCGGGCGACAAGACCAGGATGTAATTGGATTGAATTTTGGCGGACAATGGACAGATCATACCGGTTCAACGGAGAATGCCGTTATTTTAAATGGCAACATCACAAAAATAAGTGAAGATGTAACGTTCATCTATAATTCCAATGACTTTATGAAACCTTGGGGGATTCAGTCAGACAGTGTCCGTCTAACTTTCAAACCATTTTTTGAACGAACTGCAAAGTCCAATGCATTGGTCGTGAAATCAGAAGTCCATCAAGTTGTTGGTCATTATTATGGAGAGGTTTCACTTACTAATGACGAAACGCTGGTCGTTGATGGGTTCTTAGGCTGTATTGAAGAACATAAAGCGACGTGGTAGGAAATGATTACGCTCTTTCCGCGGACGGATAACCAGTTCATACAAAAAATAACTGCTGAAAACTGAAAAAATCCGTTGAAACCTGAATAAACTAAGTTGAAGACTGAATAGGCTTGGTTGGATACTGAATTATCCTACAAAACGACAGATAAAGACTGAATAATTGCCGGGAAGACTGAATCCGGCTTTTCTGATCTATGATTGGATGGTAATTTGCGGGGGTCCTGCGGAAAAACGGGCTGACGAGACTCCGCAGAGTGAGGGGATTACCCTTCGTTTCACCCATACCCCATTTACGGTAACGGCAACCTAAACCAGAACGTATTACTATTTGTTTCGGAAATTACACCAATTTCCCCACCATGCCGATCTACTATTTCTTTAGCTATTGCAAGCCCTAGGCCGCTGCCACCCGTTTCGCGGCTTCTCGATGTGTCCAACCGATAAAAACGTTCAAATATGTTTTCCTGTTCATGTTCTGGGATAAAACTACTTGGACCACTAACAGCAATTTGATAGTCAGACTTTTGCCGTTCGCCATAAACAGTAATTGCCCCTTCACCATTGTAGTAATGGATAGCGTTCTCCAAGAGATTACTGATAATTTGCTGAATACCTTCCTCATGAATATGTAACGTACATGAGGGTACATTTACAGACAATGCAATATTTTTCTCATCCAATTGCAAGTTAAACATAGCAGCACTTTGATTAACTACAGTGGCAATATCGACTTCTCTATTTTTGGTATAAGTTTGCAAAGTGGCAGAATCCCATTCCTTAAGTTGCTCCAGCTGTTCCATCATACCTGTGAGACGCTGTGACTCCTGATACAATGACTTGTAAAGCTTCTGGTCCCCCTCGATATCACCTCGCTCCAAGGATTGAAGATATCCATTTAAATTGGTTAATGGCGTGCGTAATTCATGTGACAGATCCGAGACGAGCTTTTGGCGGTTCTGATCATTCATATGCAACTGTTGAATAAGACCATTAAACTGGACAGCAAGCTCGCCTACTTCATCTTGGGATGTCACCTCAACAGGATCGGGATAGTTGCCTTTTTTTAATTGCTTCGTAGATTCTATTAAGCTGCGAATTGGTTTGATAAGTTTCTTGGTCATATAAAAATGCAATAAACTACCCGTAACAATCGCTGTAATAATAAATATCCACAAATAATTGAATAATGTTGCATTGAATTGCTCCTGGCGTTGATCTTCTAGCCCGCCCATGGCATCCACTAAAAAACATGCCGTATTATAAATTGCAAGTCCACTGACGACAATTGCAGACGCAACAACAAGAAAATTCAACGCAGATAAGCGCCAAAGAAATCCTTTTGGTAACCTTGATTTGATCTGATTACGTATTGACAAACTTATACCCCATTCCCCGAACAGTCTGGATGCGCTTAGGTTTCGATGTATCATCCTCAATCTTTTCCCGCAGCTTTTTGATGTGTGCATCTATCGTACGGTCCAGCACTGTATGATCTGCATATGGATAGATTTGCATGACTAATTGCTCACGGCTGAGTACCATATTTGGGTTTTGCATGAAAAAATACAGCAGATTAAATTCATATTTCGTTAGCTTAATTGATTTATCGTAAAGAAGCACTTCACCTTTTCGCGGCTTGATACACAATCCTTCATAGGCAATTTTTTGGCAAAATTGACCTGTCCGTCGCAATACCGCTTCGACGTGTGCCATGAGTTCATCCGGGTCAAATGGCTTCGTGACATAATCATCTGCGCCCATTTTCAGTCCCTCAATCTTATCTTCAATCTTTGCTTTCGCTGACAGCATAATAATGGATACTTCATTACGCTCCTGTTCTCGAACCCATGCACAGAAATCTTCACCACTTACTTTGGGCAACATTAAATCAAGGATAACCAAGCAAGGATGGTATTCTAAGAAAACACCCTTCGCTTCCTCACCATCAGCTGCTTCGATCACGTCATAATCATTTTTTTCCAAGTGTATTTTTACCAGTTCACGAATCATTGGATCGTCTTCTACGACTAAAATACTTTGTTTCATCTTAAACACCTCTTGTCTATTTTAAGCTATAAAGAGGATCTATTTCATCTTTTCAAATTCCTGAACCATTAGTTCATAATTCATGGCACCTAATGCCTTATACTGAATTCTTCCGTTCGAATCAATCATAAATGATGAAGGAATAGGCTGTATCTGATATTGATTTGCTACTTTCACTGTTTCATCCATTAATACCGGAAATGTCAGTTCAAATTTTTCGACAAACTCTGTGACATCACTTTTCGTGCTTTCTGTTTCAGTAAGATTAATCGCTAAAATAGTAATATCTTTATTTTGATGAAACTTCTCCATATCAGGCATCTCCGCGCGACACGGCGGACACCAAGTCGCCCAAAAGTTCACCATTACCCGCTGACCACGATAATCAGATAGCTTTACAGTATCACCATTTAACGTGGTAAGTTCAAAATCTGGTGCGATATTCCCTACTTCAAGTCCTACCTTATTATTTCCTTCGCTATCCTCATTTGAGCTATCCTCATTCGTATCTTCCTCTGTTGTATCTTCCCTTGCAACATAATCTCCACTATTAGCCGTATCTTTAGAGCTGTTTATTACATCGTATACTGCCCAGGCAAACATTCCGGTAATAATAACGATTATAATTGTTTTTTTCATATGATAACCTCCAATTCCTATCCTAAATTAGCTAACCACGTATCCTGAACGAGCTTAAGCAGAAAATTTGAAATACGTGTCATTTGACCAGTAAACAGAAGTACGCCCATAAGAATCATGATTGCTCCTCCTGCCTTCATGATCTTCTGGCTTTGACGTACAATCCAGCGTGTTGATCCAAGGAAAAACGTTAAAATCAGAAATGGCAGTGCAAAACCTATTACATACATAATCGTATAAAGAGATCCCTGAGTCGGGTTACTTGCTGCAACAACCAATATTGATGCAAAGATAGGACCAATACACGGTGTCCATCCTGCCGCAAACCCCATGCCAACAAAAACAGTTCCTAGATAGCCAACTGGTTTTTTCGTAAAGCGAAATCTCTTTTCTTTCATAATTGATGTAATATTAATCCACCCAGCAACAAACAGCCCCATTACAATGATAAAGATACCTGCAATTCGCTGGATGAATAATCCTGATTCTCCTGTCAGCATTCCTTGAATCCATTGACCCAAAAATGAAACCCCAATACCTAAGCCTATGAAGACCGTTGAAACACCTAATAAGAAGAACAAAGAATGAATCAATAGTTTACTTCTGATCTTGATATCTTTGTTATTTTCCAGCTCTTTCACACTCATCCCGGTAATGTAAGATAGATATGCCGGAAAAATCGGCAGTGTACAAGGAGAGAGGAATGATAGAACCCCAGCTCCCAATGCCAGCCAAATTGTCAAATCCGCAGCAGCACCCATCATGACACCTTCTTTCTATTATGATAATTCAACAATGTAAAGCTCATTATAAAAATAGCAATTAAAAACCAGCGAGCCATCATATAGCCAAATAACGTTGTAAATGGCAGGAAGAAGGTTAAAAGCAATTGCCCCAAACTCCAGCCAACAAAGAAGCCACCCACTGCCACACGAGCTGATACTTTCTCATGCACAAATATATAGATGAAAATCAACACCGTGAGTAATATCAGGTGCCCCCATGCCAAGTTGCTTTCGTTCCAGGTAATCTCGATAAACTCATAAGCGAACGATGCACCTAGGAAAACTGGAACAAACGATGCCAGTATAGGAATTGTATCGATCTTTTTCCGCTTTGCCTTATAGCCAACGTTTAGCAGTAGAAGGAAAGCTGCGACATAAAAGGCGTGTGAATTACTTGGGTACGCTAGTATGGCGAGTGGATCTTTAACAAATACAGCTAGGTTTAAGAGAATTTTCCCAACCCATATAAAAATGACAAAATTAATAAGTAATGATATTATTTCTTCAAAATGTTGCTTTTTCGTTGTTTTTGTTAACGGGCTAATTATGTAAAAAAACATTAATCCCCAAAGAATACTTACTACGATGATTGCAACGTTGGTTAACACCCAAGCTGATGGCATAGTACGACCTCCATGTTTCCATTTCTATATTAATTATAAAGAAGTTTTGTGAAAGTTTGATGAAAGTATTAATTTAATTTGAAACAATTCTATTTGGAGTTTACACAATCGAATCAAATTCATAGTTCAAAAATAAAGCAGTAAACTAAACTATTTTTAAATGTGCTCGGCCTGTTGATTTCCTCTGCGGGTGGACGCTTTCCGCGGGCATGGCTTGAGCCTCCTTGCCCCGGCAAGGGGTATGCCGACGTTGTCCGCAAAGGACGGTTTTAGTCGGCCTTCATTTAGTAGCACTGTGGGGTCTCAAGGCTCATGTTATTCCCGCAGGAGTCGCCACCCTCCGTTCCAATCAACTACAGTAGTAGTTTGAATTAACGAAAATTAAAACATTAGTTCGTGAAATTGTTTGGATAAATGATGAATATAAAGCATTTATGAAATTAACACAAATAATCACGCAATACATACATCTGCTATAATACTGGTAAAATAAGAGAAATAGAAGGAGTGGTTCAGATGCAGTTACCTAAAGGAAATTCCAATTGCATTACCGATGTTTGGGGTGTAAAGGTTGGGCATGTAACGTTGTACGAGAAATTGAATGAACAGGATACGGTTTGTACTGGCGTTACAGCTATACTGCCCCATGCAGGTAATATTTTCATGAACAAGATTCGTGCAGCAAGCTCCGTTATTAATGGTTATGGAAAAACTGCAGGTCTTGTACAAGTAGAAGAGTTAGGCTTACTTGAATCACCCATTATGCTTACCAACACGCTCAGTGTAGGGTCTGTTTGGCAAGGGACACTCCAATATATGCTCCATGAAAATAAAGAAATCGGCGACTCAACAAGTTCACTCAATATTGTGGTGGGGGAATGTAATGACAGCTATCTGAATTCAATTCGACTGCAATCCGTGATGCCTGAGCACGCGATTCAAGCGATAGAGAGCGCTGATAGTAATCCCGTTGAAGAAGGTGCGGTTGGCGCAGGAAAAGGGATGGTTTGCTTCGGGTATAAAGGTGGAATCGGCACAGCATCACGACTTGCAGATTCTTACACTGTCGGCTGTCTCGTATTAAGTAATTTCGGCAAACGGGATGATGCCTTATTCGCAGACTTTGGCAGCAGCGTGAATTTGGATACACCTGACGGGTCAATTATGATGGTTATAGCAACCGATGCACCGCTATATGACCGGCAGCTGAAACGACTAGCTAAGCGATGTGCAGCTGGACTGGGCAGAACAGGAAGTACTATCGATAATGGCAGCGGCGATATAGCAATCGCTTTTTCTACAGCGAATACATATGATCATAATGCAACCGTCGAGCTTGAGAGCATGTCTTTTATTCGTGATGACCATCCTATTATGAATAAACTATTTCAAGCAGTGATTGAAGTGACTGAAGAAGCTGTTATTAGTTCGCTGAAAAATGCTGAAACAACAGAAGGAAGAAGTGGACGAGTTGTAGAGAAAGCACCGCTCAGTTTGTAAACTTTATCGATTCTTCGCCGAACTTTATCGATTCCGTGTCGATGTTTATCTATTACGAGTCGACTATAATCGTTTTGTTGTCGATCTTTATCAATTCCGCATTTCGCATTCGCTAGCCTCTAGCCACACTTATGCATTAAGAAAGAGGCTCTTTTATAAAAGAACCTCTTTGATTAATGCTTTCTTCATAGATTCAGCTGAATAAGTTTCTGGTAATGTCAGCATAACGAACTTATTGTTAAAGCGATTAATTTCATCTAGTTTGTCTTCAATGGTATCTGCTCCTTTTTCCCCCTGAATGTGTTTCGTTGCGCCAATCATTTCATTTATTTGAGAGATAATAGGACGCTCACTTGTTGGAGCATAATTCACGTCATCACATTTTTTCAAATATGTTTCCACAACATTTTCTGCAAATCCCTCAGCCAATAGGTTTTCACGTATCCCTTCTTTAACTAGTGAAGAAAACTGGCTAAATTCTTTTTTTCTGAGACTGCCAATAATGAAGTTATAACGTGTGCTGTTATTCATAACGATGCAGTATTTTTTTCGGTTATAGTAAAAAATATGTGCATGCCATGAGTACAGTGGTTCGTTGTCTACTATCTTATCTTTAGATGTTTTTATTTTTAATTCATCGGATAACTTTTTCGTGCATTGTATTTGTAAAATATGAAACACACCTCCTATGGATTGCTATTTTGATTTTGCAAAAAATGACCCTGGAACTTCTGCTTCAAACCGCAGTAGCTTACCAGACGTTGGATGATTAAATGACAATACCTTTGCATGAAGGCCAAGCCTCCTGATTTCATTTGTTTTGGATCCATACTTTTTATCACCTACAACCGGATTACCAAGATCCTGCATATGAACGCGAATTTGATTTTTGCGCCCGGTTTCCAGCTGAATTTCAACTAATGAAAACTTTTTGTTTGATTGAATTACATTATAATGTGTAATTGCATGCTGTCCATCATTCTTATTCGAACTGGAATATACCAAATGTGTACTGCTTTCTTTCAGCCACGATGATATGTAGCCTTTCGCTTTTTTCACTTCACCTTCAACCAGTGCAACATATGTACGTTCTTTAACGTTTTCCTTCCAGGCATCCTGCAAGGTCCGCTTAACCTTCTCGTTCTTTGCAAACATCATAATACCTGATGTATCTTTATCAAGGCGATGCACGACGAAGATTCGATTTTTGGGATCTTCACGGCGCACATACTCCATCAATTGATGGTGTGCAGTTCGTTCCTTTTCTTTTTCGGTGGCAATAGAAAGTAATCCCGCTTCTTTGTTGATGACAATAATATCTTCATCTTCATGGACAATACGCATACCAATTAATGCGCTCTCTTTAACGGAAGCCTTATTTTTTAAAATAGTAACAGATTGTCCTGGGTGAAGTGCATAATTATACTGTGTTTCCATATGCTCATCGACAGTCACCTGGCCACGCGCTAGAATTGACTTAACCGAGTTCCTGCTGCGGTTGGGCATGACTTTTATCAAAAATTTTAAAAGCTCAATCGGCTCCTCCACTGTGTATACAAGTGATTTCTCGTCTTTCGTGGTTTGCTGGTTATTAGGCATATACATATGCTCCTCTAATGTAATTAATAGCTAATCTTCATCCTTCACATCGGGATCTTCCGGAAGTGGCTCATTCAGGTAATCCTGGAGCATCTTTCGGTATCTATCCATTTGCTCGAGATGTGTACTAAATTGTTCCTTGTTGATAAGGTATCTGTCTCCATCATAAACAGAACGTATCCTGCCTTGCAGTACGAACGTTTTAACCTTTGATTCTTCGATTGATAAATACTCGGCTGTTTCTTCGATGGTTAAGTACATATTATAATTTCCTTTTCAGTGATTTTATTTTTGATTAATCTTTTCATATGATATATTGAGCTCGTCCAGCCAATTGAAAATGGCTTCTTTTGCATCATTTTGTTCAAAGGTATACCATTCATCTTCAATTCCAAGTTCAATAATCTTGTCCTTAAAATTTCGAAATGGCTTTCTACGGTTCAGTACATCAATCAATTTCTCAGCTGCAGCGGTTTCCTGTTTTTTTGCAAATCTAACCATTGAATCATATGCTTCATCCGATTTAATCTGCGGGATTGGAAAAAGACTATCCGTTGCGTCCTCATCATCCCAGTCAATCTCTGGTTCTCCTGTTATTGATTCAGGGGCATCCATTAAAACTTGTCCGTTATTTGTATCCAATACATATCTAATTTCAAAGTCGTTATGCAAATACGCATCAATTAATTCGTCAATTAAATCCATGCTTTCTTCTCCTAACCCGCCAGCACATCATGATATTCAGGCGTTTTCTCCAATTTATCTTTGGCATATGAGCATGTTGGTTTAATTTTCTTTCCCTCTTCCCTTGCATACCTAACTACTCTATCTACAAGTTTCCCCGCCATACCTTGTCCGCGGAGCTCATCTGCTACATACGTATGGTCAATTATTAATACATTATCACCTGATGGCTCAAATGTGATTTCACCTAATGGATTCTGTTCATCTTCGCCAACAAAAAATTTATTACCACCTTTATTAATTGCAGTCATTAATTAGCCTCCTCTGAGTTATGTTCTTGTGATACTGATGGCTTCCTTTTTTTAAAATTATTAAATAGTATTTCTATCTTATTAAATGCCCACTGCAGTGCTAAACCTTGTATTGCAATCCCTATTATGGATATTCCTGTTAGGATCCATATTGAAACCTGACCTTCGATTTCAAAAACACGATTACCAAAAAACAGCAGATATCCAATAATTACATAAAGTGAGTCATAGTACGCGACAACCGAGCTCTCCAGATTCCAAATAACAAAAGATGCTGCAACCATTAATGAAAGGAGTATGGATACAATTACTGATTTGGATTGAAAAGTCAGCTTTTCGACAAATGGCGCAATGTAGTACTTTGCAATAGTTTTGATTCGGAATAAGTAGATGACCCTTACCACCCGGGCTACCTGGAAAAATTGATCAAATGGGATAATAGCTATTAGAAGAAATGGATTTTGTTTAATGAAGTCCCACTTCCTTTTTGCAGTCAGTAATCGAAAAAAGAAGTCAATAAAAAATACACCCCATACAATCCAATTGATTGTTGAACTATATGTGTTTTCAGTCCATAATGTGATGATTGTCAGCATAACAAGCAGGATCATAATACTCTCATATGCTATCTTCGCCATTTTCTGCATAACATATCCCTCTTCAAATTTCCTCTTAACCTATTATATTAGAAAAAACAAAGAAGTGTAACCCTGACAACTTTATGATGACAAACCTCAGGTCATAATAGAAAAAAACTTCAGTAAAACCTCCAGCAAAAACTGGATGCTTACCGAAGAATGAGCTCATCGCTGACATGTTGATGCTTTAAAATAAACGGAATCAGGATTGCTGTACCGCTCGTCCATTCCGAGTTGCTGGCATTTTTTATAATGCTTGAAACCAATCTCCGAAACCTCCAGTGTCCTACAAATAGTATCTAAAGAATATTGACCCTGAAGAGCATCAACCGCTTGATACCGTTCTTCAATACTATGGTGAGACATACCAATAAACTTTCTCAGTATGTCTAATTCTGACGATAACTCTTCAATTAATTTATCCGGTGATGCCGAACTTTGCTCGTTATGAGATTGACCAATATTCCGATCGAATGCAGAGGCACCTTCCTTATGGTACTTCTTAATCCAAACATAAATATTATCTCTGTGACGAATTCCTAAATCGTTCAACACTGCCTGAACAGGTTCATCTTTTTCAAGTACACGCCGAACTGCTTCAAGTTTAGTTTTCTTTGTATACCGCTGATATTTTTCCTGCTTTCCCATAGCTTCTACCTCCATACTATATAAGCAATTTGTACGTCTATATACTCATTCTAGTATGTATGGTATGCATTAAATTGTATAGCTTTAACCAAACGAAGGGACAGTAACGATGATCATAACAACAAAGATAATCATCAAATAATTCACGGAATACAAAAACATCTTGTTGGCCCAATTCAAATCGTCCCTGGTAAAAAAACCACTAATCCCAAGCGTCAGCCACCCAATATTTAACAAGGTTGCAATCACCATAAACGTTGTTCCCAATGAGGCAAGATAAAATGGTAACGGAAGTAAACAGGCAATGTAAATAACTGTTTGCCGCTTCGTGATAGCGAGTCCATGTACCACCGGAAGCATTGCCACCCCAGCAGCCTTATATTCATCATATTTTCGTATGGCGATAACAAACGTATGGGGGATTTGCCAGATAAACAAAATAAGAAACATGATAATAGGTACAGTATGATTAGCAGGTTCTAATGCAGCCCAGCCGATTAAAGGTGTTACTGCGCCAGAAAAACTCCCAATTACAGTATTAAGCGTATATTTACGTTTCGACCATATCGTATACAGAAACACATATATAAACCAGCCAATGAAGGCATATAAGACTGCTTCTATCGTTGTAAACAGTAACAGGATAAAACCAACTACCGAAAAAATAATTCCCATCGTCAAAACAGCTTTTAACGAAAGGTTCCCCGTTACTGTAGGGCGATTCTTTGTTCTTTCCATGATCGTATCAATGTCCACATCGTACCAGTTATTAAGAATAAGTGCGCCAGCCATCACGCATGTACTGCCAGCCATTGTTAACAGGAATACATCCCAATTTGCAGTAAATGTCGAGTTCGTAAAATAAAGTGCAAGCCAGAACCCAGCAAAAACAGGGAGTACATTGAAAATTAACACTACCGCCTTAAAAAGTTCTTTCAAATCAGACAGAAGAGTATTGGGATTTTGTTGAGGCGATATAACAGTCTTCTCATCTTTTTTCATTTGCAGTTTCCTCCCAAGCCTTCAATTACATCTAATTTATTTTAACATGTATCATAACCAATCACATGGATGAAAACTGTAATTTAAAAAACAGACAGGAATTCTGTCTGTTTCAGTATTTATAGTATTAAACCTAGTTTGATACCATCAAGCATTTTTTTGCAGATTAATACACAGCTGCTGATAGGCGTCCGATTCGTGATTTAAGCCTTTGTCCCGATAGACTTTAGATAACCATTGAAGTGGTTTTGGCTGAGTAGGTTTAAGTTCCATTTCCCAGCTAAAACATTCAATCGCCTTATCCAGTAGATTAAATTCATAATACAACTCTCCAAGCGTTTGCATTTGGTCCAGATCATCACTTAGCCTTTCCATGGTATCAATTTTTCTAATTATCTCCAGACTTCCATGACTTTCTTTAAAAGGTTTTAGTAATTCTTTTATATACGCTACTTCATGGTTTTCCAATAACGAGACAACGTATTTATTAAGAAGTTTTTCTGCTTTTTCAGGGGATGCGTTAATAACTGACTCTAATATAGTATTAAGCATTTCTGGATGTGAAGAATATGTTCTTGAATCAAGATGCTCAAGCAATTTTCCAAAGGTTTGAATCTGATCATTACTTAGTTTAAATTCACGATTCTGCATTATATGGAAAACTTTTTCGATTTGGTGGGTTTTTACATATTTATTAAATAAATCTTGCTGTAGTGGGAGGAAAGCTGGTAACTGGCTGTCTAAACGTTCTAAAATGAATTCTGCCTCATTTTCGTTTAAATGCTGCTCCAGTAAATTTGCAAGAATATTGTAGTAGTCAGTTGCAGGGGATATAGATAATTTGTAACAATACAAGGCAATCATATCCGTCCATCGTGATTCTTTTTCCAAATGGGCGATTAACTGCTGAAACCGCTGATCATCATCTTTTTGTGAGTAGAGCGTTTTTTCAGCAAAGATTAAGTCCTTCACTAATAGATCATCTGGCTGGCCGTTATACTGATCTTCATATTTTTTTAAAATAGGGTCATTGGAAATTTGTGTCACGAAACTGTGCTTCGGTGCAAAATCCATTAAAACACGAATAATCCGGTAACCCAGGAATCCTTGGCCATTACGGCGATAAACATAAAATATTGATTTAATTTCTTCAAACAGATGTTTTTTTGGAATAAATGATTCAAAGAAGGTGAGAATAAAAGCTTTTTCTTGCGGAGTATAGTTTGTTTCAAGTTTCTGTAGCAATGGTTTAAAACCGATAATTTTACATGGGTGATTGGATGAAAGCAGCTTGTTGATAAATGGGTGTGGGGCGTTATAAACAATACCTTTTGTAAATGCGCTCTCGATGAAGGATTGTCGACGCAGCCTCTTTGCTTTTGCTGCAGTGAGGAAATTGTTTTTATAAAAGAACAAGTAATACATCTCATTGTTCTCACTTATTGCTTCAATAATTTCACTTTGCATATATAACGAGATTCTTTCCGGCTGCACTCGGACCTGTTTCTGCTGATCATAAATTAAAAATTGATCCCTATCCATATCGCACACTCCCCTAATCGCTTTTTCCAATTATAACATATGAAGAGATTGAGGGACAGGTTCATCGTCCCAGGTTGTTGACACTTCAAACATGCCGCAACAACTTAAGCGACCACCCTTAGGATGATCGCCTGTTTATTTTACTTTTTGCCATCGTTTAATTTTTTGACTTCTTCAGGGCTTGCCATTTTTGTTGAGCCTTTATATCGAGTACCTACATCCCTGTCTGATTCGACACGTCCGCTTTGTTTCAACTTTTTTTCTTGACGGTCTCTTCCCATTTTTAAGCACCTCCTATACTTAAAATGAGATTAGTAAAGAAGATTTATTCATACGATTTAGCTCACAAAAATCAGTACTGTTTTCTCCTTCTGTTCTCTGACACCATCTCAGAAGCGATATCATACATCCTCTCAACACCCTTTTCGGAAGCTTCAAAGTTATATGCATTTTGTTCAACAATTCCAATATTATTTGCTTCTTTTGCAGCATCAATATTCGCACCCATAAAAATAAATTCCCAATTGTATTTATCCTGCTGGTGTTTTATCAGTTCTTTTACTTTTTTATAAGAAAACTCACGGCTTGCATTTTCCATGCCATCGGTTGTAATAACTACTATAACATTGTCCGGTTCCTGCTCTTTACAGGATCTCGATAACCTGTAACCCACATCTAAAATTGTCTTTCCCACTGCGTCCAATAACGCTGTCGTCCCTCTTACATAATACTCGTTCTCTGTAAGCCTTACGTTTTTGGCATCAACACCATTCCACAATACTTCATACTTGTTATCAAATAAGACTGAAGTGAGAATCGTTTCCCCTTCAAGTTTACTCTGCTTCTCAATGAAAGCATTAAACCCACCAATTGTATCACTTTCAAGCCCGGCCATTGACCCACTTCTATCCAACAGGAAAATAATTTCTGTTACATACCCATTCACACTTATCATCCCCTCAAATTTTTAATCTGTTATAATATTAACTGAGATTATCCGTGTTTTGGTCGCCTAATAAGCGACATATTTGGGAGGTGGACAGTGTGCTTGATGAAAAGTTCTTTCTGGAAATGCAGAAGTATGTAGAGGATCATATAGATATAACTCCAGTTGATGTTTGTGAATCCTCTGAGAAGATTGACTACAGTATTCATAAAGAAATAGAACTCGTTGAATTGGAAGATTTTATTGAAGATAACCGTAAGCCTACACTCAAAGAAGTATTGTTTAACTTAATTGATGAAAAAGATACTAGTGACGCTGAAATCTATAAAAAAGCCGGAATTGATCGCAGGCATTTTTCAAAAATTCGATCCAATCCCGAATATCAAGTAGGAAAAAACACCGTTATCGCCCTTGCTTTAGCACTTGAACTGAATAAAAAAGAAACCGACAAGCTATTAAGCTCTGCCGGGTACTCATTGTCCGAAAGTGACACCTACGATCTGGTTATTCAGTTCTGTCTTGAGAAAAAGGTATACAATATCCACGATGTTAATCAAGCATTAGACTATTTTAGTTTAAAACCATTAACGGGTTTGCACGCGTAGAAAGGACAAACAAAATGGGCTTATTTACGAAATATGGACAGGAACTTACCCAAAGTTCCTGCAGGTTTTTTCATCGATTCTTCTAAACGTTTATTAAAATCATTTTGTGATCGCCATTCTTTTTTCTGTTCATCCCGCATATTTTGTATTTCTTTTTGTAAGTATTCGGTTTTTTCTTTTTCCTGTTGCAGCAATGTCTCATAGTGGTTATTCTGTTGTTCAGTTAATTTTTCAATTCGTGCAGTTCTTTGTGCTGAGTTTCCGATACCAGAACTTATAACATGATGATCTTGCTGGAGCTGGGAAACCGTAGTTTTAAGTTGAGACATATCATTTGTCAGCTGGACATTCATTTCACGTGTAGCCGCTAGTTCATTGGCTAAAAACATTAAAGACTCTTTTAACTGATCGAGATCTTGGGGTGAACTCCCAGGTGAATCAGGTACCGCTATCTCTGTTTCATTGAATCCATCTAATCTTAATTTTTGTTGATTTACAAGGTATGTAGCTGTCTCGTCTAAGGGCTTGTCCGTATCGCGTATCGCTATAAGCGCTTCGATGTCAGAACGAACGAAAATACGCCGGTCACCATCTTTGAAAAACTCATATCCATTTCGTTCTAAAACTTGGCCATACTTTCTAACAGTAGGTGTTGCGATTTCCAATTCATCTGCTACTTCCTTCGAGGTGAAAGATCGTTCATTTGGCTGTATATCATGTCGCATATCGGATCTCCTTTCTAGTAGAATATGAAGTTTTTCGATAAAATTCAAAGGTATATCGCCTGGCGATATGCAGCACACACACGACAGGCTAATACATAAAGAGCATAATAAAGACTAACGCTATACTTAGCAGCTCCGACTCACATTTTTCTTGTCCATATCGCGTGCCGCTATAAGCGATACGAAGATATTGAACTTCCTATATATCATATATCGCCCTCAGATTCAACCAGATTTCTAGCAAATAAGGACTGTAACGACTAAATAACCACTTATACTAACGTATATATCATGTATTAAAATGAATCTCCTTATCTATCAAATATGAAGGTTTTTCGAAAAATTTGCAAGTATATCGCCTAGCGATATGGAGGGACAATAGGGACAGGTTCATTGTCCCAGATGATTAGTTTCGGGTGCATATATCGTGTTATATATCGGATATTAAATTATGAAGTTTTCTAAGAACTTATGTACCATATCGCCCGGCGATACGATACATATAAAAAATCAATTTACAAATTTCTTGAGGAATTTTAGAATTCAATCTTATTTTTCAAAGAGTCTGAACCACTCAGAACTCTTGCTTTACAGATGGATAAACTCATCCATATCGTGTGCCGCTATATGCGTTACCCCAGATGGTTACTTTCGAGTTTATCTAATTTGTTATATATCAGACTCCCTTATCTATTAAATTATGAGGTTTTTGAAGAGTTTGTATTCATATCGGGCAGCGATACGATAAAATTAGTCAATCAGTACGTTACTCCAGAAATTTGGAAACAATTTAACTTTGTCCATGAGTCCAGATCTTCCCGCACCTAAGGTTTACAAGGGGATAAACTCTTCCATATCGCATGCCGCTATACGCGATACGGTAAGGGACAAGAGGGAAAGGTTCGTCGTCTCAGATAATTAGTTTCGAGTGTAACTATCGTGTATATCGGATTTCCTTAATCATTAAATTTTGAGATTTTCGAAGAGTTGAAGTATCATATCGCCCGGCGATACGACACATATAAAAAGAATCAACCAGCACTTTTCTTGAGGAATTTTTAGAAGTCAGTCTTGTTTTGACCAAGAGTCTGACTTCCCCGCATCAAGGCGTTACAAAAGGATAGACTCATCTGTATCGCGGGTCGCTATAAGCGATACGATAAGGGCAAAAGATACAAGTTAATTGTCTTAGATGGTTATTTTCGGGTGTATCTACCATGTTATATATCGGATTGCCTTATCTATCAATTCATAAGGTTTTCAAAGAGCTTATGTACCATATCGCCCGGCGATACGATACAAGTTAATTAACACATTTCCTGAGGAATTTTAGAAATCAATCATGTTTCATCCAAGAGTCTATCCTTTGTAAAGCCTTGCGCTCAGGCTTTACAAAAGGATAGACTCTTCCGTATCGCATGCCGCTATAAGCAATACGGAGGGACAGGAGAGATATGTTCATCGTCCCAAATTGTTGTTTTGGAATGTGATATTCCCTTTCCACATGTCCCTTCTATTTTCCACAGCATTTTTTATACTTTTTGCCACTCCCACATGTACATGGCTCATTACGGCCAACTTTAATATTCTTTCTTATCGGGACCACATTTGACTCCTTGTCACTTCCTGAGGATTCAGACTTTAAATGCTTATGTTCTACTGGAGATAAGTCACTAGGTGTGTTACCTTTTAAAACCCACATAGGAGTGTTGTTATGTAATTTCATTAACTTCTGCATTAACTGATTCACAAAAGCAGCAGAAGTAAACTCGAGTTTACTTTCTAAATAATGAATCAACATCTCCGGCTTTTTATCTTCTTTAATCATATCTGTAATCTTTATAGCAATTTCATTCAATTCATCATTTGGTAAGTCATAGTAATCCAAAAGAAATTGAGTGAAACTGTCCATAGCCTGGGATCTGTGTATATACCCCAATTCCCCCGCAGCCACCAACTGTTTCTTAGTAAAAGGATAATAATCTATATCTTGTCTTTTTTCCTGTTCCGTTATTATCTCTTCGGCATTTAAAACTTTTTGATGCTTTAGCCCAAAACTGGAAAAAGAAAGTTGACGGTAATAATTTTTGGAATGGGAGATTACATTGATAAATTCTGATACCGCTACCTTTTGTCCTATTAATTCTTCTACCTTGTCAATCACAGCATATAAATCCATAACACCATAATAATAAAGTAGCCCTTGGGTTAAGCGTATCCATTCAGTATTCCGCTCTACAATATTTTGAATTTCATTTCTATCAATTTGGTCAAAAACAGTGATCAACTCCGAAGGCATGGACAGAACATACTGATTTTTATGAACACCGGGAAATAAAATACCATAGTCTCTTAGCGACTCTATCTTTCTAAACGGAAATGTATTATCTACCATGAATGCCCCTGAATTATTTATAGCTTCCGTAATAATATCGTAGCGTTCTTTATCCAGTATGTATAAGACATGCTCAAACCGTGATGGTATTAACTGAACTAACTCTTTGGCTAGTTCGCCTTTTTTCAAGGAACTTAAATTTTTAAGAACAAGATTTTTACGAATTTGATCCATCTCATGCTTCTTTAAATTTACTAGTGCATCAGTAAGTGTGCATGGAACCTCAATATTCTTCCAAACTTCTTTTTTCCTTTTATATTCACGCTCTTTTCCATGAGCCTGCATACTTTCTAGAGCTTGCAGTAAAGCTTTGCCCACCTTGTCATTATCCATTTAAAATCTCCTCTCAAGGAACGAATTAACAGTTTGGTCATCGCCTCAATCATTAATTATAAAACTGGATATATTCCCAATGCCCAGCCATTATTTCTGCCCCGAACAATTCTTTTAACCTTCTATTCTTTCAGTTATTATCTCGGATTTTAAATGCCGACTCTTCTTCATTCACAGCTACTTTTTGAGGGTATTTTCTATTAGAAGCAATCTCTTCATTAGTTGAAGGACAAGAGGGACAGGATATCGTCCCAGGTTGTGGTTATGAATGGGATATATCCCTTGCCCTCGTGTCTCAATGTTTTTTAATTCTTCACCCCTTTTGATAACCCTTTCTCCATTAACCGATAAAATAAGTTTCATATACTCATCATTCTAAGAATCGAGTGAAGCAAATATCTTTTCATATGTTGTTCTAAATTATCTATACAGCTTTTAAAGTACTCACTACCATAAGCTTCTAAGAGGGGCTCATTAGTGTACTAATTTCCAGAGGATTCACGGTTAGTTTTTTTCACTCTTGAACCCCCGTCACCTCAACATTTTTTCGTTCAAAGGCATTGAGCAATGCACGCACTTCATCTGTTGACTCTGTACTCATCAATTGATTTCTCAACTCACCAGCCCCTCGAATCCCACGGACATATACCTTGAAAAAGCGACGAAGAGGCTTGATCGGCCGTTGTTCTAATTCTGAATATTTATCATGAAAGTCCAGATGTAACCTTAAAAGATCAAGTAATTCCTTACTACTGTGATCTTTTGGCTGCTTCTCAAAAGCAAATGGATTTGTAAAAATACCACGCCCGATCATAACCCCATCAACTCCGTATTGATGAACAAGCTTTAAGCCGGTTTGACGGTCAGGAATATCCCCATTGATTGTCAAAAGTGTATCCGGTGCCACCTCGTCACGAAGTTTCTTAATCTCTGGGATTAGTTCCCAATGAGCATCTACATCACTCATTTCCTTTTTTGTACGTAGATGAATAGAAAGATTAACAATATCTTGTTTCAAGATGTGTGTTAGCCAGTCGCGCCATTCGTCTACATCTGTGTATCCAAGTCTTGTCTTCACACTCACGGGCAATCCACCCGCTTTTGCTGCTTGTACTATATCTGCAGCAACTTCTGGACGACGGATTAGGCCACATCCTTTCCCCTTCTTTGCCACATTATGCACAGGGCAGCCCATATTAATATCTACACCTTTAAATCCTTGTTTCGCCATACCAATACTCATTTGCCGAAAGTATTCAGGCTTATCTCCCCATATATGAGCTACAATTGGTTGTTCATCCTCTGTAAAAGTCAAACGCCCACGAACACTCTGGATCCCCTCTGGGTGACAATAACTATCTGTATTTGTAAACTCTGTAAAAAACACATCTGGCCTGGCTGCCGAGCTTACTACATGACGAAACACAACATCTGTCACATCTTCCATTGGTGCCAATATAAAAAACGGTCGTGGTAGATCCCGCCAAAAATTATCTTTCATATCTTAATTCAAATCCTTTCACTATGGAATACTAAGTCAAACCCTTATCCTGCAAAATTAAAAAGCTAAAAAGTCCTTACTTCTTTTATACTTATATCATGCTTAAGCACTTTATATCAAACTGATAAGAAATGTATATTTTAACCAGACACGTGCTGTTCACTAAATTAAACTCTCCCGAATCTCCATCTAAATATCTGCCTTTGGCGATAAAATAGAGTTTTCCAAATACCTATTTTAACACTTTTCTTTGTTAAAAAAATTGCCGATTATAAAATAACAAGAAAAGGAAATTAGAGAAAATCCTGATAAGACATTATTTGGGCACAAAAAGACCCGAATTCGTAAATGATCATTACTACGAAATTAGGGTCGGACTAGCAATTATTAATTTTTTTCAGCCAAATGTTTATTTGGTTACACTATTTCTGTTCCAACACTGTCATAAACTCCATGGAGTGGTGATCGCAAACATATTGATTATTTCCAATTTCCATCAGATTTGTGACACCGAGATGGCATAAATTAATCACTTAAATCAAGCTTTTTTATCCTCGCTCTGATTGCACTTTCTTTTCTACCATGTAATCTGGCTATCTCTTTTATTGGTACATTCTCATTTAACCGTTGGGTCAGCAATTTTTCTTCTTCTCGTGTCCACTGTAAATGTGAATTAACAGGTCGACCCAATTCTTCATTTCTTTTAGCTATTTTTTCATCAAAGGCGCCTAATGAATTTGAATTACTTCCTGCTTTAACATTATATTTATGATGACTTTTTTCACTCACTTTTAGTAAATCATTAGGTATTTCATCATAATAGATTCTCTTTTTCTTTTGAAAAGAATTTATTTCATTAGAGTTTATATTATGATTAGATTCTAATCGATTATTTAATTCCTGCGAAGTACTTTCGGATAACCATGATCCGCCTGCAAAACCCTTATTATTACTTTCAAATTCATCATGATTCTTATTTCTTTGATTCAATAATTCTCTATATTTCTGTTCATTCAAAATATCATATTGTTCAAGTTCTTTTAATTCAATTTTGTAAAGTAAAGTACTTCTTTCACTTTGTAATACTTCATGTTTAGCTAAGCCTTTCTCTAAACGTTTTTTCCTGATGAATTCTTTTATTTTTATGAACGGTTTATCAACATTTAACCGTTTGCCTTCCATCTCAGGATATTTCTCTTTTAACTCAGTAATAGAATCATCATACATGTGGAGCTCAGATTTTAGCACATTTATTTCAGTATCAATGTTATTTTGAAATTCGTTTAATTCATGACTTCCTACTTCTTTAAATTCAGGGTTCAAAAAATATTCTCTAACGAAATGTGAAATTTCCCCCGCTTGTGATGTAATTAATAATGAAGATTTTGGTCGTGTTACACCCACATATGCGACGCGTCTTTCTTCTTCCATTTCATCTTCAGATAGCCTTTCGTTTACTTTTCTAGACATATTAAAAATAGCTGCGTGTAGAAATTCATTTCCTTTAGTCTTATGAATGCTATTTAAAGTAACCAGATCTTGTACTTCCTCTAAATCATCTGTTTGTCCAGGTATATCATCACCATCATTTAACTGTTTATTTGTCCAAAAACTGTAAAATTCTTCAACCGTATCAAACTGTGCTGATAGAGTTAATATGATTTGAATAATTTGACTATCAGATGAAGAGTCTACTTGTGATATATGACTTGATTGATTATTATAGAAATCGATTAATCCAAACCCATCAACAATGGATGACACTAACTCATATGCACTGTGTTTTTCCACATTTTGATTCAATGCTTTAATTTTTAGTACAAAATTTTTATAGCGCTCTTTATTCATCTCTTTTATTCTATTCAATGATGTCTCAAGATCTATAAAGTCATCCCATGTATTTATGGTTGTAATGAATGAGTTTCTTATATATTTATTCGGTATATTTATAATCCGTTTAAAAGTGTCATTGTTACATTGATCAGGTTTGTAAATCGTTGTTAGATATGCAAAAATACATTTTCCCACTGATGAATTTAATATTTTATTATCGTTGAATGGAACTGGGATTCCCATTTTTGAAAGTTCAACATACAAATTAATTTCATATTCGTTGTATCTATACAAAACAGCAAAGTCTGACCATTTATTATTTTTATTTTTTAGCGCTAATATCCACCTGCCTATTTCTTCACACTGTTTTTTCAAATCTTGACCTACATAAAATGAAATATTTCCTTTATCATTAGCATCAGGTGTTATTTCTTTATATACCCTCGCAACGTTATGATCAATCAACCACTTGGAATGTCTTACTAAACTTCCTGTAGATCTATAATTAATATTAAGAACCTGATCCGTATTTATAGTGTAACGATGATTGAATTCCAAAATGTGTTTGATTTCAGCCCCACGAAATCCGTATATCATTTGATCATCATCACCAACAATAAATAAATTGTTCTCTGGTAAAGACAAAATTTGTAAAATCAATAATTGAACCTTATTCAAGTCTTGAAATTCATCCACTAAAATATATTTGTATTGACCTTGAATACTCTGTCGTAAAAACTTGTCTTCTAATAATATTCTTGAAGCTAGATAAAGCATGTCATCATAATTATGAAAATTATGGTTCTTCATTCCTGCTAGATAATCATCAAAAATCGGTTTGAAATCAATAACTTTGTCTTCATCTTCAACAAAAAATTCATCATAAGGTAACAACTCATTTTTAATTTTACTCAGCTTCTCTAAATAGGAGCCTAATGGATCTTTATTACGTATATGTTTTAACGTTACGTGATTCTTTATAGCTGATTCCAATAAAGACCTAGTGAGGTTTTTTTCTTTTTTTGAGTCAAATCTCCAGTTTAATTTTTCTTTAATGACTTGATTACCAAAAGAGTGAAAAGTTCTTACATTCACATTAGAAATACCAAATAAATTTTGAAGTCTATCTTTCATTTCTTCACTGGCCCTTTTATTGAAAGCTAAAGCTAAAATTTCGTCTGGGTTAACCCCACTGTTAATTAAGTTGGCGATCCTATTTATAAGAGTTTTTGTTTTACCTGATCCAGCTGGAGCTAGTAAACGCATAGGACCATCAATATGATTAGTAGCGTTTTTCTGTTCTTCATTTAATTCTTCTAATACATGTCGAGTTCGTGTGAATTTTTTAGAATTTAATATTAAGATTTCTATACATTTTTCAACATTGTTGTATAATTCTGAACCAGTGAACCTGAAGATTCTATAGCCTTCTACCTCCAATTCTTTATCTCTTTCCTTATCTTTCTCAAGTGAGTGGTAATCACGACCATCGCATTCTACAATAACTTTTTGTCCATTTATTGTGACTAAAAAGTCAACATAAAATCTTCCCAATTTAACCTGGGGTTCAAATGGAATGTTTTTCTCGATTAATTTATCTCGAAGTATAAGTTCAATTGGAGTATAAAGAACCCGCTCATCATATAAAGAAATCATATTAAAATCATGTATGTTTATATTGATTAAATCTAAAATATTTTCAAGTTGCTCTAAAGAAAGCAATTTTATCACTTTATTGTAATCAGAGTGAATTAATGTGGAAGAGATATCGTAAACACTGTTTTCTTTCTTTTCAAATGTACTTATATAAATGATAGTATTTTTATGGAACCAAGTAGGATAAATCAATTTATTTACTAACGGATCAACAACCTTTAGCATTTCTGCTCGATTAATATCTTGATAAATCACTAAAGGAGTTTCACCATTAACTTCATTTGTTGAATCATATTCAGATAAACGTATATATGTAACTTCATCAGATCCAAATGCTTTTTTAACCATCTTGTTTATGTTATTAAGATCATTTTCTGAAACATTATATACAGAAAAACCTTTTCCTCTTTGAACACATGATTCAAGCCCCAATAATGCTTTTTGAAAGTCAATATTCATATTTACTTCTCTATTACTTGATTCCATAAATAACACCTCATTAAGTATTTCATCAGTAGCATCTTCTATTTAAATTCAAGTTCTTAATAGAAATTTTCACTTTTTCTCCAACCAACAAACATTCTCAACATGCCCAGTCTGCGGAAACATATCAACTGGCTGAACCTCTTGTGTAGCGTATCCTCTATCCTCCAGCACACGTAAATCCCGTGCTAATGTTGATGGGTTACAGGATACATACACAATTCGCTTTGGCTGCATTTCAGTCATTGCTTTAAGAAGCTCTTCATCACAGCCTTTACGTGGTGGGTCAACTACGATGACATCCGGGTTTAGGCCTTGCATCTTCCACCATGGCATGACTTTTTCTGCTTCGCCGACGTAAAATTCTGCGTTTGTAATTCCATTAAGCATTGCGTTCTTCTTGGCGTCGCTGATTGCTTCTGGCACAACTTCGACACCATATACCTTTCTCGCTTTTTGGGCCATAAATAACGAGATGGTTCCGATACCGCAATAAGCATCGATTACAGTATCCTTCGTTCCAATATCAGCATATTCCAGTGCCTTATCATACAGTTTCTTCGTTTGTGACGGGTTTACTTGATAAAAGGATTTTGCTGAAATGGCAAATGTGATCTCACCAATCTTATCGTGAATATATTCATCGCCCCAGATTACTTTTGTTTTATCTCCCATGATGACATTAGTCCTTTTATGATTAACATTATGAACGACAGATTTTATATGTGGAAACTCACTCGTAAGCTCCTTCACCAACTCATCCTGATGTGGCAATTTATCTGTCCGCGTTACAAGGACAACCATAATATCCTTCGTTTCCTCACCTATTCGGACCATGATATGGCGAAGTACTCCTTTATGCTCTTGCTCGTTATAAGCTTGGATGCCAAGTCTATTAGCAATGTCTCTTACAGTCTTCACAACGTCATTTATCACTTCATTATGTGTCACACATGTTTCCGTGTTTTCGATGATCCGGTGGCTGCGTTTTTGATAAAATCCTGTAATGAGTTCACCATTTTTTTCGCCAACTGGAATTTGCACTTTGTTTCGATAATGTAATGGGTTCTCCATGCCGATAATTGGTAATACTTGCACATGTTCAAGGTGTGCAATTTTTTTCATCGCATTTTTCACTTGGTTTTGTTTCATTTCAAGCTGAAGCGAATAGCTCATATGCTGAAGACCGCATCCATTGCAATGGACATGACAGACAGGTTCGATCCGTTCTGAACTCTCTTTTGTCAGTTCAAGTAATTTTCCAAAACCGAAATTTTTATTTGCCTTAACAACTTTTACTTTCCCTTCTTCTCCTGGTAAAGCCTGCGGAACAAACAATGGATAGCCATTTATTTTTCCGACACCATTCCCTTCATGGGTGAGATCCTCGAAGTTGAGCGTAATTGTTTCATTCTTTTCCACTGGAGCATTTTGTTTAGCCATTGGTACCTTCCTTTACGTTCATGTATGTGGTTATTATCTTATCATATCCTGATTGCACTTTTACATTATAAAACCCTTGACGTCTTCAAAGGACATCAAGGGTCTAACCTTTTTTACTCAGTCTGTGATTCTACAAATTTATCCGGTACAAAAAACTCAATATGCTGTTGGAGATTCTTAAATTCCCCTGGCAGCATTCCACCAAATTCACCGTCTATATTTAATTGCATTTTTTCATCCGTATCGACTTTTACTTCTTTTGCCTTCACGTAAATTACATGGCTGTCCTCAAGGTGTGCACCGCGCAGGGCCAGGCTCGCAATCCGAATAAACTCCGCCAAGTTCGCCTTTTTCAAGATCAGCAAGTCAAAATAGCCATCGTCAAGCTTTGCGTCTGGGGCAAGCTTTTCGAAGCCAGCAACTGAATTGGAGTTGGAAATTAGAAACAGCATAATTTCTTCGTCAATAACATTTCCATCATATTCTATTTTTGCCCGTATCGGCTTCAAAGAAGGAAGCATCTCGATTCCCTTCATATAATAGGCCATCTGACCGAGCATCGTTTTTAATTTGCTTGGAACCTCATAGGTTAATTCAGTAAGCTTACCGCCACCTGCAATATTCATGAAGTATTGATCGTTTACACGACCAATGTCCAGCAGCATGGATTGATCGTTCAAAATAACTTCAACTGCTTTTTTGATATCACGAGGGATGCACAATGCCCTGGCAAAGTCATTTGTCGTACCCATCGGTATAATTCCAAGCTTTGGACGATATTCCTGTTCTGCCATTCCGTTTATGACTTCATTTATGGTACCGTCACCGCCTGCAGCTACAATTAAGTCATAGCCTCGTTCTACAGCAGTTCTTGCTGCTTTTATAGCATCACCCTCACTAGTTGTAGCGTGTGTGGATGTTTCATAGCCAGCGACTTCAAAGCGTTCTAATACTGGCGCTAATTCTTTTTTAAATGCTTCACGTCCTGATGTTGGATTATAAATGATTCGGGCTGTCTTCATTGTGGATCCCTCCCCCCTGCTGTTCCATAACTTATCTATATTTATGAGTACATTTTTAAAATACATCAACATTTATCATAGCCTTTTTTTACATTTTTGAAAAGGGGTTTAACGAAATATTATAGACTACTGTCACCCATTTGACAGTAGTCTATATGCAAATCGTATTATCTTTTATCCAATTCGGCTGCCAGAATTTTATTGACCATAGGTGGATTTGCCTGTCCTTTGGTAGCTTTCATTACCTGTCCAACAAGGAATCCCTTTGCACGTTCTTTACCGTTCTTATAGTCAATAATTGACTGTTCATTTTCATCGAGAATTTTCGTGATAATCTCAGTTAACTGACCTTCATCGGATATCTGTACAAGACCTTTCTCTTTTACAATCTTCTCTGGATCGCCGCCATTTTCAACTAACTCCGCAAAAACTTTCTTGGCGATTTTAGATGAAATCGTTCCATCCTTTATGAGTTCAATCATTTTAGCTAACGATTCTGGTGTTAAGGCAAGTTCACTTAATTCTTTTGCATGTTTATTCATATATCCTGACACTTCGCCCATCAACCAATTTGATGCTTGTTTAACATCTGCATTATGATCGACTGTTACCTGAAAGAAATCGGACATTTCCTTGGAATTGGTCAACACTTCAGCATCGTATTCCGGTAATCCAAGCTCATCTATATAGCGCTTTTTCCGTGCGCCTGGAAGCTCAGGAATCTCCTTTCGAATCCGTTCTTTCCATGCTTCATCAATATATAGTGGTACAAGATCTGGCTCTGGAAAATAACGATAATCATCCGAACCTTCTTTAACCCGCATCAGGACTGTTTCTTTTGATTTTTCATCATAGCGGCGTGTTTCCTGTAAAATTTCACCACCAGCTAAAAGAACCTTTTCCTGACGCTTTTCTTCAAATTCCAGTCCTTTTTGTACAAAGTTAAAAGAGTTCAGGTTTTTCAATTCTGATTTTGTACCGAATTCCTCCTGCCCTATTGGACGGATGGATAAATTGGCATCGCACCTTAGTGACCCTTCTTCCATTTTACAATCGGAAACACCAGTATATTGAATAATGTTTTTCAATTTTTCCAAGTATGCATACGCCTCTTCCGGTGATTGCATATCTGGCTCTGACACAATCTCTACTAATGGAGTACCTTGACGGTTAAAGTCAACCAATGAGTAGCCGTCATCCTGGTGATTTAGTTTACCCGCATCCTCCTCAATATGAAGTCGGGTAATTCCAATCCGTTTCTTTTCTCCATTTACTTCAATCTCAATCCAGCCATTTTCACCGATTGGCTTATCGAACTGAGAAATCTGATATGCTTTTGGATTGTCAGGGTAAAAGTAGTTCTTACGATCAAACTTTGTATCAGTTGCAATTTCACAATTAAGTGCAAGTGCAGCCTTCATAGCAAAATTTACCACTTCTTCATTTAAGACGGGTAGAACACCTGGATACCCAAGATCAATTGGATTAACATTTGAATTTGGCTCTGCACCAAAAGCATTTGGGCTTGGACTGAAAATTTTGGAATCTGTTTTTAATTCAACGTGTACTTCTAGGCCGATAATCGTTTCGAAATTCATTATTTTGCACCTCCAAGTTGAGGTCGTTTTGTGTGATGGTCTGTTGCTTGTTCATATGCATGTGCTGCACGATAAACGGTGCTTTCATCAAAATGCTTCCCTATAATTTGTAAGCCAAATGGAAGTCCTTTTTCCGAGAATCCACATGGTACAGAAATTCCGGGAACACCAGCAAGGTTTACTGGTATAGTCAGAATATCATTTGCGTACATTGTTAATGGATCATGGACATTTTCACCAATTTTAAAAGCAGGTGTTGGCGTAGTTGGTCCAATAACAACATCATAGTCTTCAAAAATCTTATCAAAATCATTTTTGATTAATGTACGTACTTTTTGTGCTTTTTTATAGTATGCATCATAATAGCCTGAGCTTAATGCAAATGTTCCAAGCATTATACGGCGTTTCACTTCTTCTCCAAAACCTTCACTACGGGAATTCTTGAACATATCAATCATATTATCAGCATTCTCAGAGCGTACACCGTACCTGACACCATCGAAGCGTGCAAGGTTTGCGGATGCTTCTGATGATGCTATTAGGTAATAAGTCGCAACTGCATATTTAGAATGTGGTAATGATACCTCTTCCCACTTTGCACCTAAGGATTCATATACTTTCAATGCGTTCATGACAGATTCCTTCACTTCAGGTTCAACGCCTTCAGCAAGGTATTCTTTAGGCACAGCGATTTTAAGTCCCTTCACATCACCGGTAAGTGCCTTGGTGTATTCAGGAACATCAATATCAGCGCTGGTTGAATCCTTCTTGTCGTGCCCAGAAATAACTTCCAGTACGCGTGCATTATCTTCAACATTTCGCGTGATTGGTCCGATCTGGTCAAGTGACGATGCAAACGCCACCAATCCGAACCGCGATACTCTTCCATATGTTGGCTTTAATCCAACAACCCCACAAAATGCAGCAGGCTGACGAATCGAACCACCTGTGTCAGATCCTAAAGAGAACAACACTTCTCCAGCAGCTACAGATGCTGCAGATCCGCCACTTGAACCACCTGGAACATGATCAGTGTTCCAAGGATTGCGAGTTGCCATGTAGCTGGAATTTTCATTTGATGAACCCATCGCGAATTCATCCATATTGAGCTTACCGACTGTAACGGTCTTTTCATTATTCAACTTTTCAACTACATTTGCATTATAAAGCGGATCATCAAAGTTTTTCAAAAATTGACTTCCACATGTTGTACGTAATCCTTTGGTCACAATATTATCTTTAATACCGCTTGGAATACCAAACAAACGCGCTCCGTCATCCGGGGCAGCATCCAATTGCTTTGCCTGACTGCGTGCATGCTCTTCATCCAACGTCAAGAATGCCTGTACCTTGTCATCGACCTCATTGATGCGATCAAACGATGTGTCAACGAGATCTTCTACTGAAATTTCTTTGTTATGTAACATTGATTCTAATTCTTTTATGCTATGGTCAAATAACGACATGCTGTTCCCTCCCTACTCCAAAATCGATGGTACACGAAAGTAACCATTCTGCTTATCAGGAGCATTCTTTAATGCATCCTCTTTTGAAATCCATTCTTTAGGCTCGTCCTTACGAAGAACATTTTTCAAATCCATAACATGTGTCGTAGGCTCCACACCTTCTGTATCCAATTCATTTAATTGTTCAGCATAATCTATGATTGAACTGAGCTGATCCGTAAACAGATCTGCCTCATCTTCTGTAACTGCAAGTCTTGCTAAGTGGGCAACATGCTTAACCTGATCCTTTGAAATATCCGCCATAATTGACACCTCCATAAAGGGTAGTTTTTATTATTTTAATCGATTTTATATTTTAAAAGACACTATTGATAATAGCAGAAATAGTCTTGTGTAATCAACCAAACAGAAAAACCACTTCCCTCATTAAGGAGGAAAGTGGTTTTTGACCTAATCAATTATTCGTTTAGTGTTGCCTCAGCTTTATCGAAATCAGCTTCAATTTCTGGTGAAGGCTTTCCTAATTTACTAACCAATACTGCAACAATTAAGTTGAGTATGAAACCAGGAACGATTTCATAAAGACCAAAGATATTAGCCATGTCAGCTGTCAGGAATTCACCCCAGATAACAACTGTAACAGCACCAACAATAATACCTGCTAATGCACCGTTTCGAGTAAATCCTTTCCAGAATAATGCCAGTATAACAGTTGGTCCGAAAGCTGCACCAAATCCAGCCCATGCATAACTAACGAGTTCTAATACAGAACTGTCAGGATTCATAGCAATGAGTGCTGCGATTAAAGCAATTCCAAGCGTGGCGAATCTGCCAATCCATACAAGTTCTTTGTCAGAAGCTTCACGACGGAAAAGCGCTCTGTAAACATCTTCTGCAACAGCAGATGATGATACTAATAACTGCGAGTCAATTGTACTCATAATAGCTGAAAGGATCGCAGCTAATAAGATACCAGCAATAATTGGGTTGAATAAAATTTGAGAAAATGCGATGAAGATTTTTTCTGGATCCTCAAGCATCTGGAATCCATTTTCAGTAATGACACTAATCCCAAATTCAGATAAAACCCCAACGTCTTGTGTTTGAATAAATGCCAATCCGACAAAACCTGTAAATATTGCGCCATAAAGCCCAAGGATCATCCATGTTGTCCCGATAAAACGTGCCTTTGGAACATCCTTATGTGAACGCAATGCCATAAAACGAACGAGTATATGTGGTTGACCAAAATAACCAAGTCCCCAAGCTAGAGAAGATATAATTGCCATAATACCTACACCTTGAACCATTGTTAAATGATCAGGGCTGATTTGTCCTACTGCATTCACTGCTGCATCCCAGCCGCCCATTTCATTAAGAGCAACAATCGGAACCAAAATTAGTGCTAAGAACATTAAGATACCTTGAATAAAGTCAGTCCAAGTAACAGCTAGGAAACCACCCAATAATGTATATGAAACAACTACTATTGTTCCTATCCATAATGCTGAATTGTATGATAAACCAAATGATGCTTCAAAAAGTTTAGCTCCGGCCACCATTCCTGATGAAGTATAAAAAGTGAAGAATAATAAAATGACTAAAGCAGAGATAACGCGTAGTACGTGAGACTTGTCTTTAAAGCGATTCTCTAAGAAGTCTGGAACTGTAATAGAGTCATTGGAAACCTCTGTATAAATTCGAAGACGTTTCGCAACAAATTGCCAGTTTAAGTAAGCACCAATTGCCAACCCGACTGCAATCCACGCTGATCCCATTCCTGATGCATAAACAGCACCCGGCAGTCCAAGCAATAACCAGCCACTCATATCCGAGGCACCCGCACTTAATGCTGCAACACCAGGGCCAAGTGAACGTCCGCCTAGTACATAGTCAGATAAATCGTTTGTCATACGGTACATGACAATACCAATAACTAGCATACCTATTAAATAAACAATAAACGTAATCAGTGTTTCAAGACCCATCTACTTTTTCCCCCCCTTCTGTAAACAAAGTAATAATTGATAGTAAAATTAGAATTGGCATAGGTATAAATAACCAAAGCCATGATGCACCCGAAATAGCATATTCCATTTCGTCCATTGGCGCACTCCCCTTTCTGAATTTTTTTAATTATGCCACATTTTAATAATAGCACAAATATAATACTTTCACACCATTATATTTTTTACAACAGTGCTAGGTTAATTCTAAACCTTTAGATAATTGTGTTATCTTTTTAATGCACTGCTACTATAGGACTTATAGAGCATTTTAAAATATGAAAAAATTACAGTTTTCGGATTGTTAAATACACGTTTTTTACGGAAAAAAGGGATTGATTGGGATACTTTGGGGTTATTTATTGTAGAATTTTATTGGCATGGTGAAGATGATGTTTCTTTTTTCTGTATTACTGTTTTCGAGCTAAATTTAATACCATCCCCCTTTCTGTAGATGTTTAGATGGGTTGTTTTCTAATGATATTCCTTGTCTCATGCAAATATGTTCAAATTCTTTGCAAACCAGAAAAACTTGGCTTATCGCGAAGCTCTATTATCGATAAGTATTAGTTTTTACTTTTATAGCAAGGTGGCTTCTTAACTGCAAAAAAAAGACCTGAAATAGCTTCCACACTATTTCAGGCAAGTTCATCATATAGTAATAGGGTAAAAAAATTACTTGCAATTCTTCAAAAATTTAGAAGAGACTTGAGTCATGGCTGATTGATAGTATACTAGGTTCTCTTTCCATAGTAGTGTCTGCTGGACTATCTTGTGCTACAGCGAAGCCCGCAACTAAGAGAGCCCCAAAAGCAACAGTTGCCATTAGCTTTTTCATTTTATCCCCTCCTTTATAAGCTTACTAACTCTTCATATGTTATATTAGCTAGTTTATAATACTTCACAGCATCTTTATACCTGTTATGCCCCTCGAAATGTTTTGCAACCATATTAGTATAAATTACTAAGTTGGCATAGTCTTTATGTTTCTTTAAGTAAGGTATAAATTCATCGATTACCAAAGATTCAAATTTATCCTTTTCCTTTTTAAGCGCATAATCGTATGTGTAAATAATGTAATAGAATAATTTATATTCTTCATTATTATTTTTTTCTTCAAGTAAATCTAAGCTTCTACCAATCATACGTTTAGCCTGATCAAAGTTGTATACATTATAGTACTCTTTAATTAAAGAAGTTGCTGCAGCTACCCTCTCTACTAAAACAACTTCCTGATCATCCACAACCTCTTCATAAAAATGAATTGCTTCTTTTGTGTCACCTTTTGTAGAGTGAAGATAGCCTAAATTTTGGTTAGCCAGTTGAATAATCTGCTTGTTTTGGCTAAGCTGACCTAAATGTTTAGCCAGGTTATAGTTTTTAATAGCCTTATCATACATTCTTATTCTGCGGTATGATATTCCCAAAACAATATGGCATTGGGCACAGCGGATAAAATTATACTGTTTACGAAATATATCAATAGCTTTCTCTGCATATTCAATTACCTCAAGGGTATTTCTTAATTTACTATGAGTTACGGCAATAGTATATAGTAAATCTGCAATTTTTTCTTCAGATAATTCAAGCTGATTCAATTTTTCCTCTGCAATCCGGTACATTCGCATTGCCTGGCTAAACTCACCATTTAGAGAACTGTAATTCCCTTTAAACTTATACCAATAGAACTGATGTAAACTATCAAAGGTTCCAGACATATCTGCAAGCCTATTAATCTGAGTTAATGCTTCTTCAAATTCTCCTAAGATTAAAAAATACCTTATCTTGTGAATTTCAAACAAAATTAAACTGTCTGAATGGTGTTCATACATTAAACTATTTAATTCTTTATATGTTTTAATGATTTCCTCTTTGTCATTAACCTCAAACAGCATTTCATACCATTGCTGGCACTTGTCCCTAATTGTCTCGTCTGTATCGTTGTTGAGCTGAATTCCAAGACGGGTACACAAAAGGCTTATTACATTTGAGCTTGCCTCTGTTTTTTGGTTCTCTATTTTTGATAAATATGCAAAAGAGACAATTCCCTCAGCTAGCTCTGCTTGGGTCATTTCCTGTTTAATGCGGTGTAATTTGATATATGGACCTATTTCCATCTTTATACCCACCTCACTAGCTGAATTTAATCACATTTTATTTAAAGTTTCTATATTTATATAATAACATATTTTCAAATAATTCATATTGGGAAAGTTGAGGGGATTTTATAGCATTAAACACCTAAAAAACTTGCTGACTTTCCTGAAATTAGGAAAGTTTGATATAAAAAGCCCTTTTTTGCACATCTAAGCGCAAAAAAGGGCTTTGTCGAAATTTGTAAGACTAATTACTTAGAACATTTCTGATGTAGTCTTACCTTGCATATGGTGGATTAGGTAGTCCGGACCACCTGCTTTTGAGTCTGTACCTGACATGTTGAAGCCGCCAAATGGCTGGTATCCAACAATAGCAGCTGTACAGCCACGGTTGAAGTAAAGGTTACCGACATGGAAGTCTTCACGTGCCTTCTCTTGGTGAACGCGGTTGTTGGTAATTACCGCACCAGTTAGTCCGTATTCTGTGTTATTTGCAATTTCAATTGCATGATCGAAGTTCTTTGCTTTTGTTAATCCAACAACTGGTCCAAAGATTTCCTCCTGCATAATGCGTGCTTCTGGATCAAGATCAGCAAATACGGTTGGATTTACAAACCAGCCTTTGCTATCATCGCCATCACCGCCAGCAAGAAGTTCACCTTCTTTTTTACCAATTTCAATATAACTCATAATTTTATCATATGCACCCTGGTCAATTACTGGACCCATAAAGTGTGAGTTATCATGCGGATCACCAGCAGACTTTTCTTTTGTTAATGCTGCTACACGATCTTTCACCTGATCATATACATCTTCATGTATTACAGCACGTGAACATGCTGAACATTTTTGGCCAGAGAAACCAAATGCTGATTGAACAATCGATTGTGCAGCAAGTTCAAGATCTGCTTCATTATCCACAACGATTGTATCCTTACCGCCCATTTCGATGATGGTACGCTTAAGCCACTTTTGGCCTGGCTGTACTTTTGCGGCACGTTCAAAGATACGGGTACCAACATCGCGAGAACCAGTAAAGCTTATGAAACGAGTTCGTGGATGATCTACAAGATAGTCACCAACTTCGCTTCCTGGTCCAGGAATATAGTTGATTACACCTGCTGGCATCCCTGCTTCTTCAAGTACTTCCATCAATTTATATGCAATAACAGGTGTTGAGCTGGCTGGTTTCAATAATACAGTATTACCTGAAACCATCGAAGCAACAGTTGTACCTGCCATAATTGCGAAAAGGAAATTCCATGGTGAAATTACCACGCCAACGCCTAATGGGATATAATTATATTGGTTATACTCGATTGGGCGGCTATTAATTTCAACGCCATCTTTAAATTTGAGCATCTGACGGCCGTAATATTCCATGAAATCAATTGCTTCTGCTGTATCAGCATCCGCTTCTTTCCATGGTTTTCCACCCTCTTTTACTAAGTGTGCAGTAAATTCGTGCTTGCGTCGTCTAACAATTGCTGCCGAACGAAACAGAATATCTGCACGAAATTTCGGATCTGACTTTCTCCAAGTTTCAAATGTTGTATCAGCAACTTTCATTGCCTGTTCAGCCAGTTCCTGATTAGCCTTTGAAACATAACCCACAACTTCATCTTTTTTTGCAGGGTTAACCGATTTAATCTTATCATTTGTTGTAATGCGCTCCCCACCAATGATCAGTGGGTATTCTTTACCAAGATCAGCTTCAACCTTTTTAAGTGCTTCCAGCATCGCACTTCTATTTTCTTCTACGGTAAAGTCTGTAAAAGGTTCATGCTTGTACGGTACTACCATGAAAAAACCTCCTTAAGATTCTGCATTTACTCCATGATTGCGTTTTCATATTTTATACAAAATAAGGGATGGAGCTTTCCCATCCCTTATTTTAACCGAATCACCTAAACACTTCAATGAATCTAGTTTATTTATCGAAAATGTGAACTTTCGGTTCTTCTGCTCCTGCATTCCGGTATATAACGCTTTCCATTTTACTATTTGACTTTATTTTGATTTCAAGATCATAATAGTTCGAAAACATTTCTGAAACTAACTGGTACGTATATTGGGTAAAACCAATAACCTCACCTTTCCCATAAAACTCAAGCGGAATTTCCAATGTTAATTTCTTCAGTTCTTCATTAATGTAGAAACCTTCACCGATAACACCAACATAATTCGGAAAATATTCTTCTATTTTACTACCGAAGTCTTGTACTAGTTGTTGCTGATCATAATATTTTTCTTTGCCTTCATCTGAAGGGAAAAGGATATTTTCTTCATTTACTGTTTCCCATTCACCTATGGACATGTCACTACCTTTTACACTTGTTTTTGCAACAAAGCTTCCAGGTACAGGTGATCCTTGGTCTTCTTCTCTGTACAAGGTGATAAGAATGGGGATTTCACTTAGACCCTCCATTTTACGAATTCGTTCAAGAACTGTTTGCGCAATTTTCTTTCCTTTTTTAATCATCGTTGACTTTGGGATTTCATGATGATAACTTGGCCCGCCAGTTTCTGTTTGAAATGTATACTCTGATTTCATTGCTATACCAATGGACATCCCTACTAGTTCAACAGAATTATCTTCATTTTTTTTCAGAAAGTTCTGCTCCAGAATATGGGTTAGATATTTTGGATTGTCTTTTTGCTGTTTTACTGATTTTTTATTTTTAATTGGTGGGTTAAGTGCCAACGTATTCTCATGTCTCATTTCTTCGATCTTACTCTTAGGTGCGTTCGGAAAACTTTCTTTATAGTTTGCGATTGTATCCTCTAACTGTTGTTCTGTCATTTCTCGCTCAAGCCAGTTGTACATCATATCCTTTTCTAAATACTGACCTTCTTCAAAAAAGTACTTCTCCGGGTCATAATATTCTTTAGAAAGTCGTCTTAAACCTTGTTCCATTTCATCTATATCCAGCCTGTTACCCATTTGGTTGACGATAACTCCGCGGGATGCGCTTGGTCGATATGGAAGTATTGTTCGGTAATTCTCTTTAGAGAATTGGTTGCTTGAGACGATTGATGTATTCTGTTCTGGTTCATCCTCTTGTTTGACAACCTCATCATCATTGATGCTTGGGCTGCAGCTCGTTAAGAACAATAGTGTGCCTAACAACCAAGCAATAATTTTTTTCACAACGTTCCACTCCCTTAACCATCTAAGACATCTTTAAGTTGCTGTTCATTCCAGATCGTGATATCGAGCTTTTGTGCTTTTTCTAATTTCGACCCGGCATCTTCCCCTGCTATAACAATGTCTGTTTTTTTACTTACACTACCAGTCACAGATCCGCCAAGTTGCTCAATAGCACTCTTTGCATCTGATCGTGTAAATAGTTCCATCTTTCCTGTGAGGACTACCGTTTTTCCAGAAAAAGGTGTGTCTTCTGCGATATCCTGTTTCTTCGGTCCTTTGTATTCCATATTTACACCGAGCGTATTTAATTCACGAAGGAGATCATTGACTTCTTCCTCGGCAAAATAACGGACAATCGAGTCAGCCATCACTTCGCCCATTTCATTTATTTCAATGATATCATCAAACGTTGCCTGTTGTAAGCCTTCCATCGTTTCAAAATGGGCTGCAAGTGTTTTTGCTGCTTTCGAACCAACGAAACGAATTCCAAGTCCAAATAGCAAACGTTCCAGCGAGTTATCCTTTGATGCCTCGATTGCTTTTAATAAATTATCAACTGATTTCTCACCCATCCGTTCCAATTCCAGCAGGTCAGCTCGCTCTAGACGATAGAGATCAGCAATCGTTTGGATCAATTCTTCCTGAAATAGTTGAATGATTACCTTTTCCCCTAGTCCATCAATATTCATTGCATTCCGGGAGACAAAATGGATTAGTCCTTCTTTTAACTGTGCAGGGCAGTTAGGATTAATACAGCGTAATGCTACTTCCTCTTCCAAGCGTACAAGTTCACTGCCACATGCCAGACATTCATCCGGCATATGAAATTCCTGTTCATGACCTGTTCGTTTATCTGCAACAGCACGAATAACTTCCGGGATAATGTCTCCAGCTTTTTTTATAACGACGGTGTCTCCGATGCGAATGTCCTTTTCACGAATTAAGTCTTCGTTATGTAACGATGCCCGCTTTACGGTTGTCCCTGCTACTTTAACTGGTTCCAATATTGCTGTAGGAGTAATCACACCAGTGCGCCCAACACTTAATTCAATATTATGAAGAGTTGTTACAGCTTCTTCTGCAGGAAATTTATATGCAATTGCCCACCGTGGACTTTTTGCTGTAAATCCAAGTTCCTCTTGTTGTGTCAGATTATCTACTTTTACCACAATGCCATCTATTTCATAATTTAAATTTGGCCGCTCATTTTCCCAATGCTCGACATATTCAATAACTTCATCGATGGTTTCGCACTTTTTCCATTCTGGATTTGTTTTAAATCCAAGCTTCTTTAAGTAATCAAGCCGCTCACTATGGGATTCTAATGTACCTGCATCCCACTCACCTACACCATATAAAAATATATCCAGATTCCGCTTTGCTGCTATTTTTGGATCAAGCTGCCGCAATGAACCCGCAGCAGCATTTCGTGGGTTTGCAAAGGGTTCTTCTTCCTTTTCATTGCGTTCATTATTTAATGCGATGAATGACTTATGGGGCATAAATGCTTCACCGCGCACCTCGATTGTTTCTTTTTCCTTAATCGTAAGCGGGATACTGCCTATTGTTTTAAGGTTACTTGTAATATCTTCACCAATTGTTCCATCACCGCGAGTAGCACCGCGAACAAACCTGCCATCTTCATATAATAATGAAATGGCAAGTCCATCTATTTTAAGCTCACATACATAAGCTATAGTTTCGTCCGTTCCCTGACTTGCACGTCGGGCGAAGTCACGCAAATCACTCGCATTAAAGGCATTACCCAGGCTCAGCATTGGCACATTATGCTGGACTTTCTGAAAAGCATCCAACGGTTCACCGCCAATACGCTGTGTAGGTGATTCAGGTGAAATTAGTTCAGGAAACTCTTCCTCCAAGTTACGCAGCTCCTGCATTTTTTGGTCATATTCTGCATCAGAAACACTTGGGTTATCGAGTACATGATATTCATGATTATATTGATGCAGTACTTCTGTCAGCTCATTAATTCTTTTTTGTGCTTGTGGTTTATCCATTGGCAAGCACCTCCTTATTCTTTCGTAATTGGAGCAAATTTGGCTAACACACGTTTAATTCCTGTCGGTGCTGGAAAGGCGATATCCATTTCCATTGCTTCTCCTTCACCTTGCACCTTAACAACAGTACCAACACCCCATTTGTTGTGTTTCGCTTTGTCACCTGGTCCCCATGATTCACTCTCGGCACCAGTTGTGCTCTGCATTTTTTCGGCACGTCGTTTTTTTACAGGTGATGGTTTATCTGGTGTTTTAGAAATAGAACCATACATCGTAGCACGTGCCTGCTCAATGCCGTCGATGAGCTCTTCCGGAATTTCATTGATGAATCGGCTGATTGGATTCATATTTGTCCGTCCGTACAGGGTACGCATTTTGGCGTGTGTTAAGTACAGCTGTTGTTCAGCTCGTGTAATTCCAACATATGCTAAACGTCGCTCTTCTTCCATTTCTTCATTATCAAACATCGACCTGCTGTGTGGAAACACATTCTCTTCCAAGCCAATTAAAAAGACAACAGGAAATTCCAGTCCTTTGGCAGCATGCAAGGTCATCATAGTAATTTTTTCTTCATTTTCGGAGTCCTCGTCATCATCAACACGATCTAAATCGGCAATCAAGGCCAAGTCAGTCAAAAATGCAACAAGTGTTTTATCTTCACTTATTTTCTCGAAGTCCTGTGTTACGGTTTTGAATTCTTCGAGGTTTTCGATACGGCTTTGTGATTCGATTGTTCGTTCATTTTTCAGCGCCTGTTCATAACCTGTACGTTGTAAAATTGCTTCAACCATATCTGTTGCCGTTAAAAACTCCTGTTGCTGGGTGAGTGTTTTAATTAAATTACCAAATTCAGCTAACGCGTTTGCAGCCTTTTTAGGTACACCGGTAAAATCCACTTCTTTTACCGCCTGATAAAATGATATATCATGCTGTGCAGAATAGGCACGCAATCTTTCTACCGAAGTTTTTCCAATACCGCGTTTTGGTGCATTAACCACACGTTCAAAGCTTAAATCATCATCAGGATTTGTAATTAGCCGTAAGTAAGCAACCATATCCTTAATTTCTTTCCGATCATAGAACTTTGTTCCGCCCACCATTTGATAGGCAATATTCGACTTCATAAAAGTGTCCTCAACAGCACGTGATTGGGCATTTGTCCGGTATAATATGGATATATCATTTGCTGAATAGCCTTCCTCACGTATTAACTCCTGGATTTTATCCGTTATGAACAATGCTTCCTCTTGTTCGGTTGCACCTTGGAAATAATGGATGTTCTTTCCCTCTGCATTTTCTGTCCAGAGGTTCTTCGGCTTCCTTCCTGAATTATGCTCAATTACTTTATTAGCTGCAGAAAGAATCGATTTAGTCGAACGGTAATTTTGTTCAAGGAAAACAGTTCTTGCTGACGGATAATCTTTTTCAAAGGACAGGATATTCGCAATGTCAGCTCCACGCCAGCCATAAATAGACTGATCAGAATCTCCAACAACACATAGGTTCTGAAAACGGTTTGCCAGCTGCTGTACTAAATAGTATTGAGCATGATTCGTATCCTGATACTCATCCACATGAATATACTGGAATCTGCGCTGGTAATATTCCAATACTTCCGGAACTCTTTTGAATAAATGGATTGTCTGCATTATCAAATCATCAAAATCGAGTGATTGGTTCTTTTGCAGGGTTTTCTGATACTTGTCATAGACCTGTGAGACTTGCCGTTCAAAAAAATCACCGACATTCCTGCTGTATTCCTCTGGCGTTATTAATTCATTTTTTGCTGAACTAATTGATCCTAGCATTGCACGCGGTTCGAATTTTTTCGGGTCAATATTTAAGTCTTTTAGTATTTGTTTGATAACTGATAGTTGGTCGCTGCTATCAAGAATCGTGAAGTTTCGGCTATACCCAATCCGGTCAATATCTCTTCGCAAAATACGCACACACATCGAGTGGAAGGTTGATACCCAAATCTGACCGCTGCCCATTCCAACAAGTTTATGTACACGTTCCTTCATTTCGCGTGCTGCTTTATTTGTAAATGTAATCGCCAGAACACTTTTTGGCGAAACTTCCTTTTCACGAAGCAAATAGGCTATACGGTGTGTAAGCACTCGTGTTTTGCCACTTCCCGCTCCTGCCATAATTAGTAAAGGTCCTTCTGTATGTTTAACTGCCTGTTGCTGTTCCTTGTTTAATCCACTTAGTAAGTCACCCATCATTTGACTCACAATGACACCACCTTAATCCATATCGTTAACTGCTTTAACAGTTTTTAATGCTTTTTTTATGTCTGTATAAATACCGTTTCCAACTATTATTGTATCTGCATGCTCTTTCATTTCACGAGCCTGAAAGTTGTTTTCAATGCCTCCACCGTAAAAGAGCTTTGTGTTGCTCAATTGATCCTTCACTTTTTTCACTAGTGACGGATCGCCATATATGCCGCTGTATTCCATATAAAAGATTGGCAAATGGAAAACACGCTCAGCCATGTAAGCATATGCTGTCACATCATCTTCATCCGGCATTTCGCAGTTTGTTTTCGAAAAAGCTTTGGATTCCTGATTTAAAATACAATAGCCTTCCACGAACATTTCATTCCAGTCCATAATATCCTTATATTCTTTAATTGCTTGATGCTGTAAATCCATCATCCATTTTTTCTCGGTACTGTTCACAACCATTGGTATAAAATAAAAGTCAAATCCTGGTGTGACAGCATCCATGTTGGATATTTCCAGTGCACATGGAACTGTATGACGGCGAATTCGTGAGAGTAAATCCAGCACTCCATCCAATGTAACATTATCAGTCCCACCTACAATAACCGCATCAGTCCCTGATTCACAAATCATGTCAAGATGCTCATCCGATATTTCTTTGGCAGGATCCAGTTTAAATAAATGCTTCCATTCGTTCAATGTATGATTCAACGTTAATCCTCCATTTTCAAAAATTGGATCGGTTCATTTAGCGTTATATTATTTCATTCTTAAAGTATACCAAAAATCAGGCAGGGAAATTAGGATAAAGTTTACTGTTTTTGGGGTTTTTTTAAGAAGAGGCTGATCATGGGGAATCTTGATTTGAAAAGACTCTTTTATTATAACTGTTTTTTTGATTACAATTTCATAATAAATAGCGGACGGGCGGGTTTTCTTTAACTTCTATAAAAGGTTAGCAGAATCTTAAATATATTTTTGCGGACACAGGAGACGCTATTTCTATAAATAAGTGACCTTTTCGAACTTATCCGGACACAGAAGCCCTTATTTTACATATATCATGGTATATGGGGACATTTGTGCCAAATAGGGTCCCTGGTGTCCGCCAACACTTCCATTTCGTGGATTTCCGCCAAATAAGGGCTCTGGTGTCCGCAAAATCTCAAATTGGATAAGTGAAAGCTCTAATTCGATTACAAATCTTTCATGATAGATGGTGACTGCACATTCTGTAGCCAAGTTGGTTTCTTACTATATAACTGCAGCTAAAGCTTGTACTCCTAAGTATAAGGAGTTTAGAGAAAAATGCCGCTACCTCAACGAGATAGCGACATTGTTATTCTTCCTCGTCCATAATGCGATCCAAAACAAGCTTATAACCATCACTGCCAAAGTTAATACATCGCCTGACACGTGATATAGTGGCGGTAGAGGCATTCGTTTCATTTTCGATAACATTATATGTGTGACCTTCTGTTAACATTTTTGCAACTTGCAATCGCTGGGAAATAGAGTGTATCTCTGACATTGTTGCAATATCATCAAAAAATTTATAGCATTCCTCACGATCTTTAAGTGACAGAATAGCATCAAACATTTGATCTAACTGTTTTCCGCGTAGTTTATCAATTTGCACAACGAACCCCCCTGATTCATACTAATTCGAAATAGTTACAGATTGCCCAATTCCCGGACTTGACGGCACAACATTTATCCATGTTTTACCAGGGACAAATTTAACTGGCTTCCCATCCTTCACAGGGATTATTCTCCCGTCACGGTTCTCCCATTTGACTTGCTGAACCTTTCCCTTTTGAATCAGGTATCCATTTCCTCCTGAAGTTATATCAATTTCACGTCGCCCTGCACTATCAATAACTTCATGATGCGTCTCTACAATAAATATATTGTCTACCTGTATCGGTTCTTCAGAGTTCAATTCGACTGTTTTTTCCTGATCGCTGTATCGTGTATATTTTTCACTTGTTTCGTCATATTCATATTCGACAATTTCCATCGGGCTGTTGTCAGAATACACGATTTCAACATGTTTTGCTGCATCACCTGAGATGTTTTTTGCTTCATCTTCTGATAAAAATGGCAGTGGCTCATAAGAATGTTTGACTTCATATCCTTTTTGAGATGCAACATCATATACTGCACCAAATTGCAAGTATGAGTTATGTGGTGCATTGCGGAAAGATTCACGTTTAAATAAGTGGCCATCGTTATCATAAATGGAGCCATTTAAGTGTTCAATACCGCGGTTCTTAACCATATCATTTATAAAGTTTGCTGCACCATGATAAATATATAACGCATCATACCCGTCTGCAATTTCAAAATAGTACTCACGTGCACTTCTTACTGGACCAACAACATCCGGTTTCTCACTTTGAAACATAGCCAGAAAACGGGTAATTTGTCCTTCTGCCAAGAATTCAAAAACAATATCCGCTTTCGAAAGTCCTGTTTGCGGGCGTGCTTTTGTATGGTTATTTACCATGACACTAACAATTCGATCATTTACTTTTTGATCTGTTTTAATACCTGTTAGCGGGAATGTATTTGGCTTTTTAGTGTCTTTGGGAGCTTGCGCTTGATCTTTTTCTTCTACTGCATTTTCTTTTGTTCCATTGTCCTCAGCTTCCTGCTTGTCGTCTGAGCAAGCTGCAAGTAGTACGAACATTATTAATAATACGATGTAAAATAATAATTTCCTCAAATTCCCACCTCTTTCAACTAATAAAATTTATCTTTTTTCCATTATACGCTATCGCATGTTAGCTGGAAAGAGGACTTCACGTTTCTTAACATCCATAATTCCTTGTTGTGTAATCCGAATGTATGGAAGATGGGTTGAAGACAGGAATAATATCGAATATATTGGGTCGGTAAAATGATAGCCAAATTCTTTCAGCAAGCTTTTAAGTTGTTTTTCTTTTTCCATTAATTGTTTCATTTCCCCGGCGAACATACTTCCTGCCAATTGAAGTGGTAATTCAAAAATAATATCACCTTCGTGCACCAATACAATGCCTCCACCAAGTTCCTTCATGCGTTCCCAGGCAATCAGCATATCAGGTTTACTTTTACCGATAAAAACCAAGTCACCTGTTGTTGAGAATGAGCTTGCCAGAGCACCCAGCTGGTTTGTGAATCCCTTAATTGCAGTGTTTACACGCCATTCCCCGTTCCTATCTACTAATAAAAGAAATGCGTCATCATATTTACTTGATATAACATCAAGCGTTACGTCCGTTTCAATGGGATACGGATTTATAATTACCTCATTTACCATCTCAAGGCCTATTGGAACAGAAAATTGCAAGTCCTCCATATTCAGATCCCAATCGAAAGTAAGTGGTTCTATATCATACTTTCCCCAGTTAATTTTAAACATATTGTGCTGTTCCTCATTATCTTTAACAATCCACTCTCCCTTTGCCAGAACACTAACTGGGTTTGGGTTATCCTTTTCGTTGATAAAGTTAATGTTTGCAATTCGGCCCGGTGCAATACTTCCTAGTTCTTCGTGCAGTCCATAATGCCTAGCAACATTAAATGATGCCATACGGTATGCGTCAGCTATAGGGACACCTTTTTCAATAGCGATTTCAATACAAACATTCATCACCCCATTTTCATAGAATGATGGTGTTGCTCCGTCAGTTGTCATGGTAATATTATCGAAGGTTTGCAGATCTTCTGCAAGAATGTCATCAATTAGACTTGGCAGGTCAGGGCGGATAGATGAATATCGAAGACCGACCTGGTAGCCAAGCCGTAACCGTTTAATTACTTCCTGTCCTGTCATTGCTTCATGTTCTGCTGATATACCCAGCAATTTTAGTTTCGTTAATGTCTTTTCGGAAGCACCCGGTAAATGACCTTCAATCGGTTTGCCTAACCTTCTCGCCTCTTGAATCCAATACAACAGACGGTCATCACCTGAAAGTAAGCTCGGCCATGATGTCAGTTCGCCGCCTTGTACTACTGATTCATGATCCAGCCAGGATAGTACATTTTCAGTACTGAAAAGTTCCCCCTCATCCTGCAGAGCTGTTTGAGAGTCAAATCTTGCCCACCAATACATTGAAACAGGAAATCTATTGAACTCCTCCAACAGCGAAAACGCTTTCTTTTTATCTAACAAAAAATTCCACATTAAATTATCATTTATCAATGTAGTTGTTCCGTATTTTGCAGCATGCATCGCAAGTGATTCAGGGTTATACAGCTGGAATGGATGTGCATGCGGTTCCATGTACCCAGGTACAATAAATAAGTCATCGCAGTCTATCACTTCGGTAGTTTTATTATTTTCAGGTAGTTTATCCCCAACATATACGATGCGATCGTTGAAAATCCAGATGTTCGCACGCAACCATTGCTTCGTATATGTGTTTAAATATGTTCCATTTTTTAAAAGAATTGTTGGTGCCACTTTTCCATCAAGAACAGCAACATGTTCTCTTAGTTCACGGTTTCTCCAGTAGTATCCATTTTGTAGCATATAGCAACGCTCCAATGTGTAATTTTTTCTATCTTAACATATTTTTCGCTTTAGTACTGTAAAGTTTTTGTATATTAAAATGAAAGTTTTGTGACAGTGAGGGAGGGCTGAGGAAAAATACAACCCAAGAGCTTATATATCGTCTCTTGGGCACATTCATTTTTTATTTTTTTCCGATATCTCTTCGGTAAAAAAATTCATCCGATAAGGCAAGAGTATCCAAACATTTATATGAGTCTTCTACTGCTCTCGATAAAGTCGAGCCTTTTGCACCAACCAATAGAACTCTTCCACCATCGGAAACAAATCCTGAGTCTGCCTGTCTTGTTCCAGCATGGACGACAAATTCATCACCATATGGCTTTAATCCTGATAACGGAATGCCTTTTTCATATGAAGCAGGATAGCCTTTTGCTGCAACCACTACTCCGGCACAGCACTTCCCTTCCCATTCGAGAGCTGGATTAATCCCATTCATTACATCCTGGAATACTTGCAGAAGATTATTTGTCAGCAACGGCAGAACTACTTGCGTTTCAGGATCACCAAAGCGGGTGTTGAACTCGATTACTTTCGGGCCATTATCTGTCATTATCAGTCCTGCATATAAAATTCCTGTAAATGGTCGTCCTTCATTCAATAGACCCTCGGCGGTCTTTTGAAGAATTTTATCAACTGTATAATCTAGGGTTTCCTGGGAGATATCCGGAACTGGGGCATAAGCGCCCATGCCTCCTGTGTTCGGACCTTGGTCATCGTCATAAGCACGTTTATGGTCACGGGCCGGAATCATCGGGTACACGTTATTTTCATGAACAAAAGCCATTAGCGAAAATTCTTTTCCGATTAAGCATTCTTCAATTACTATTGTAGCGCCCGCATCAGCAAAAGCCTTGTTGACCAGCATATCGTCTACAGTTTCATTTGCTTCCTGTTTGGTTTCAGCAACAACAACCCCCTTGCCAGCTGCAAGTCCATCCGCTTTAATTACAATCGGGGCACCTTTTACTTCAATATATTTCTTGGCATCATCCGCATCGGTGAAGCTAGCATGCTCAGCTGTTGGAATGTCATATTTTTGCATAAATGACTTCGCAAAACGCTTACTGCCTTCTAATAAAGCTGCTTCCTTTGTCGGGGCAAAAATAGTTAGATTTTCTTCCTGAAACCGATTAGCAATCCCTGCCAGTAATGGATTCTCTGGTCCGACAATCGTTAGGTCAATAGTGTTTTCTTTAGCAAATTCAACTAAACGATCGATGTCCATTTCTGAAATCTCCACACATGTGGCCATTTTGGCAATTCCTCCATTACCTGGTGCCGCATATAACTGGTTAGCAGTATTGCATTGGGCTAGATTCATTACGATACTATGTTCACGTCCACCTCGTCCGACAACTAATATATTCATTCAGAACACCCTTCAAGTTTAATGTTTAAAATGCCGTATCCCCGTATATACCATGGAAATTCCGTACTTATTACACATATCAATCGAGTCCTGGTCACGTTTAGATCCACCTGGCTGAATAATTGCTGATATACCAGCCTTCGCAGCTATCTCAACCGTGTCTGGCATTGGGAAAAATGCATCTGATGCCAGTACTGCACCTTTTGCCTTCTCTTCAGCCTGTTCTAGCGCAATACCTGCAGCCCCTACACGATTCATTTGCCCCGCACCAACACCAACCGTCTGCATTCCTTTTGCCAGAACAATAGCATTCGATTTCACATGCTTTACGGCTTTCCAGGCAAATAACAGATCCTTGATTTCATCTTCAGAAGGTTTTTTATCCGTTGGAAATGTAAGGTCCTTTCGATCGACTTCTGCGTCATCATTACGCTGAATTAACAAGCCGCCTTTTACCGTTGTCAGCTTGTGATAAGTTGACTGCTCATTAACCATTACCATTTCAAGCAATCTTATATTTTTCTTTTTCGTTAAAATAGCTAACGCTTCTTCAGTAAATTCCGGTGCAATAACAATTTCCAGAAAAATTTCACTCAATTTAGTCGCTAACTCAACATCAATTTTACGGTTGCAAGCAACAATCCCGCCAAAGATCGAAACAGAATCAGCTTCATATGCCTTAGAAAATGCCTGATTTATTCCTTCAGCAACACCAATTCCACATGGATTCATGTGTTTCACTGCTACTGCAGTTGGGCTTCCATATTCAGCGATTATTTCAAGAGCTGCGTTTGCATCCTGAATATTATTATAGGAAAGTTCTTTTCCATGCAACTGTTTTGCTGAAGCCAGACTCATTGTGGTTTCAGTTGGATTTTGATAAAATGCGGCAGTTTGATGTGGGTTTTCTCCATAACGTAAGGTCTGTGCTTTTTCATATGTTACGGTATAGTTCTCAGGAAAAGCATCCTCAGTAAAATAACTGGCAATCATTGAATCATATTGCGCTGTGTGGCGAAATACTTTTGCAGCAAGCTTTTTCCGTTCCGATTTGTTTAGACTATTTTCCTGTAATGAGCCCAAAATGCTGTTGTAGTCAGCTGGATCGACAACAACCGTTACATCAGCAAAACTTTTTGCCGCTGCACGTAACATTGTAGGACCCCCAATATCAATGTTTTCAATGATTTCTTCTTCCGTTACATCCAATTGATCAAACGTTTGTTTAAATGGATATAGGTTAACAACTACCATATCTATTGGATGAATGCCACTTTCTGCAAGCTGCTTCTGATGTTCAGTATTATCGCGTTTTGCCAGTAACCCCGCATGAATTTTTGGATGCAATGTTTTCACACGGCCACCAAGCATTTCCGGAAAACCTGTTACATCTTCTACTGCGATAGCTTGAACACCTGCTTCAGTTAATTTATTCAGCGTACCGCCTGTTGAGATAATTTCATAACCTAATTCAACAAGTCCTTCGGCAAACTCGATAATGTTAGCTTTGTCAGAAACGCTTATTAGTGCTCGTTTTTTCATGTGGAATACTCCTCACTATTTGGATATTGTGTTTGTTGCGGTTGGTCGGTTAGATGCTCGCTCGAGTTTCCGTGATGCTCGCTCGTGTTCCAGTGCTGCTCGCTCGAGTTTCGGTGCTGCTCGCTCGAGTTTCGGTGCTGCTCGCTCGTGTTCCAGTGCTGCTCGCTCGAGTTTCCCTGCTGCTCGCTCGAGTTCTAGTGCTGCTCGCTCGTGTTCCAGTGCTGCTCGCTCGAGTTTCGGTGCTGCTCGCTCGAGTTCCGCCGCTGCTCGCTCGAGTTTCCGTGCTGCTCGCTCGAGTTTCCGTGCTGCTCGCTCGAGTTCCAGCCCCTGTCGCTCGAGTTTACATCCTCACTTCATCAGCCGATTGATAACTACCGGATACAATCTATGCTCCACCTGCTGGATTCGCTCTTTCAACGTTTCCGCTGTATCATCGCTGAAAACTTCTATCGATTCCTGTGCAATTACTGGTCCAGTATCAATTCCGTCATCTATATAGTGAACGGTCACACCAGTAGTGCTGACACCTGCCTTAAAAGCTTGCCCAATTGCATCTTTACCTGGGAATTCCGGTAACAATGACGGATGAATATTAATTATCTTATTTTCATAGGCGTTTAATAGCGTTGGTCCGGCAATTCGCATGTACCCTGCTAAAAATATCCATGAGATATCTGCTTGCTGCAGCCTATGAACCAGCTCCTTCTCGTAATCTGATTTTGACGCATATTCCTTTGAATCAAAAACGAAGGTCGGGACACCAAACTTCTCCGCTTTCTCAAGTACACGGGCACCAGGTTTGTCACAAACGAGAAGCGCAACTTCACACAGGAGATCGTTTTCCATGATTGCTTGAAAATTACTGCCGGCACCTGATGCGAATACAGCCGCCCTTATTTTTTTCATGATGTAAAATGCACTCCTTCGTTTGATGTAACCTTCCCTATAACGGAGGCTGTTTCCCCTTGTTCCTGTAAGCAATTTAATACGTCATCAACATCTTCCTGGGCAATGACGATTGCCATCCCAATTCCCATGTTAAATACGCTGTACATATCCTCCTCGGGGATATCTCCCTGCTTTTGTAAAAAAGAAAATATCGCGGGACGTTGCCAGCTTGAATGATTAATCTCAACTCCATGTCCTTCAGGCAACATGCGTGGCAGGTTTTCATAAAATCCTCCACCTGTAATATGTGAGATTCCTTTGATTGAAACCTCCTTCATAACAGCAGAAACGGCCTTTGCATAAATCCTGGTAGGGGTTAATAGTGCCTCTCCGAGTGGCTCTAACAGTCCTTCATATGTTTTCGTTAAATCAAGATCCTCTACCAGTTTTCGTACTAATGAATAGCCATTCGAGTGAATTCCACTTGAAGCTAAGCCGATAACAGCATCACCAGCCTTAATTTCGTCCCCTGTAATTAAACGAGATTTTTCGGCGATACCTACTGTAAACCCGGCCAGGTCATATTCATCATCACTATACATACCAGGCATTTCAGCAGTCTCACCACCAATTAACGCTGCACCTGCATCAACACACCCATTGGAAATCCCTGCAACGATTTGCTCAATCATTTCGGGGTTGTTTTTGCCACATGCTATATAATCGAGGAAAAATAATGGCTGGGCACCTTGTGCAACGATGTCATTGACACACATAGCGACAAGATCTTCGCCAACTGTATCATGCTTTCCTAATTGGAAGGCCAGTTTCAGCTTGGTTCCAACGCCATCTGTCCCAGAAACCATAACAGGCTCTTTGTAATTGAATGAGGATAGCTCAAACAAACCCGCAAACGAGCCAATTCCGCCCAGTACTTCAGGCCGGGACGTTCTGGCTACATGCTTTTTCATTCGTTCAACAGCTTCATACCCCTTATCAACATCTACACCGGCATTTTTATAAACGTTTGACATGTTTGACACATCCTCCAGTAAAAATTGTTAAGATCTCGTATAAGAAATTTCAGTTTGTCCGTTTTCTTTTACAGGATAGTTCCCTGTCATACATGCAGCACAAATTCCTTGATGAAGTGTTTTGTCCTTTATGATTGCTTTTTCCAATCCATCAATCGATAAATAAGAAACACTTTCAGCACCAATTATTTCGCAAATTTCATCAATGGAGTTGTTCGCTGCAATTAACTCTTTTCGTGTTGACATGTCAATACCGTAATAGCATGGATTTTGAATAGAGGGTGAGGCAATCCGGACGTGAACTTCTTTGGCACCGGCGTCTTTTAGCATTTGAACAATTCGCCTGCTTGTCGTTCCCCGAACAATTGAATCATCTATCATCACAATCCGTTTTCCTTCGACAATTCCACGTACTGGTGCAAGCTTCATTTTCACACCTTGTTCACGCAGCTCCTGAGAAGGCTGGATAAACGTTCTTCCAACATAACGGTTTTTAATAATCCCCATCTCATAAGGAAGTCCGCTTTCTTCTGCAAAACCAATCGCAGCAGAAATACTGGAATCCGGAACACCAATTACCATATCCGCCTCTGCAGGAGATTCCTTGGCAAGCTCCATTCCCATCCGTTTTCTGGAAGCATGAACATTCACTTCATTTAAGTCACTGTCTGGTCTTGATAAATAAACATACTCCATCGCACACATTCTACGCTGCTCACGCATTGCAAAACGTGTTGATTCAATCCCTTTTTCACTGATTGTTACGAGTTCCCCTGGTAAAACCTCACGGACAAAAGTAGCGCCAATTTGGTCGAATGCGCAGGTTTCAGATGCAACAACGTAAGCGTCCCCAAGTTTTCCAATCGATAAAGGCCTGATGCCACTTGGGTCAAGCGCGGCAAACATTTTATCTTCTTTTAAAATTAAATAAGCATATGCTCCAACAACTTTATTAAGTGCGCTGGAGATAGATTCCTCATTCGTTTCCATACCGTTCCGTCTAATTAGATGAGCAAGTACTTCTGTATCGGAAGAAGTCTGTAAAATACTCCCCTCGTCCTCAAGCTCTCCTCGCAGTTTTTGTTCGTTCATGAGATTCCCATTATGTGCTAAAGCCATACTCCCTGTCTGCGAACGGAACAGTAATGGCTGGACATTTTCGAGTCCCTTTCCACCTTGCGTGGAGTAACGAACATGCCCAACAGCCACACTCCCTGTCAGTTCGGAAAAATTCGCATGCTTAAACACGTCATTGACTAAACCTAATCCTTTATGGGCTTTTAATTCCATGCCATCATTTACAACAATCCCGGCACCTTCCTGTCCGCGATGCTGCATCGAATGCAGTCCATAATACGTAAGTTCTGCTGCCTTTTCATGACCCCAAATTCCAAATACACCGCATTCTTCGTTTATGCCTTTGATTTCAGCAAGCATGGAATAGCTCCTTTCCATAATTCGTGAAGTGCTCTAGCATCTTCCTCAATAACAACCCTGTCATTGGTCCGGACAAAAAAATCATTATTACCCGTTACAAAGCCAATCTCTGTTGCATGATCAATTATGTTTTCAAACTGCTCTTTATCTTCAGCTTTGACCGTTACAAGAAATCTCGATTGTGACTCGCTGAATAATGCAGCAGTTGGATTTCCGGAGACTTTCACATCTACTCCGAGTCCTTTTCCGTTAAAAGTACCTTCAGCTAACGCTACGCCTAATCCGCCTTCAGCTAAATCATGGGCTGATTGAACAACGCCCTGACGGATGGCTTGCAGCAACTGCTTCTGACGTTCCGCTTCTATTTTTAAATCAATCGATGGCGCTTTCCCTTCGTATTTTCCTTGGATAATATTCTGCAGCTCACTGCCGCCAAACTCAGCCTTTGTTTCACCAATTAAATAAATAACATCCCCAGCTTCCTGAAAAAAGCTTGGCGTCAGATGATCAAGCGATTCGATTAACCCGACCATCCCAACGACTGGCGTCGGAAAAATTGAATTTCCTTTTGACTGGTTATATAATGATACATTGCCGCTTATAACTGGTGTATCAAGAATGCGAGAAGCTTCACTCATCCCCTCAACACTCTTTTCCATTTGCCAAAAGACTTCCGGATTAGTTGGGTTCCCAAAATTTAAACCATCCGTTAAACCCAGTGGCCGTGCTCCTGAACAAACTAAGTTCCGCGTCGCCTCTGCAACGGCAATTTTCCCGCCAGTTTCTGGATCCAGGTAAATATAACGGGAATTACAATCGGTCGTAATGGCTAAGGCTTTATCTGCCCCTTTAATACGTACAACTGCTGCATCCGATCCTGGCGTTACAACTGTATTCGTTTGAACCATTGAGTCATATTGGTCATATACAGATTCTTTGCTTGCGATAGTAAGCTGCTGCAGAAGTCGTTTTAGCATTTCGGCATGATTATCGACTACGGGAATTTCGTTTTCCATTTCCTGAAATGCTTTCACATATGCCGCTTCCTTTGATGGCATCTGATAAACTGGAGCTTCCTCTGCAAGTGCATCAACAGGAATATCTGCAACAAGTGAGCCATGCTGTGTAAGGCGAAACACCTTTTCCTTGATAACCTCACCAACTGCAGTTGCCTCAAGTCCGTATTTTTCGAATATATCAATAATCTCCTGTTCACGTCCCTGTTTCACAACAAGCAGCATCCGTTCCTGGGATTCAGAAAGCATTAATTCATATGCATTCATATTTTGCTCGCGCTGTGGTACAAGGTCCAAATTCATTTCCAATCCAGTACCAGCCTTACTCGCCATTTCGCTTGCCGACGATGTGAGTCCTGCCGCTCCCATATCCTGCATTCCTACCAATGCATCAGAATGAATAACTTCCAGGCAAGCCTCAATTAATAACTTTTCCATAAACGGATCGCCAACCTGTACTGCCGGACGATCTTGATCCGAATCCTCAGCTAAGTCACCTGAAGCAAATGTCGCGCCATGGATGCCGTCTCTTCCTGTTGCTGCTCCAGCATAAATCACTGTATTCCCAACACCTGCTGCGATACCTTTCTGAATTTCATCATGATTTATCAATCCGATACACATGGCATTTACAAGCGGGTTATCCTCATAGCTATCATCAAACTGTACCTCTCCACCAACTGTTGGTACACCGACACAGTTGCCATAACCCGCGATGCCATGAACGACTTCCTGGAACAGATACCTCACACGATCTGTTGTCAGGTTTCCAAAGCGCAATGAGTTCATCAAAGCAATCGGCCGCGCTCCCATCGAGAAAACATCCCGGATAATACCGCCAACTCCAGTGGCAGCACCTTGGTATGGTTCAACTGCTGACGGGTGATTATGACTTTCGATTTTAAAAACAACCGCCTGATTATCCCCGATATCTATAACGCCAGCACCTTCACCAGGTCCCTGCAGAACATGTGGACCTTTAGTTGGAAATTTACTTAATAGTGGCTTTGACGTTTTATAGCTGCAATGTTCAGACCACATGACAGAAAATATTCCAGTCTCGGTAAAGTTCGGTCTACGTTTCAAAATATTTTTTACCATGTCATACTCTTGGTCACTTAACCCCATATCCAGGTATAACTTTTCCTGTTCGATTTTCTCCGGGCTGATTTCACCTGTTAACAACATAGGATTCCCTCCAATTTTTGACTACTGACTGAAATAATCTAAGTCCATCATCACTGCCAAGCAGCTCTTCAACGGCCCGTTCCGGATGTGGCATCATGCCAAGGACATTGCCTTGTTTATTGATAATCCCGGCAATATCTTCAACCGAGCCATTTGGATTATTTTCGTACGTAAAGACGATTTGATCATTTGCTTTTAAATCGGCTAATGTTTGTTCATCGCAAAAATAGTTTCCTTCACCATGAGCAATTGGAAATCGAACAATTTCTCCCTTACCATATCCCGTAGTAAACTGTGTTTTATTGTTCGCCACAACCAATGGCTCCTGATGGCACATGAATGCCAGATTCTTGTTGCGGAGCATTGCACCTGGCAAAAGCCCTGCTTCGAGTAAAATTTGGAATCCATTACATACGCCTAAAACCGGTTTGCCTTTTTCAGCATGTGCTTTAATCTGCTGCATCACATTTGACGTAGAAGCAACCGCACCTGAGCGAAGGTAGTCTCCATACGAAAAACCACCAGGTAAAAGAACTCCGTCATAGTTTTCGAGATTGCTATTTTCATACCAGACTAAATCAGCATCTTCTTTCAGAACATCTTTTGCAGCATGATACATATCACAATCACAATTAGAACCCGGAAAAACGATTACAGCAAACTTCACGATTGGACAGCCTCCTCCACGTTAAAGCGATAATCTTCAATTACCGGATTTGCCAAAAGTTTGTCACACATTGCTTTGACACGTGCTTCAATATCAGCATCGTCGTCCATGGTCAATTCAATGTACTTACCTACCCGGGCTTCTTCTACTTCCGGAAACCCTAATGAATGTAACGATGTTTGAATTGCCTTTCCCTGAGGGTCAAGCACACCTTGTTTTAACGTAACGTGCACCGTAACTTTTTTCATGATTTTGCCTCCAATCGCTGATAAATTTCCTGATAAACTTCGAGCAAATCACCAGTACCTTGACGAAATACATCCTTATCCAATTTTTCATGTGTAGTACTATCCCAAAGCCTGCATGTGTCTGGCGAGATTTCATCTGCAAGCACAATACAGCCACTTGCTAAGCGCCCAAATTCAAGTTTAAAATCTATCAATTCAACATCTATTTCCTTGAATACTGCAGTTAACTGCTTGTTTATTTCCAATGCTTTCTCTTTAATTTCCTGTAATTCACTGGGTGTGACATTATTTAAGAAAAGCGCATGCTCATCATTAATTAACGGGTCACCCAATGCGTCATCTTTATAAAAAAGTTCGATAATCGGTGGGTTAAACGCTGTTCCTTCTTCAATTCCAAGACGCTTTGTAATGCTTCCTGTTGCCAGGTTACGTACAACAACTTCCAATGGAATGATTTCTGTTTGATGGACAAGCTGTTCTGTTTCACTTAATCTTTCAATAAAATGAGTCTGAATATTTTTGTCATGAAGAAGTGGAAAGATAAGTGACGATATATCATTGTTCAATTGCCCTTTGCCTGTAAACGATGCCTTCTTCTCACCATTAAAAGCTGTTGCATCGTTTTTATAAGCTAGCACTAGTTGCCCTGGTTTATCCTTTGCCTGGTAGACACGCTTTGCTTTTCCCTCGTATAACAAATCAGCTTTCATCATTTCACCTCAAGACCGATTCGATTAAAAATTGCATCCACATTTTTAAGATGGTACGTATAGTCAAAACAATCGTCGATTTCAGCTTGTGACAACTTCGTGTTAATCTGTTCGTCAGCCTCAACCAACTGTTTAAAATGAGTTTCAGTCTCCCATGCATGCATTGCCTTTGGCTGTACAATGTCATAAGCAGCTTCACGAGCCATACCTTTTTCAATTAATGCCAGGAGCACACGCTGTGAAAAAATAACGCCATGTGTTTTATCGATGTTCCGCTTCATGTTTTCCGGGAAAACGGTTAGCTTTTTAACAATGTTGGAGAAGCGATTCAGCATATAGTTCAAAGTGATTGTTGCATCTGGTAAAATAACGCGTTCTGCTGAAGAATGGGAAATATCACGTTCATGCCATAATGAAACATTTTCGAATGCTGTTACCATTTGACCACGTAATACCCTGGCCATCCCGGTCATGTTTTCCGATCCAATTGGGTTCCGTTTATGAGGCATTGCGGAAGATCCCTTTTGGCCTTTAGCAAAGAATTCTTCAACCTCGCGTGTTTCTGTCTTTTGCAGTCCACGGATTTCAGTGGCAAATTTCTCGATAGAAGTTGCAGCAAGCGTGAGTGCAGATACATATGCAGCATGCCGATCACGCTGTAATGTCTGCGTTGAGACAGGTGCTGGAGTCAGCCCAAGTTTTTCACAGACATACTGTTCAACGAATGGATCAATATTTGCATACGTTCCAACTGCGCCTGAAAGCTTCCCGAACTCCACGCCTTTTGCAGCCATTTCAAAGCGCTCCAAATTCCGTGTCATCTCCTCATACCAAAGAGCCAATTTCAAGCCAAATGTTGTAGGCTCAGCGTGGACGCCATGTGTTCTTCCCATCATGACCGTATGTTTATGTTCGATAGCTTTATTTTTCAGTATTTCAATAAATGCATGAAGGTCTTTTCGGATGATTTCATTTGCTTGTTTTAATTGATAGGATAATGCCGTATCGACTACATCTGTAGAGGTTAAGCCGTAATGGACCCATTTGCGTTCATCACCAAGCGTTTCTGACACTGCACGCGTAAATGCAACCACATCATGTCGCGTCTCCTGTTCAATTTCATAAATTCGTTCAAGGTTAAATGATGCATGTTGGCGAATCTTTTTCACATCTTCCGCTGGAATAACCCCTAACTCACTCCAGGCTTCACATGCTAAAATTTCTACCTCAAGCCATGCGTTGAACCTATTTTCTTCTTTCCAGATTACACCCATTTCTTCTCGCGTATAACGTTCAATCATTGTTTTGCCTCCTCGTATGCAGTAAGTCTTGCACGGATGTCTTCCTGTGTTTTTGCAATAAACGTAATGTGCCCCATTTTACGTTTGGCCTTTACGGCTTCTTTACCGTACAAATGAACAAAGCCGTTATCCAGTCCAGGCAACATTCGTAAAACATCATTCATATCGTCACCAAGAATATTTACCATTCCAGCAGGTTGCAGCAATGTAATTGGCATTAAGCCCAACCCGCAAATTGCTCGAATATGCTGCTGAAATTGCGAAATATTACATGCTTCAATCGTGTAGTGTCCAGAATTATGCGGTCTGGGTGCCATTTCATTTAGAAAAATTTCTTCACTCTTAACGAACATTTCAAGCGCAAATGTACCGACGATGTTCATTTTTTCTGCAAGTACTTTTGCAGCATTAACAGCTTTTTCATTAACGGTTTCACTAATTAACGCTGGGACCGTTGTTTGATATAAAATGTGATCTTGATGCTTATTCTCTGCAATTGGGAAAAAAGTAATATCACCTGACTTTGTACGAGTGAAAACGACTGAAATTTCTTTATCAAACGGTATCCACTGTTCGATAATGCATGTACTATTTTGATCAGCAAATTCACAAGCCGCTGGAATATCGTCTGTTGAATTTAGTTTAAGTTGTCCTTTGCCATCATAACCGCCGCTGCAAGTTTTAATTACTGCTGGAAATGTCATAGTTTTCAAAGCTTTATTCGCATCTTCACCATTTGACACTATTGAAAAATCAGGTACTGGCAAGTTTGCATCTTTCATAATTGTTTTTTCTTTTTCACGGTTTTGAGTGACTTCCAAAGGGTATGATCCTTGTGGCAGCTTACCTTGCTGCTCGATATGTCCCGCAGCAACAAGATCAACATTTTCAAATTCATATGTCACAACATCACTTAATTCTGATAACTTCTTAATACCATTCATATCATCGTAGGGCGCCGTAATTTGCTGATCTGCTACCTGAGCAGTCGGACAGTTTGGTGTCGGATCAAGGACCGCAATTTTATATCCCATATATTTTGCAGCAATTGCCATCATACGCCCAAGCTGCCCTCCGCCAATAATTCCGATTGTTTGGGGTGGGAGGATTAGATTATTCTTTTGCAAGATCTTCCCTCATTTCTGCTACATTTGCCTGTAATTCTTTACGATATAACTCCAGTCTTTCCGCTACTTTTTCTTCAAAAGACCCAATAATTTGGGCAGCAATAATTCCTGCGTTTTTCGCACCTGAATTGCCAATCGCAACCGTTGCAGTTGGCACCCCGCCAGGCATCTGCACGATAGAAAGGAGAGAATCCAGCCCATTTAGTGCTTTACTTTGGATTGGAACTCCAATAACAGGTAACGTCGTTTGAGCTGCTATCATGCCAGGTAAATGCGCTGCACCACCTGCTCCAGCAATGATCACTTTCAAACCACGTTCGCGTGCGGATTTGGCATACGTAAACATTTCATCTGGCGTGCGATGGGCAGAAATCACGTCCTTCTCATATGGAATGTCAAGCTTACTCAACATATCGCAGGCATGCTGCATTGTTTGCCAATCTGATATACTTCCCATTATCACTCCAACTTGAACCATCAAATCCCTCTCTCCCTGTTAAATAAAAAAGTCTATTCCTCTCCCTCAAAAACTTGAGAGAAGATGAATAGACTTTTTTCACGACATCTTAAAACGGACCGTTGCTATACAACGATTCATCCTCCCTCATAGTCCAGCATTTATGGTGCTTGGTAGAAACTTTTGAGCCATATTCTCAAAAATATATGAGGAACCGTATTTATTTGTTGGTTTCAGCATATCAAACCCGTCTTGATAATGTCAATAAATATCGAACGATAATAAAATAATTACATTTAATGTTCGGATTTTATTAGTAACTAACTTAGGAACTGACCATTTTTCCGCCATTAACATGAATAACCTGACCAGAAACATAAGAGGAATCATCAGAAGCAAGATATACATATGCAGGCGCTAGCTCATACGGTTGACCAGCTCGTTTCATAGGTACATCAGTGCCAAATTTCGTTGCAATGTACTCAGCCGAAAAGCTTGATGGTATTAACGGTGTCCAAATCGGTCCAGGTGCCACCGCATTCACCCGAATTCCCTGATTAATAATATTTTGTGATAAAGCACGCGTGAAGCCAACGATTGCACCTTTTGTAGCACTGTAGTCGATTAACTTTTCATTTCCTTCATAGGCTACTACAGATGCAGTGTTAATAATTGTATCACCTCCGCCTAAGTAAGGCAGAGAAGCTTTTGTCATGTAAAAAAATGCATAGATATTTGTTTGGAATGTAGCATCCCATTGTTCCGCTGATACATCTAGTAAACTATCCTGAGGAAACTGTACACCATGGTTATTTACTAAAATATCTATTTTGCCAAAATGGTCGATTGTCTGTTGTACAACGTTCTCGCAATGCTGCTGATCACGTAAGTCGCCTACAATTAAATGACACCGTTGTCCAAGCTGCTCAATCCGCCGTTTTGTTCTGTAGGCATCCCATCCTCATAATGATAGTAGTATGCAATAACGATATTTGCGCCTTCCTTTGCAAAAGCTATTGCAGCAGCTGCTCCAATTCCACTGTCTCCACCAGTTATAATGGCAACCTTTCCCGTTAACTTATTAGTACCAGTATAATCCGGGTCCTCTATAATCGGTTCAGGCACCATAAGTGATTCTATACCTGGCTGTTGTTCCTGATGTTGAGGTGGAAAGGTATTTCCATCTTGTTGATTGTTCATTGAAAGCACTCCTCCTATTGAATAGAACATGTGATGTACTATATTCTGTTCTGGAGGTAGATGTTCGCTGAATCTCCCTTCTGTATAACTAATATCGAATGAGCGACACAAAAAGTGGCATTAAAAAGCACTTTCCTTAGAAAACTTCTCTTATCGCTTATTTGCACTTTTGCAGTAAGAAAGTAGAAACTGTCTTAAAAAATAAATAATAAGATGACACTTTTTCCATTCTAGAATCGATTATCGTTATAGAAAGATAAATAGAACAGGCTGCAGCCTGTTCTATTATCTGCTTATTATTCTTTTAGTTCTTCATCATTTTGCTTTGGAGGCTGCTGGTCCTCTTGTGGTTTTGCTTCACCTGGATAATTCTTTTTTTGATTAAACAGCCGGCCTTTTCGTACTTGTTTGACCCAGAACCCACCGTTAATCTGTTTTGGTTCATATGAAATAATAAATGCTTTAGGATCTATTGTCTTAATTGTTTCATATAGTATCAGCTCATATTTTCTTGGTGTCAGAATTTGCATCGCAAGACGATCGCCTTCCATTCCATAGGCAAACCAGCTTGTCACGCCATACCCTTTATCCCGCAGCTTTCTTGTGAATTCGATATTCGGATCAGAAGAGATAACATTAACCGTAATATAGCCTAATGCAAGCTTTTCCTCAATTTTTGTACCGACAATAACGCCAATTCCAAAACCAAGCGCATACGCAATAAGGTTTTGTATTTCATTTAAATTATCCAAAACCAGTCCAAGACCAACTACATAAATAACCACTTCAAACATACTAACAAATGCAGCTATATACCGACGACCTTTTAGTGTTAGGATCATGCGAATTGTTGATAACGATACATACACTATATTTATGATAAGAATGATTGCCACCATGATATATGCATTTTCCAGCAACATTAACCCTCCTAGAACTCTTAGTGCAGAAATACGTTTACTTTCATAATACTCACCTAACGCCTAGCTAATGCATACATTATTACGTAATTCTATCCAACTTTAAACGAGGTGTCTTAATGGATCCTTTTAAGCAAATGGCTGATTGGCGAAAGAACATGGATCATTTTTTTGGTGAGCAATTCTGGAATGAATTTGAAGGGGTTATAAAACCCACGATTCCACAGATTAACATCTACCAGTATGATCATGAACTTATATGCATTGTTAATATCCCAGGTCTAACCGATTTAAACAAAGTTGATATCTATGTAGATTACGCAAGACTGGAACTTAAAGGTGCTATAGACATTTCCTATACAGGAGGTACTGTGGTCAAAGAAGAAATACTTCAAGGTGTGTTTAAACGTGAATTAACGTTACCATTTCCCGTACGAAGAGATAAAATTAAAGCAACATATAAAGATGGTTTAGTATTTATTCAGCTGCATAGACTTATATCGGATGAAAGTGGTCGGAATAAAGTAAATGTCCAAATAGTAGAAGAAGATTAGACTTTATTCGGCCCAAACACACGCTTTTCAACTGATGAATGCTTACCTCTCAGCCTCTTATTAAGAGTATTTTTCCAACTATAAGCTAATAACTCACATGAAGCAAGTTCATCAGCTGCTTTTAAGTCTTCTTTGTTAAAATGCATGACTTCGTTACAGGCAGCAATTGTCCACTGAGGATACGGCCGATCGATTAATTCAAGCTCCAGTCCTGCTTCAGCATATCCTTCCTGCAGCACTCGAAAATACCAGCCTGTCCGTCCACTTCTTTGTATACGTAATACAAAATCCATTACACGAAATCGACGTGCAGGCTTCCAACAGGGCTGTCGTGGTTGCGCAACCTGAATAATACTTTCACCGAATTGATACGTATCACCTATGCAAACAGTGAATTCATCTGCATTATTTAGTGACAGGTTTTCACCCATTGCACCAACTCCAATTGAATCTAATTCTAAATCCTTCTGCCAGTAAGAATAATGTTCTTTCGGATAAGCAAACACAGCTTTTTCTGGGCCACCATGGTTTTTCCTGTCCGCTACCTCATCCTCAGCAAACCCGGTGGTTCTAAGCCATATTCTGTCATCTGATCCACTCTTAAACATGCCAGTCTCCCATGGCTTATCCATTCGTTTTTCTGCATGAGCATCCCCTAAACGCTTTACTTTCCCAATTAATAACTTATCCACATAAGGTTTAGTCATAGCGCCCCGTCACCTCTTTCTTACTACATTGTATCTTTAATGAAGTGAAAATGAAAATAGCACGGAGTCCAAATTCAGGATTTAAGTAATTCAGTTTGTATGGTTGATTTGGAAGGATGTTCGTTTGCGTAATGTGAGGTGCAGTCCTGCAATCAATCAACATTTCTCTTCTTGCAATTTCACATAGAAAAAGCGGTTTAATTAAGGGTACAATTAGGCGTTGTACTCCGTAACTAAACCACTTTAATCAGGATTCCGTGTTATTTTCTAATTCATTTCCATTACTTTGCCTTTTAATTCCGCTTTGTTTATTTTCCCTACGTGGGTTTTGGGCAGCTCATCCAGCAGCACGAATTTCTTAGGTACTTTATATTTGGTCAATTTATTTTCACAGTACACTTTTAATTCTGTTTCAGTTATCTTTTCAGTGGGCACAACAAATGCTACTACGATTTCTCCCCACTTTTCGTCAGGTAAACCTAATACAGCAGCTTCACTTATAGTTTCATTAGATTCGAGCCAATGCTCTATTTCCAAAGGATAGACATTCTCTCCCCCGGTAATAATCATATCTTTCTTGCGCCCTACAATATACACATAGCCTTCTTCGTCCTGTCTTGCCAGATCTCCAGTATGCACCCAGCCATCAATTATCGTCTGGTCTGTTTGTTCCTGCTTATTCCAATAATATTCGAACGAATGATTTCCGCGTATTAGAAGTTCACCAACATCATATCCATCAACTTTATCCCCATTTTCGGAAATAATCTTTACATCATTGAAAAGCATAGGTTTCCCAACTGAACCCACTTTCCGTTCTGTATCTTCAGGATCTATATAAAAATTATTCGGTCCCGCTTCAGTTAAGCCGTAACCTTCCTTGAATGGAATTCCTTTTTTATGAAAAGCCTTATATATTTTGTGAGGACATGGTGCACCGCCAGAAAGGAAAACTTTCATATCCGGAAAGCTTGCTTGCTGAAATTCTTTCGTACGAATTATCATGTGGTACATCGTTGGTACACATAGAACAATCGTGCATTGATATGTAATTAGATCCTTGACTACTGTGGCAGCCTCAAATTCTGGCGTTATGACAACCTTTCCGCCAACAAGCATGAGTGGCAATGATAATACGTTTAAACCACCTGTATGAAACATCGGCAAACAAGTTAATGTAATGTCTTCGTTTGTTATATTCCAGCTTATGATCGTGTTCATTGCATTCCATAAAATTGATCGATGTGATAAGACGGCCCCTTTTGGCTGACCGGTTGTTCCCCCAGTATAAATCATAGCCAGAGCATCGCTTTCTTCAGGTTCGTATACACTTGATAAAGTACCAGAGGTGGGCAGATGATTGATATAGGTATTATTATCGATATCTATTAATATACTATCAGTCTGGACTATATTATCCTGAAATTGTGGATCAACACCTATTAAGCTTGGTGAACAATCCTGGATCACATAAGATAATTCATCGTTTGATAATCGCCAATTTAGCGGTACAAAAACAGTCCCTATTTTCATGCAGGCGAATACAAAGTCAAAATAACTGATATGGTTAGGGGCTAACAATGCAATTCTATCGCCCTTTTGAATGTCATTTTCGATAAGATATTGCGCTAACCGCTCTGCTCGTTCGTTAAGCTGTTTATATGTCCAGGATTGATTTGTTTTTGCATCAACCACGGCCTTTTTTTCTGGGAATAAATCTACCCGACTTTGAAACCAATCCAATGCACAATGCATCGCTACCCCTCCATTTGCATCTCTGAATATATTATTCTAAGTATAGAAGGCTGGAGTTACATGATGGTTACAGCTAGTCAATGCGAACTTCAGCTTTAGAAAAACCGGGCAAACCCTTCCAGTCCTAACCGCCTTATCTTCAATGAACAAATTCGTATCAGGTATAAAATGCGAATTAACTGCTAGAATAATCTCTAAAAACCTCTCGTCACGCCATCCGGGGGTCGCTACGGGCGGATGCTTTCCGCTGGCAACGCTTCAGCTTCCTCGGAAGCCAAAACCGCTTCCTGCGGGATCTTCAGCTGTTGCTTTTCCCGCAGGAGTCACCGCCCTCCGCTCGCCCGGACTAGTGTAGTGCTGTCACACATTTATTCTATAGCGATTCCTACTCCAGTCCCAGTGGAGGAAATACACGTAGACTCCTGTGGGAGCTGAGGCCTAGATGAGACTACGAAGCGACGTAGGAGCAAGGAGACTCATCAGCCGCCCTAGGTGCGCGTAGTGTATTTCCGCAGCGGTGTCCTAGACTGAAATTATTTTTCCACAGTACGTCGCCTCATCTATCTTTTGTGCATTTTTTAACTGTCTTACCTTATAAAAAAAAGTGCCCCAATACTGGAGCACTCCTAAATTTACATCATAATTCCACCATCAACATGCAGTACATGACCATTAACATAATTAGCTTCATTGGAAGAAAGGAACAGGTAGGCATTAGCGATATCCTCTGGTCGACCTAATCGTCCCATTGGTATTTGTTCTTTCATTTGATCAATAACTTTCTCCGGAACACCTTCAACCATTCCTGTTTCAGTAAACCCAGGGGCAACTGCATTGACGTTGATTCCTTTTCTTGCAAGTTCCTTAGCCCAGGTTTTGGTCATACCAATTATTCCGGATTTAGCTGCCGCATAATTTGTCTGCCCGACATTCCCGTAGGCGCCTGATACAGAGGAAGTATTAACTATTTTCCCTTGGCCCTGTGCAGTCATGGAAGGCAATACAGCTTGTGTACAATGGAACACACCATTCAGGTTAACATCAATGACCTGCTGGAATTGTTCCGGTGTCATTTTTGAAAGCATCGCATCTCTTGTTATTCCAGCATTATTAATTAAGATATCAATCTTTCCATACGTTGATAATACTTCATCAACCATTGAATCAACACTACTGCGATCTGCAACATTTACTTGAATGAATGTACATTTCATACCTTCTGACTGAAGTTCTCCTTCTCGTTCCTTACCGCTTGTTTCATCAAAGTCTGCAATAACTACTTGTGCCCCCTCATTAGCGAAAGTTCGGGCCGCCTGTAAACCGATGCCATTCGCTGCACCTGTAATAATGGCTACTTTATCTTGTAATCTATTCATCTATTTTCGTCCTTTCTACTGTGCTTTAGTCTGCTTAGAAAAGAAATCCTCCATGATCCCCAAAAGGTTATCGAGGTCATCAATCAGTGGTGAGTGTCCGCTTCCGGTTAGTTCTTTGTAGGTTGCTTTTTCTCCATAGTCCTCGATAAGCTCATCTGTCATTTGTTTTGTAACCACAAGGTCTTCATCGCCCCAAGCAATTATTACCGGGATACTTATATTCTTAATTTTGTCCTGACCTTCCGTAAGCCCATTATGAACATTACTTAGATTAAAGATATTTAACACTTGGTACATCTCAGCCAGATTTCGCTGTGTCGTCATGTCAGCCAAATATTTTTCGTATCTTGCTTGATCAGGCTTATCTTTTCGGTAAATCAGCATATCCCACGTTTGCTTAAGTAACTCAAAGTTCTTGGTGTCATATGCATTTTGAACAACTTTTGTTTTGCCATCCTGCTTAACCTGTTCCAAGGTTTCCAGACGATTTGATATGACTGGGAATCCATCTGCCCCGGTTTCAAAGTAAGCATATCCTCTTGATGATGCTGAAGCTAGCAAAAATAAATGTGTAGCATGCCCAGGATAATCAGCACAAAACTGTTGGGCGACAGCTCCACCAAGTGACCAGCCTACAAGCGAAAAGTCCTGCAATCCAATTTCATCAACAAAAAGTTTTAAGTCATTCGAGAAATCCATTATCGAATCTATCGGCTGATTATATGATGATTCACCAAACCCACGTAAATCAACAGCATATACTTTAAATTCTGGTGCAATATTTTCAATTACCAAGTCCCAATGAACGGATGATGTCATGTTCCCATGAACGAGTAACACATTCTTATCTCCACCTACCCGTTCACGATAAGCGATTTTTTCACCATTGGACAATAAAACACTGTTCAACAAAACTTCAGACATAGATTAGCCTCCCTTTATTTTCCCCACCGAATCACATTGGCTCCCCAAGCATAGCCGATTCCGGCAGAAACTAAGACAACGATATCACCATTCTTAAGCATATCACGCTCTTCGGCAAGCTCTAGTGAAATAATTTGATCCATCTGACCAATATGACCATAGTTTTCCAAATAGATAGATTTGTCATGATCCACACCTAGCTGATCTAATACGTATGTATGCGCAGATCGCTTCATGTGCAGCATTGCAACATAGTCAATATCCACTTTCGTATAGCCGCTTTTATCCAGTGCCCTCTCGATGCATGTTATAAAATTATCCATCGATTTTTGTTCCAAGCGTTTTTTCATCCCCGGTGGATCCAGTACATCCAATTGATACAACCCTGCATCCAGCGTTTCTTTAGTAACTGGATTTTTCGTACCTCCTGTTGTAACAACTACATCCTCAGAAAATGAACCATCCGTAATCATATGAGTTCCAAGGATTTGATTTTCAGCGTGATTCTTTTGCAGAATCATGGCACCGCCACCAGCTCCAAGATTGAACATAAACCGGGTACGTGGGTTCTGATAGTTGATGAAATCGACATTTCGGTATCCGCCAGCTAACAATACTGTTTTTATATCCGGATCCGCTATCATCATGTCTCTAGCCAGCTTTAATGCCATAATTGTCGTTCCGCACCTTAATGCCGTATCAAATGCCCAAGCATTAACTGCGCCAATCTCATACTGCAGTTTTATTCCGGCAGTCCATAAGGGGTATTCTTTATGTTCTTCCCCAATGTAAATTACAACGTCAATTTCTTTAGGATCCAGCTTCACTTTAGCTAATGCATTTTTTGCAGCAAAAATCCCCATTGCGCATGTATGATCGTCTTTGCCAGGAATAGGTTTTTCTCTAATTCCCATTTTTTCTTCAATAACTTCAATGGGGAGTCCAGACTGCTCAGATAACTCTATCGAAGTAAGCTTCTTTTCAGGAATATATACCCCTGTACTTAAAACTCCTACTGTTTCCATTTCCGACACCTCATTTTTTGGTCAACCCTTTATTCAACCGATTAGAAAACTTGGATTGTATTGTGCCGGCAATACCTAATGGGAAGAAAATAACAGCTAAAATATAAACTATCCCATATAAGATAATCCAGCGCTCAAAAATCCAATGCACGTCAGCTAAATCCGACAGCCAATGGTGAGCAAATTCTACCAATCCAGCACCGATAAGCGGACCAATCAGTGTTCCAACCCCTCCGATTATTGTCATTAATAAGGCATCCAGCGTAACGTCTACTGCAAAAACACTTGTATCAATAAATCGCAGCGACAATACATATAATACACCGGCAAAACTTGCAATCACTCCCGCTATTACACTTACAATGACTTTATAATGAAGAACCTGAAATCCTAATGATTCTGTACGATTTTCATTTTCTCTTATCGCAACCAGGACTTTTCCTAGTGGTGATTTTGTAAATCGCCTGAGTCCAAAAAAGAAAATTACAAGAGAAATAAGACAAATCATATACATCGTTCCGGAGTCTCGAAGGAATTCTGGCAATCTAAACGTGAACCCTTCTCCACCACCGGTCAAACTGGTCCATTTTTCGGCAGCTACCAGAAAAAGGCCAGCCAGTGCCAATGTCAGCATGGCATAAAAGTGACTTTTAAGCCGTAACGTGAGTATACCGGCTATAAAACTGACAATCGCAGCAATGATTATCGCAACTATAACCCCAGCGGCTAAGGAAAGTAATGTAGAATCGTTTAAATCCATTACTATAGCAGCTGAATATGCACCAATCCCAAAAAACATTGCATGACCGAATGAGATAATACCGGTGTAGCCTAAAAGCAGATCGTAACTCATTGCAAAAATCCCAAAAATAAAGACTTGCATAATCATAAATAGCATGCTCCGACCTGTAAATAAGAATGGGACAATAAACAATAACAATGCAAAGGCTATATATATCCAGGTACTTCTTTCAATATGGCGTAAATTCATTTGTTTGTCTCACCCCTTTACCTTAAATAATCCTTCTGGTCTGAAGATAAGTACTGCTGTCATCAAAAGCATATTTACCGCTAACGATAGTGCTGGAACATAATAAGCCATAAATGCTTGCGTCAACCCTACTAAAATTGCTGCAAATAAGGATCCTTTAAAACTGCCCATTCCACCTATAACAACTACAATGAATGCTAATATCGCAAATTCAAGACCCATTTCTGCATATATAACCCCAGAATATGGTGCCATAAGCATTCCACTCAAAGCCGCCATCGCTGCACCAACCATGAAAACAGCCATAAATACAAATTGAATATTAATTCCGAGTGATTGTACCATTTCTTTATTCATCACTCCTGCTCGAACAATTAATCCAATACGGGTCCGCTTTAAAATAAACGTCGTAAGCGCAAAGATAAATATTCCGACTGCAATGATAAATAATCGATATTTTATGAGGATGATATCACCCAACATAAAGCTCCCATCAAGAAATTCCGGGGGAACTGCGGATTTTTGTTCTGGTCCAAAAACGACCTTGATCAATTCACCAAGCACGAGCATAAGCCCTAATGTAATCAATATCTGTTGAACGTGATTACCGTAAACCGGCCTGATGATTAAAAACTCCGTAATAGCTCCCAAAATAAGTCCCGTTACGATAGCAGCAGCAACGCCAAGCATGAAACTTCCGGTTAGATTGTAGACCCATACACCGCTGAATGCACCCCAAACAAATAAACCACCATGTGCAAAGTTTAAGACATCCATTAAACCAAAAATCAGTGTAAGTCCAGCCGCGAGAAGGAAGATCAGCATACCGGTCGCAAGTCCATTAATTGCCAAACTAACTATTAAATCCATTCCTTCCCCTCCCTATGCAATACCCAGATATTTTTTCATCAATGCTTTGTCATTTTTTAATTCATCCATCTGGCCATTATGAATTGTTTGCCCATCGTCAATTATATAAAAACGATCTCCAATTTTACTTGCCATCATAAAATTCTGTTCCACCAGCAAAATGGTTGTTTGTTCCTTCATTTGCTGAATAGATTCCATCACCTTCTCCACGATAATAGGAGCAAGTCCTTTACTTGGCTCATCAATTAAAAGCAATTCATTTTCATTCACATATGCTCTTGCGATTGCGAGCATTTGCTTTTGTCCTCCACTTAATTGTCCACCTGGTTTTTTCCAGAATTTTTGAAGATCCGGGAATAATCCAAGAACCCATTCCATACGTGTTGTTGTCTCTTCATCTTCTTTTTTCATAGCAACTTTCAAATTCTCCCCAACAGTCAGGTTATCAAATATCCCCTGATCCTCAGGTACATAGCCAATCCCGTTTTGGGCTATTGAATGTGTCTTTAACTTTCCAATTTCTTTATCATTATAGATAATGGAACCACCAGAAGCCTGATTTAACCCCATAATTGTCCGTAAAGTAGTTGTCTTTCCAGCGCCATTTCGGCCAAGCAAAACGGTTACCTCACCTTTTGGGACTTCGAATGAAATGTCGTGTAATATATGATATTGCTGTATGTATGCTTCAACCTGTTGTAGCTCAAGCAAGTTGCTCATCGTACATGCCTCCTAGATATGCTGACTGAACCGTTTCATTCTCAATTATCTCCTCAGGTGTTCCCTTTGCTAATAGTTCTCCATGAAATAACACAAGTACTTCATCCGATAAGTCCATAATCATGTCAATTTTATGTTCAATTAGCACAATTGTCCGATTCTCTTCTTCCTTAATCTGTTTAATCACTTCGATAATTGCCGGAACCTCTTCAAGGGACATCCCTGCTGTCGGTTCATCAAGCAAAAGAACCTCTGTATCCAATGCCAGCAGCATCGCCATTTCAAGCTTCCTTTTTTCCCCGTGCGCGAGGTTAACAGCACGTAAACCAGCTTTTGTGTCCAGGAATACTCTGCTAAGAAGCTCCATCGCCTTATCTTCAAATTTTTTATAATACTTGAAGTGTGCAAGCATTTGATAACGAACCTTTGCTTGCGATTGCACGGCTAACCGAACATTTTCAAGCACCGTCAGATTAGGAAAAACATTTGTGATTTGGAAGGACCTTCCTATTCCAAGACGGGTTCGCTTAGTCGTTGATAGCTTTGTGATATCCTGATCCTTATAAAGGATTTGACCATTTGTTGGAGATAATTGGCCACTCAGAAGGTTAAATAACGTCGTTTTCCCCGCACCATTTGGACCAATAATGGAGGTAAACTTCTTTTCGGGGATTTGTACAGAAATATGGTCAACAGCTGTATGACCACCAAATGCTATAGCCAAATCTTTTGTTTCCAATATTGCGGTCATCGTTTATTCCTCCCTGTAATTTAATGGCGGAACATCCCCATCCACATTAGGCGACAGGGATGTTCCAAGTTTGTTCAGTTAGTTGTTTTTAATTGGTGGTGCAGTTTCCTCTGGAGTAAGCACTCTTTCCAGAACTGGAATAGGATAATCATGCTCGTCACTTTCCTCTAATGTAACAGCATATAATGATTGTAGTGCCTGATGGTCTTCTGGACGGAATGTCATTGTTCCTTTAGGTGTTTCAAAACTCATCCCTTCCATAGTTTCTATCAGTTTATCTGCAGTTGTATCTCCTTCTGAATTCTTAAGCGCTTCCACAATTGAAATTGCAGCACTCATACCCCCAGGAGTAAATAAATCTGGTACTTCACCATCAAAGCGCTCTTTATGTTCCTTTACAAGCCAATCATTCACATCATTATCAGGTAATGTATGATGGTATACAGTAAATCCTGCCATTCCTACCAAAGGCTTCATTGTTGGCAACGTAGCAATATCTGCTACACCAGTTGAAATCTTAATTCCCTGTTCCTGTACTTTCATGTCAGCTATCTGATTCCAAGGTGTATTTGCCCCTGCCCAAATTACGTATAAATAATCTGGATCTGACTCTATAATTTTTTGGATGTTCGCCGTGAAGTCTGTTGCTGCAGGATCTGCATATTCCTCATGGCTTATTTCTGCACCCAAATCAGTTGCTGCTTCTTTAAATGCCGCAACACCATCCTGTCCAAATGCAGAATAAGGAGCAAGCGTTGCAATTTTCACCCCTTCGTCAGCAATTGCTGCTGCACCTGCGACAGCATCCTGTGATGAATTACGACCCGTTCTAAAAATGTAATCGTTATATTCTGAACCTGTAATACTGTCCGCAACAGCTGGTTCAACAACCATAATTGTTTCATATTCCTCTGCTAGCGGTGTTACTGCTAACGTATCACCAGAACTGGATGATCCGACAAGGAAGTCTACATTTTCATCTTCCAATAGACCGATAGCTTTTTGACGAGCAACTTTTGGATCTGTTTCAGTATCCTCAAAGACTACTTCAATTTTTTTACCTGCGACTTCCATTGTTCCGTCAGTCGCATAGTCAAGTCCTAGCTCAAATCCTTTTTTAGTTTGCTTTCCATAAGCTTCTAATGCACCAGTTAAAGATGCAAGAACACCAATTTTAACCGTTTCAGTTGTTTCTTCACCTTCAGTATCACTTCCATTAGATGAACCTTCACTTTCACCAGACGCATCCTCATCCCCACATGCAGTTACAAAAACAGCAATTAGCAGCATGATAAATAAAAACCCAGTTATACGTTTTACATTCATTACTTGTTCCCCCTTTTTAAATGGTTGTTTCACTTGCAGTTATCATAAACAATAGAAGTTACATAGAAGTAACAACTCTATTTTTCACCCTGCCAGCGGATTACCGTAGCTGCCCATGTATACCCGGTTCCAGCGGAAACTGCTACAGCAATATCCCCTTTTTTAAGTAATCCTTTCCCCTCAGCAATGTGTAGTCCATAACAGGGATCCAGCGCTGACATGTGCCCGAAATGGTCTAAATAAACAGCCTGTTTCTCGTCTAACCCCAATTTATTCAGTATTTCATGAAACATTGACCTTTTTGTATGAAGCGGCAATAAAACCTTTAAATCTTCGAGCTTTACACCACTTTTTTCTAATGCTGTTTCAATTACTTTAATAAAATTTGGTATCGATACCGGATCGAGACGCTGTTTCATGTTTAACGGATCTGGAACGTCGATATAATGAGATTTATCATCAACAACCTTTTGACTTACTGGATGTACAGACCCTGCACCAGGAACTAAGACGTCCTTACTAAATGAACCATCTGTAATTATTGATGAACCTAAAATCTCACTTTCAGCAGCGTCCCCTGATACTAAAGCTGCAGCTCCACCATCAGCAAAATTAAACATAAAACGAGATCGCGGATTATCGTGATTGATTATCATCGACTCTTTGGAGCCACCGGCAAGCAGTATGTTATTAATGTAAGGATCAGAATTTATCATATCCTTAGCAACTTTAAGTGCTAATGGAAAACAGGAGCTTACATTCATCATTTCAAATGAATAGGCATTTATTGCTCCTAACTCATGCTGAATCCTCGAGGACGCTGTCCAAACCTGATAATCTTTAAAGGGACTCCCAAAATAAATAACGACATCAATAGACTCTGGATTTATATTTTCCAGGACCTTTTTCCCAGCGGCAATCGCTAAATCCGATGCATGCATATTAGACGACGCTACTCTTTTTTCCACTAGACCAAATTTTTCAATTATAATATTTTCCGGTATTTCTGTTTTAACAGCCAGGTCAGCTGCAGTCTCTATTATGTCTGGTGTGAATATGCTGGTTGCTTTTATACCTACCATTTTCCCTGCTCCTTTTTCGGAAGCTTCATGACCCCTTCACCATCCAGCACGGTGCTCCCGCTCTGATTTCGACAAGTTGTCTGTAAGGTTAACAGTCTTGAATCTTCGTCTATTTTGACTACTTCTGCATAAGCAGTTATGGTGTCACCTATATATACTGGTTTGGTAAAGTTCAATGATTGGGATACATAGATGCTGCCCGGACCTGGTAAGTGCATACCTAATAGTCTTGATAACATGCTGGCGGTCAGTAAACCATGACTAATCCTTCCACCAAAAAATGTATTCTCAGCATATTCCTGATCAGTATGAATTGGGTTATAATCTCCACTAAGTCCAGCAAACATAATAAAGTCTGTTTCGGTTACCGTTCTGGAGAAATGTGCTGACTGGCCTATTTCAAAATTCATGCAAGATTTCACCCCTATCCCAAATAGTACGTAACGCCTTCTTATCTATTTTTCCAGTAGCATTTTTAGGAAGTTCACTCAATTCAATTATTCTTTTAGGGATTTTATATCTTCCTAATTTACTAGAACAATAGGCTTTGACCTCATCAGAAGTTACCGAGTGATTTCGATTGAAAGACAAGAATGCAATAGGAACTTCCCCCCATTTTTCATCTTGGACGCCAATTACAGCAGTCTCACTCACTTGAACTAACTCCTTTATTACCTGCTCAATCTCCAATGGATAGATATTTTCACCACCGGAAATGATCATATCCTTTTTTCTTCCAGCTACATATATAAATCCTTCATCATCACGACGAACTAAATCTCCGGAATATAGCCATCCATCACGAAGTGCCTTAGCTGTTTCATCAGAAAGATCCCAATATTCCTTCATAACATTTGGACCTTTAATCAAAAGCTCTCCTATCTCACCATCAGGTACAGGATCGCCATCCTCATCAATAATCGATATATCTGTAAACATTACTGGCTTTCCAATAGATCCTGCTTTTCTTTTATAATCTTCTTTTGATATCATAAATATAGTGGGTGCTGTTTCTGTCATGCCAAAGCCTTGCCCAAAAGGAAGGCCATGGTCAATGTATGCATTTATTAGTTCTTCAGGACATGGTGCACCACCACTGTAAAACCAGCGCACCAATTCAAAATTGGCAGTTTTGAACTCCTTACTTTTTCTAATCGCATCATGTATGGCAGGAACTCCCATAACAATCGTTACCTGATAATCCTCTATAGTTTGTATTGCACTGTCCGGTTCGAACTTTTCAGGTATGATAATTGTTCCACCAGCAAGTAAAGTCGGAAAAGCAAATAATCCTATTCCCCCTATATGAAATAGCGGGAGAAGAATAATAGATTTATCAGCAGATGTAATATCTATTGCCAATTGATTATTTACAGCATTCCAATACATGTTTTCCTGCGTTAAAACTGCTCCTTTAGGACGACCCGTTGTCCCAGACGTATAACAGATAATAAAGGGATCGCTTGATAGATGAGAGACTTCACTAATTTCTTCATATAAGTTAAGTTTGCTTATGTTGGACTCATCAAACGAGAAAGCGTTTTCAAAATTAACATGATTCCTTATATCGTTGTATAAAACCTCCGTTTCACTCTCATAAATAATTGTTTTCGCTCCACTGTCCTTAATTTGAAATGCTAGTTCAGGTGCGGAAAGACGAATATTTAAAGGAACAGCGATTAACCCCAAATGAGCAATAGCAAAATATGTAACCATATACTCTTCACGGTTTTGTGATAGGATAGCTACTCGATCACCTTGACTTAGCAGCAATTTATGTTTAAGTATGGAAGCCATTTTATAGATGTCTTGCGAAAGATCATAATAGGTCCTTTTTTCCTTCATACCAACCATCGCTACCCTATCAGGTGTTATATCGGCTCGTTTATGAATCCAATATGAGATGCTATTCATTCTTACTTCACCTCCTTAGCATTTAATCCATTAAAAATTAATTCCATGACATCATCAAAAACGTGTGCGGGAACGACTTCATCTTCCCAATATACCCAGCGCATACCAATAAACTGACCTATCCCCATCAGACAATAGCTGACAGTTTCAGCATCCAGCGACTTGCATTCCCCGTTACTCACGGCTTCATTAATAGATTGAACAAAGCCCTTTGCCAACTTTTCGTAATACTAGCGATAAAGATCCTTATCGACCAGGACAGATTGCTGAATGATACTATAAAGATTTCGATGATTGATAACCCATTCAAAAAAGGCTAAGTAACCTTTCCGTTGCTTTTCCTTAAATGCAGATGCTTCTTCCATTGCTCCTTTTATATGATGTCGCAGATTCGAACTTAACTGATAAACCAACTCATCATATATTGCTTTTTTGGTTTGAAAATAATTATAGAAAGTTCCTTGTGCAACACCAGCACGCAAAGTGATTTCAACTATTGATGTTTCAAAATAGCCTTGCTCGCCAATAATTTCTTCAGCTGTATCGAGTATTTTTTGTCTAGTTATCATCCCCTTCTTTGTTAATTGGTTATTTTCAGGAATTGACATATGAACCACCTCTCAGTTTTTGATTATACGGAAATTTCTAAAAATTATCAAGTGTTTTTAGGAAACTTTTTTTCGGAAGAATTACATTGCAGCGTAAATTTGCTAGCTTACGTGTCGTGTTGGTACGGGCGTGACTCGATAAAAGATTACCGAGCTGCAAATAAAACGCCCTTGATTCTGCTGTTATCAAGGGGTTTTATCAGTATGCTTTTAACTCTTCTGATTCGATAATCATATGGTACATTTCTCTTGTTGGTTCCATCGGTTCGATGCCCAGCTCTTCTTCCAAAATAGAAGCACATTTGTCATACCATTTGATTGCTTGGGGGCGGTTATTGTTCTGGTAGTAGCTATACATTAACAGGCGATAAGCCTCTTCCCATGTATTATCAATTGCTAAAATCTTTTCACACCAGTCAATACATGCGTTGAATTCACGGAGTCTAACTGCTACTTGTGCCATTTTTTCAGAACCTCGCAGGTAAATTAATTGCAGTCGCTCACGTTCCGTTAAACACCAGTCCGTAAACCGGAGATCTGCCAAATACTCGCCTTCATACAATGCTAAGGCCTTAGCCAATTTTTCCTTGGCATGCTTTGGGTCGCTCTCTTCAATTCCGCGTATTACTCCTTCTTCAAATATATTACTATCTAATTTGTAACCTGAACCCGGGTTCAAACCGTACGCACTGCCTTTTCGTTTTATAAAAAAGGATTCTTCACGCGCTTTTCGCTTTGTTTCTAATGCTTTTAATAAAGCATTCAGGGTAACTTTAAATGTTTTATTTGCAGCCTTCTCATCCTGGTCCGGCCACAGTTTTTGAAGGATTTCCTCTTTGGAAATGAGCTTATCCCTGCTCGTTATAAATAACTCAAACAGCTCCCTCGCTTTTCCACGCTGCCAATCACTGCTTTCAAGCTGCTTATTTCCTAACCAGACCTTAAATTGACCAAACGTTTTAATTGTTAACGTATAGCCTGGATGACTTTTAATTGTTTCATCAAATCCAAGTTCATGAAGTAATCTAGATACAAGCGCCGGCTCGATATCCAGTTGTTTAGCCTTTAACAGCATAGGAGCAATATTTTGCACATCAGTCGGACCAAAGGTAGTCCTTTTTTTAAGGAAAAAATCATATTCTTCTGTTTGTAGTTCTCTCAGAAAGAGTTGTATCTCCTGTTTAAACCGTTCATCATCTTCCTGTTTAAAGGCGATAAATGTATTCCAGAATCTGCTGACTAACTTCCCATAACGATCACCACATGATTTAAACTCTCCATGAACCTCTATCATAACTTGTGACGCTTTATCTAAATCATGATTATAAATTTCAGTAACTCCCATACCTAACTTAATCATTGCGCTAAGCCAGCGATCTTTCACTTTTTCAGTCTCACGCAACCCTTTATTTGCTGTTTCTATAGCTTGATCGTATTGTTGCTTTTTTCCATAAAGGATTGCTAAGCCCATATACGGCTCCGCTTTACCTCGTGATACGTTAATTTTCTCCATGATATCCAAGGCGGTCTCATAACAATTTATTGCCAAATCAGATTCATAGTGATCCGACAACTGAACAGCATGGCCCATTCGCATCCATCCACATGCCTCAACAAACGGAGATTGAATATTCAACCCTAACTGTATACCATCACTCGCCAGTCTTTTACTCGATTCGGCTTCACCCATAAATGCTTCGATAATTGATAGCAGAATATCTGTTTCACGATGAGACTGTGGTAAATGTTTTGTAGTTTTTGCGTGTTGCTTGCGTTGATATAGAATCTCTCGGGCTTTTGCAAGTCTGCCAGTTCGTAAGTAAATTCGGGCTTGAAGGTTTCCTTCTTCCAATGGCAGATTCAATTCTTTTGCACGATCAAACCAGGACTCTGCCTTCATTGCCTGACCGGCATTTATTAGGTTTTCAGCCATCAACTGATACAGTCTTGCCATCTCTTCTTTGCTTGCATTTGACTTCTCTCGCATCTGAATTGCCTGATTTACATAACGTTCTGCAATGTCGGGCTGAATGGTATCCAGATATATTCGTGCCATCCCTTCAAGTGCAATGCCGGAAATATAGTAATCTTCTTTACTTCGTTCCAGAATTTGTTTATAGTTCTGCTCAGCTTCCGCATAGGATGACCGGTAACGCTCTATTTCACCCTGATAGAAATATAGAATCAGATCCTTTTCTTTAAACTTCTCCGGAAGCTCGGATAATACCTCGTATAAATGCTGCAGCCTTCCTGTTCGAAGCAATTTTGATCCTTGTTTTTGTAGGATGCTAGCAATCTCATTAAATGCTTGTATTTGCCGATAATGGTATAAAGCTGTTTCCATATGAAATATTTTTTCGTAGTATTGTGCCGCGCGTTTATGTAAATCTTTGAATTCGCTTGGATACGTTTTTTGCAGGCGGTTTTCTAAAAAAGCTTTGAATAAGGCGTGATAACGATAGTGACTCCCCTCACCCTCTACAATAAACAAATTTTGCTCTACCAATCCTGCCAGAATTTCCTCTGACCCGTTAATCTGTAACACATGATCACTAACATCAGGTGATAAAACATCAATAATGCTCGATTGTAATAAAAATTGTTGCATAATCAGTGATTGCTTTGATAGTACTTCGGATGCCAAATAGTCGAATAAATCCTGCAATGATTGCTGGCGATTTTGAAGAATAGCATCTATCGATGATTCTGATTGCATATGCTGGATAAACATACTAAATGCGATTGCCCAACCTTCAGTCAGCTGATGAATTTTTTGTAAATCTTCTGATACAAGGTTAACTTGATAGATGTCTTCTAGAACATGATGCATTTCATCAGATGAAAGAACTAAATCAGCCTGTGGAATGTCGAGCAGGTCACCCTTGATCTTTAATTTCGGTAATACATCCCATCTCGGTTTGTTCCGACTGGACAATATAATATGGAGATTCTCTGGAACATGATCAAGAAGCAGTTTTATCCATTGCTCAATTTCATTTGAATTTTTCACATGATGGAAGTCGTCCAAAATTAATGTAACCTGCTTACTCATTTCCATAACCTCATTAATAAAGGATGAGGTTAGAGACCATATTTGTTCGTCGCTAATATAATTATCCAAGTCCTCTAACTCATTTAAAATTGACTTGCCAAATGCCGGATATTTTAACTTAACCGCATGAATGAGTTTATTTATAAAAGGAAGGATATCATCGTCGTTCTGGGAAATGGAATACCAGCATGCATTAGGACTAATGTCATGCACAAATAAAGCCAATGCTGTACTTTTTCCGTACCCTGCTCCCGCATGCAATAATGTGAGTGGATACCTATTTGCATTAATCAGCTTTCGATTTACTTTTGCGCGCCTGACAAACCTGTCTTTTATCGGAGGTGGACTAAGCTGGCTATGTATGATTGGTATTTTCCCCATACTTTCCATACCCTTCTTTCAAAATTTCTATCTCCTTTATTTTAACATATGATTTAAAATTCAAAATAATTTATTTAGCCTCCCTATATGTGATATATTTTACTTATGTAATAATTTTAGAAAAATTGACGTATTTTCAAGACTTAATGTGGATAAGCCTTAGTTGCGCTTATGCAGTAAGGAAGCATAAATCCTTTTTTACTTGCCAAAGAAAACAAAAGTATAATTAAAAAGTCATACCGACACAGACAGAGACAAGGGGATCATAATGAGAAAACATCTATTTTGGGTTATACCATCCATCATTATTGCAATTGGTACTTTAAGTGTTTTTTATCAAAATATTACAAATGCATCAGAGCCTCCCGATGAAAACTGGAGCAGGGCTTTACAAATTGGGACAACAACGGTAACCAATGGGATTCCCTTTCAAAAGACGAATGAAGAAAAACTTACCATTCAGACTTATGAAGAGGGACAGCTTTTGACTAAGACATTAGATAGTAATTTTGAACTGATTAATAAAAATTCGTATGATATTCCGTTTGATAAATGGACACAAGTGTCTTTCAAGGGAAATAATCTGATTTACCATGATTACAAGCATATTTATGACCAAGAAGGCAATATAATCGTTTCCGATGCCAGGCGATTCTACCCATTAAAGGAAACTATTCTTTACATAAAAAATAATTCTTTATATCAGCTTAGCCAAGCTGATAAGACATCAAATAAACTGGTGGATTTAAAAGATGGTACAGATGAAATCATCCCGTATGAGGGAAAACAGGGGTTATACTTCATGACCGAAACTTCCCTTAATAATGATGTTGAGATTAACATTTATAAGGTTAATGCCAATAGAGCTGAACAGGTCCATCAGGAGAAATTCACGATTACTTTTGGACAAACAATCAGCAATATTGATTTTGCTCTTAATGGCCAGGAGCTAACCTACACATTTGAAACACGGCAAAAACAATCCAATGGACCACCACAATTTTACACATACTTTAAACAAGTGACTTTAGGCAGCAACGAAAAGAAACCACTAGAGCAACTGGTTTTCAGGGATCCTGCAGGGAGTGGTTATCTTAGCGAAGTATCTAATATCAATGTCTCTTATCGAGATGGTAACCCTCATTTCCTATTTAGCGGAAACGGGTACACTCAAACAAAATATAATGACAATACTGCATTTAATATATATTCTGCCTCTATGTCAGACAACGGGCACTTGGAAGTCTCTCGGAAAAGTAATACTCCTGATGTATCAACGAATCCACGATGGCTGGATGAATCAACAGTTATATGGCTTGACCTGGAAGGGGAATCCGCTAAAATTAACGTTTCCTCCAGCAAACCTGCAATAATTGATAAAGCACCTATGCTAACAATAGATGACTGGATCAGGGGCCTTGGCAAAACGCTAGGTATGATGTCTATGACATTAATCACGATATCTATATCAAGTATCTGGTTTATTTGGCCCGTAGTGTTCATAGTCATCATGCAGATGTCAAAAAGTAAAAAGTTGGACGAAGATCCGCCATGGGTGTTTTACACAGGGATAGGTATTTACATGTTAGCGGTATTCATTTTTAAGGACTATATTTTTGTTCAGTCCATCTTTGCAAATACACCTGATTACCTGTCGTTTAATGGCAGCTCGTATGTATTTATTCTGCTATCAGCTGTAATTGCATACGTTGCAGCACAATCAACAAAGAAAACTAGGGACTGGAAAGCGTCGGCTAGAATTTCCTGTTTTGTCGGAGCCCACATTTTAATGCTGCTGTCATTTTTCGGACCATATTTTATTTAAAGTATGAGGCTGGGACATACTTATACGTTCAACTTTAAAGACGAGTAACAACAAATAGGATGTTTTGAACGTTCGTTTTCAATAAATTGTGAACTAGTGGTTGTGTGCTATAATGCCGCTACGGAAATACACTTCGCGCACCTATGGCGGCTGTTGAGCCTCTTCGTGCTGACGCACTCAGATGTCTCATCTAGGCCTTTCCTCCCCCAGGAGTCTACGTGTGTTTCCTACGCTAGGATTTGCTCATTATAACTTGATAAAATAACAAAATGTACATTGTGATGGATAAAGAGTAAATTCTTTTAAACCATTTAAACTAGCAGCTGGAATATGCGAGACTCCTGTGGGAAGAACAAGCTAGGCGAGACCCCGCAGGCGAGGTACGAGCTGAGGAGGCTCGGCACTTGCCCACGGAAAGGGAGCATATTCCAGCTGCCTGGTTAGAGAAACTTACAAATTCACTAATTCGCGGTTTTATATCTAATCATCACAAAAATAATCCGAACTAATTTAAATTCTGTTTCAAGAATTTTGAATCGTAGTTCGGATTTTATCTTGACTAAAAAATTTTGCTCAAAACTTTTTGAAACACTTTTAAGGCTATTTTCTAATATGAAAATCATTTATTTCCTTATGTATTCGTGTTTATGTTATAGTAAAAAACAATCATTAAAGAACAATTGGGGGGAATCGAGCATGACAGACCAACGAAAGAAAGCCACATTTGCAGGCGGATGCTTCTGGTGCATGGTTAAACCGTTCGATAAATGGGATGGGATTCATGGGGTAGTGTCTGGATACACAGGCGGACAGACTGCCAACCCAACCTATGAAACTGTAAAAAGTGGAACAACTGGTCACTACGAGGCTGTTGAAATTACTTATGATCCTTCGATTATTTCCTATGAGACAATTTTAGAAGTATACTGGCGTCAAATTGACCCGACCGATGACGGCGGACAATTTCATGACCGCGGTGATTCATATCGGACAGCTATTTTTTATCATAACGAGGAACAAAAAGAGCTAGCTGAGAAATCCAGGCAGTTACTCGAAAGTAGTGGAAAATTCTCCAAACCAATTGTAACCAAAGTCCTGTCAGCTACTACCTTTTATCCAGCTGAGGAGCATCACCAGGATTACTACAAAAAAAATGAGGAACATTATTTGCAGGATCGAGCTAAGTCGGGACGCGATGAATATATTGAGGATGTATGGGAGAAGTAGATGACTAAATCTGCTTCTATTTATTTTCCGGTTGAAATTTCTGATATCTGGTTGAAGTTCCCGATATCCGTTTAAAGGTTCACTTATGCTCTTACCTGTCCAAAAAGTTTATTTGTGTACTCCAAGTATAGTATAATTAAACTTTGACAACTATAGGGAGCGAATTCAATGCCTAATAATCAATCATTAACACCCTTGAAAATGTTATTATTCAGTTTTCATGCTACAAATACAATTATCATAAGCTTTTTGCCATTGTACCTTAACTATAAGGGATTAAACGGTACAGAAATCGGATGGGTGCTAGCAGTCGGTCCTTTAGCTGCAATCTTTTCACAACCTTTTTGGGGCTATATGAGTGATAAATATAAAACCGTCAAAAGAATGCTGATAATTTGTATTTTTGGATTGCTGATTAGCAGTATTTTATTTTTCCAAATGGATGGTTTACTTGCGATTATACTGATGGGATTTGTATTTTACTTTTTCACATCGCCGATAGGAGCTCTTGGTGATAGCTTGGCTCAACGCCGGGCAGATGATTTACATATTTCATTTGGAACAATCCGAACTTGGGGATCAATTGGATTTGCAACCTCTTCTTTAATTGTTGGGGCGGTACTTTCAGAAATTGGCGTTCAATATATGATATGGCCTTACTTATTTTTTGGTGTAACAGCGTTAATTGTCGCGTTTCGCTTAACCGATGTGAAAGTAGAATCTGATCCTATACAATTAAATGATGTAAAGCGATTAGCCAAAAACAAGCCATTTATCATTTTTCTGTTTATGATTATGTTTCTTACAATTTCACACCGGGCAAATGACAGTTTTATTGGGTTATACATTGCTGAACTTGGTGGTGGCGAAGGATTAGTTGGCATAGCCTGGTTCATTGGTGTTGCAAGTGAGGCAGCAGTCTTTGCTCTGGCTGGTCGATGGTTCAGAAAATATCATACGCTAGTATTTATTATTTTTGCTGGAACTATCTACAGTCTGCGTTGGTTCCTGTATGCTGCAGTTGATGATCCGATGTACATCCTTGCATTACAGTTTTTACACGGCTTAACTTTTGGCATATTCTATTTAGCATCATTTGAGTATATCACCCGATTAATTCCCAGCATATTACAGTCAACCGGACATCTCGTGTTCTATTCCGTATTCTTCGGCGTATCAGGGATCATTGGATCCTTAACTGGCGGGGCGTTAATAGATTCGTATGGTGGTGGAACATTATACTTTGTACTGGGTTGTTGTGCATTATTCGGAACTATATCTCTAACTGCATTCCACCTGTTACCATACGGCAAAAAAGCTCAAGGCTAAAACAAAAGCGCAAGCGCCTATTCAGCGCCGTATGGACTGCGCTCAGCGCTGCGGGTGGATCGACGTTGTCGCGCAAAGCGGCGGTGTTAGTCGATCTTCCTTTTCCCGTGTGAGATAAAGGATACACGAAGAGCGTAAACTGCCCCACAGGACGTGGGGTAGTTCGACGTTGCCACAGGATGTGGTGGTTTTAGTCGAACATCCTTTATTTCTTATCGTAGACACGGGGAGGGAAGTCCACTAGGCGCTATGCGCATGCGCTGGACGTCGCTGATTCAGAAGTCCAGTTATCCACAGCACTTAAATTTTATAATTTCCTACTAAAACAAAAGCGAAACCATCCGATGAGATGATTTCGCTTTTTTCATTGTCTTCTAGCTTAGGAAAATAAAATAAAGAATAAATATAACAAATAATACATACATAACCGGATTTATTTCTTTAATACGGCCCTTTAATATCATCGTGATCGGGTAGAAAATAAACCCAATAGCAATCCCGGTTGCGATACTATACGTCAATGGCATCATGACAATCGTTAAAAATGCTGGCACTGCAATTTCAAACTGATCCCAGTCAATGTTTTTCAATGTTGATGACATTAACACCCCAACGATGATCAGTGCTGGTGCAGTTACTTCTGCAGTCACGACACTCAACAGAGGCGAGAAAAATAATGCCAGAAGGAAAAAGCCTGCTGTTACTATTGAAGTGAAACCAGTACGACCACCTGCACCCACACCTGCAGTGGATTCAATATAAGATGTTGTTGTGGAAGTCCCGGCAACCGAACCAACAACCGTTGCTGCTGAATCAGCAAAAAGCGCCTTTCCTGCACGCGGAAGCTTATTATCCTTCATTAATCCTGCCTGATTAGCGACAGCCACTAGTGTCCCTGCTGTATCAAAAAAATCAACGAATAAGAAAGTTAAAATAACTACTAGCATTTCAATTGTAAAAATATCACCAAAGTGAGTGAATGCCTGACCAAATGTTGGTGCTAAGCTGGGAACTTCCCCAACAATTCCACCAAGACCTGACGGCGGATCAATCAGATTAAAGATAATTCCTGTGATAGCAGTTAAAACCATACCATAAAAAATGCCACCTTTAATATTTAAGGTTAACAGAATAACAGATATTATAATTCCAAAAATCGCTAGCAGTACAGTTGGTGAAGTTAAGTCACCCATTCCGACTAGTGTTGCGTCATCACCCACAATTATCCCTGCATTCTGAAAGCCTATAAATGCAATATATACTCCAATTCCCGCTCCAACTGCCATTTTTAAATTTGCTGGAATAGCATTAATAACTTTTTCGCGAAGTCCAGTTAATGTCAAAACAATAAAAATAAGTCCAGAAGCCAATACGCCAGCTAGAGCAGTTTCCCATGGTATTCCATATCCAAGCACTACGGTATATGCGAAAAATGCATTTAATCCCATACCAGGTGCAAGCGCAATTGGATACTTTGCAAATACACCCATTATTAATGTACCGAAAGCTGCTGCAATGGCGGTTGCTGTAAATACCGCACCCTGGTCGATTCGTGTAACCCCCTCTGGCAACTCTTCTATACCAACCAAAGCAAGTGTTGAGGGGTTAACAAATAATATATATGCCATAGCAAGGAATGTTGTTAGCCCTGCCATAAATTCAGTCTTGTAATCTGTTCCCAATTCTTTAAAACGAAAGTACTTTCTCATTGCTTTTCCTCCTCACTCTATCTCTTAATATTTCGACTTATCACCGAGCCTTTATATAGATAAGCCTTAGTTGCACTTATACTTTCTTGACAATAAAAAACACCCTTGATGGACAAGAGTGCTACAAAACTATGCAGGAAAAAGTAATTTGGCAAAGATAGATTTTTCTCAGCCTAATTACTATAATCCGCGTAGTCAGACCATTTACGGTAGTCTGGTAGAAACTCTGGGCCATATCCCCGAAATTATACGCAAGATGCCTATTCAATTATCAAATCTACGACTATATTACTACCTCAATTCGACAAAGTCAACTAGAAAACGAACATTTCTTCACATTACTAGTTAATTGTACGTTTATTCCCATTCAATTGTTGCAGGTGGTTTGCTTGTAATGTCATAAACAACCCGATTAATGTGCTCAACATCATTTACAATTCTTGTCGATATTTTTTCCAGAACATCCCATGGAATCCGTGCCCAATCCGATGTCATCCCATCAATAGAGGTAACTGCTCGGATGCCAATTGTATAATCGTATGTGCGGGCATCCCCCATTACACCGACACTCCTGATATCAGGAAGGACTGTAAAGTATTGCCAAATATCACGATCCAATCCAGCTGCTGCAATCTCTTCACGTAGGACAGCATCAGATTCACGAACGATTGCCAATTTATCGTCTGTCACTTCTCCCAACACTCGAATAGCAAGACCTGGCCCAGGGAAAGGCTGTCGCCAAACAATTCCCTCAGGTAATCCGAGCTGCAAGCCAAGTTCTCTTACTTCATCTTTAAATAAGGTGTTCAATGGTTCAATTAATTCAAACTGCATATTCTCTGGAAGACCGCCAACATTATGGTGTGATTTAATTGTTTGTGCTGTATCTGTACCACTTTCAATAATATCTGTGTAAAGTGTGCCTTGAGCAAGAAAGTCAATATCCTTCAATTTTGCTGCTTCATCATCAAAAACATAGATAAATTCATTTCCAATAATTTTACGCTTCAGTTCGGGATCATCGACACCCTTCAATTTAGATAAAAACCGGTCAGTAGCATCAATTTTAATAATATTCATATTAAAGTCATCTGCAAATGTCTTCATGACATCCTCCGCCTCATTTTTGCGAAGTAACCCATGATCTACAAAAATGCATGTAAGCTGATCACCTATAGCTTTGTGAATAAGTGCTGCAACAACAGATGAATCAACCCCTCCACTCAAAGCACACAATACGTTTCGATCACCGACTTTTGCTTGTATTTCTTCTACTTCCATATCGATGAAGTTTTCGATTGTCCATTCACCATCACATTCACACACATCAAAGACGAATTGCTTCAGTAAATGATTTCCGTATTCAGAGTGACGAACCTCAGGGTGAAATTGGACACCATACAACTTACGATCATTATCGCTCATGGCAGCTATAGGTGTTGATGGGCTAGTTGCATCAATTTGAAAAGACGCAGGTACTTCCATCACTTTGTCCCCATGACTCATCCAAACAGTCTGATTTTTAGGTGCATCATTGAATAATATTGGGTCATGTGTTAGTTCAATTAACGCTTTCCCATATTCGCGATTTGTAGCTTTAGCAACACTACCCCCGAAATTCAGAGCTATTAACTGCATGCCATAGCATATACCTAAGATTGGAATACCCAATTCAAAAATTTCCGGGTCACATCGGAAACTGTCCTCATCATAAACACTGTGCGGGCCTCCTGATAGGATAATTCCTTTTGGGTTCATTTTTCCGATAGCATCTGCTGTTAACTTGTGTGAGTGTAATTCACTATACACACCGTGCTCTCTAATCCTTCTTGTGATTAGCTGATTATATTGGCTGCCAAAATCAAGTACTAAGATCATTTCATTACTTTCCATATCAATCACTCCTATCCATTTACAAACTATCGATAAAGACAACAATTTTATCCATATTAGAAAACTTGGCATTCGCCAAGCCTTTGGGCGAATTGCCTTAGTTGCACTTATGCAGTAAGAAAGTAGTTATACTTTCTTAACTGCTAAAAAACCTGGACCTACCTACTGTGCAGTATATCTAAACTACACAAAGGCAGAATCCAGGTCGACAAATGAGCATACCTTCAGAAATTCCGCCTTCATAGTCAGAGCATTTACGGTGCTCCGGTAGATACTTTCGAACCATATTATCGAGGATATACGAATGGCGTATTTATTTTATCAAAATTAATATTAACCTATTCTACTAATCAAAAGAAGGTCGGTCAAGCCATTACACGCTTAATTAAATTTTTCCATAATTGGCGTAAATTTGCTGCTTCCTGATTTTCCAATTCATTTTTATACAGGATACGTTCATAGTGATTTGTTAATTGCCTCATAGTAGTTGTGCCATAAAGTGAGTCAATCCGTTTAGAATACTCTCGTAATGTCTGATCAGCATTTTTAGAAAATCCATTATATGCCAATACTTTCAGTAAATGATGATATGCTTCCTGGTATGTCTTCGCATCACCTTTATTTTTAATCTTCATGTGTAAATATACTGTCTTCCAGCGAAATCTTGTTCGATAAATGATAAATGAGATAAGAAGTATTACAGCAGATCCAATTAGAACATACCACCAATTCACGTTAAAATTGATCGTATTACTGGTAGATGTAGGTGTTTTTGTTTCATTCTCTTCTGGAAGCTGCTGCTGCTCAGATTCTGTTTCTGGTGCCACATATTCCTCATCATTATTTTTTTCTTCCGAACTATCCGGGTTAAAATGAAATTCTGCCATATTAGAAAATCCTTGTGTAGGCTCAAATGGAACCCAGCCTTTATCCGGAAAATAAACTTCAACCCATGAGTGAGCATTTGCATTCGTTACCTCATAAATATCATAGGATTCCTGGCTGTCCCCCTGTTCAATTACCTCTCCACTCGTAAAGCCCTTGACCCATCTTGCAGGTATATCAAGTGACCTGAGCATCACTACCATCGAAGTAGAGTAATTATCACAATACCCAACCTTGGAATCAAATAAAAATTGATCCACATAATCCTCGTTTTCACTTGGGACAGGGACATCACTGATTTGGTACGTAAATCCGTTACTGCTAAAATACGATTCAATTGATCTTGCTTTATCATAGCGGTTATCATCTTCAGCAGTAACTTCTGCTGCCAATTCACCTACTCGATCTGGTAATGAATCAGGTAATTGTGTAAAACGTTCGTTAAGACTAGCTGGATCTTCATCGCTTACTTTACGCAATTCATCAATAGCAAATGACGGCCGGTCATACGTAATGGCGTAGTTATTTAACCTTAGACTATTTCCCTCAAGCTCTGTTCTGATTTCTCCAAATTGACTATCTAGCATTAATTCAACATCCTGTGATGTTTCTACACTGCTGATGCCGTATGGATAAATCAGCTTTTCCATATTGTTATTACCTTGAAAATCAAGCGTAGTAGTAAACTTCTCTGTTTCCACACTATCTGAAAAAGTCTCAAGTGAAATAGCATTATTTTGCTGTAGTTCATACTGTGAATCCTGCGATTTTTCCCAGCCTTTCCCAGTATAGACATCCTTCGTTTCTACTCGCCAGTAATGGTCATCTTTGGCAGCCGCCTGAAATACTGGGGTATAATCCTGTACAAAGGAACCACCAAGACGTGAATCATTATTTCCGTATCCAACTTTACTGATTCCTGATCCAGTGTCTGAACTTCCTGCATTCTCAGCAGTACTTTTCAGGAACGGAACTGGATCAGGCCACTGTGGATCAAATTTCGGTGCAGCATATCCTATTAACGTGGAAAACAGTACGATAGTTATTAAGGGAACAACCCATATTGATGATTTTTTTACCCACGAGAAGCGAATTGCTTCACGATCAATTTCCTTAAAAAAGTTTGTCATCCCTAATGCAACAAACGATACGATGAATGTACGAACAATTGCAGCATCTGCTTCATATACCGTAAATGTATCCAGAACAGTTATATAAATAATAGTAAGCAGAACAAATAAGAAAATCCGTTTCATAACAATGAACCAATAATGCAGCAGATAGCTCATTAGCCAGATTAAGAGTAAGAATAATACACTGCGGAATAATGGCGTTAATTCATACCATTGCTGTGAAAACAACACATTGATATTAAACGATATTTCCATAAATACCTGGTCGAACCATAATCTGCTAAAAAGAGGGTGAATTAAAAATAGACTATTAATAATAAAAAGCAGCCCAAATCCTTTTAAAGGCATGGAAATATACCATTGAATCTGAATCATTGAGATAAAAAAGCAAAACATTGTAAACAAAATAAAAACGGTTAAGTTATTTACATCTCCAATGATATTTACCGGATAAAGCCATTCCAGAAATAAAACAAATGCACATATATATAAAATAGAGGTGTATAATAGTGGGATTTTCATTTTCATGATACATTCACCTCAATCTTTTTCTGTACTAATTGTTTTTCAGTAAGGACATTAATAACAACACCTTCAAAACGAAGCTGCTGGATCGTATTGTGTTCATTACTTGAAATAAGTGTGGATGACTGTATAAATAGTACAATCACACGTTTGGAGCGCTGTTTTATCTTTTCAATTGACTCTCTGAATGTGTCGTCCATATGAGTTGTAACTAATATCATGTTAGCTCCCGATGAAATCTTGGTTGTTTCCTCTCTTAATATCACCGAAAATGGCCGTTCCCCTCCAGGCTGCAGTCTTGTTAAGTGTTGCCTGATCAAATCCTTTTTGGCTGGATCATGGTGCATAGGAAAATAGACCACGTTTTCCCCAATTGACAGAAAGCCTACTTGCGACGCCTGTTTCCGGATCAATTCTACTAACGACATTGTCAGCTCAATTCCTGCTTCAAAAGCCAGTTCATTTAATCCACGATAATAGCAACTATCCATGATAACTATTGTATCTGTACTTTTTTCTTGTTCAAATTCCTTTGTAATTATAGTGTTTTTCTTTGCTGTCTGTTTCCAATCAATCCATGAAAATTTATCACCAGGCATATATTCACGAATTCCTGTTGCGACGTTTGAATTCTTTAAATTCATCGCATAGGAAGATATAGACCCTTGTTCATAGCTAGTGATACTATCTGTAATGTGTATCGGTCGTTCATTCGGAAATGCTATAACTTGATCTGACAGATAAAAAATATGCTCTTTTTTGACAAAACCAAATACATCTCCAGTTCTTATGCGTAAAGCTTGGAGTTGATGTTCACCACGTGGTACTTGCTCGATATAATAGGGCAGTTCGATTTCACGACTGAACCCTGGAAAGACAATCTTCTTTATTTTACGGTTCACTTGTAACTTATTTGGCTTATCCATGTGACGGTACTTCTCATTCTGATTATCCACTTTTTGCAGCGTATCCGGGAAAATTTCCTCACAGATACAATAATATAAGGGGTAGGGGATAGACCTCTTTATTTTCACCGTTACAGCTATTCGCCCTCCAGCTCGAGTGACATGGTGCGAGAGTCTTCGTGTAACATGCCATTTTTTAATTGGGTAAAATAATAACCCTATGAGGTAAAGGAAAATAGGCAAAAAACCGAAAAACAGAAACCAGCTTACAAACCCGCCCTGGAACATTGCAAATGAAAATAAAAGTAGTAAGAGGAAAACGACAAAACTTAATTTGCCTATAAATCTAATCGTGCCAGTCATTAACTAAATTCCTTTCGAATCGGTATATGTGTATCTTTAACAACTTTTATAATAACCTCATCACTCGTAAGGCCGTCATATTTTGCCTCAGAAGTTAAAATCACACGGTGAGCCAATACAAAAGGCGCTAAATACTTCACATCATCCGGCAATACATAATCACGCCCATGAATATATGCATAAGCTTTTGCTGCCTTCATTAAGGAAATAGATCCACGAGGACTGACACCTAAATAAATGGATTCGTTATTCCGTGTTCCAGTTACTAGATTTATAATGTATTGCTGGACATTCCTATCAATATAAATATCTTTAACTTCTTCTTGAATGGACAATAATTCTTCTCTATTGATAACAGCAGATATTGATTCAATTGGATGATCTTTTGATGTAAGTTCGAGCATACGCAGCTCTTGTTCAGCTGATGGATATCCCATTTTCAATTTTAAAATAAACCTGTCCAACTGAGCTTCCGGAAGCGGGTATGTTCCTTCATACTCAATAGGATTCTGTGTAGCCATTACAAAGAATGGCTGTTTTAGTGGAATTGTATTACCATCAATCGTTACGTTCTTTTCTTCCATACCTTCAAGCAGTGCAGACTGTGTCTTAGGCGAAGTTCGATTGATTTCATCAGCCAGAACAACATTCCCAAGAATAGGTCCTCCCCGAAACTCAAACTCCATTTCTTTTGGATTATAAATAGATACACCGGTTACATCTGACGGCAGTAAATCTGGTGTAAACTGAATCCTTCTAAAATCACAGTCCAAAGATTTTGCTAAAGTACGCACAAGCATTGTTTTACCAACTCCCGGAACATCCTCAAGTAAAACGTGTCCCTGTGCCAGTAATGCTACTAAACTTAATGTAGCAGCTTCTTCTTTTCCAATCATAACTTTATTTATATTTGTTAAAACCTTTTCAATTCTTTCATTATATATAGCAGTTTCTTGCATCATCTTAACTGACCCCTTCCCGGCTACGTTACTTTTCTATTAAATTAGTTAGTTTAACTATACTAAAAATGTCCTATGAATAAAAGCATAATCACAGTCATTTTTGATTATTTGAAAAATTTGGCCCCTCACCAAAAATGTCTTGGCTCTGTCGAATTAAATGGTTTAAAATCTTGTTTTTGTCAATCACACTATACACTTGTGAGTTTTTAGGGTAAAGATATAGGGAGCCAAACCTAGCTCAGGAAATACACGGAGACTGCGGAAGTAGCAACAGCTAAAGCTCCCGCAGGAAGTAGTTTTTCTTCCGAGGAAGCTGAAGCGTTTCCCTAAGTTGTGCGAAGTGTATTTCAGATGCGGTGTCATAGCATTTAATTTTTCAACAGAATGTCGGATTCATATCAATTGTGAGAGTTAAAAAGTAACCATGTAATATCCTTACAATCTAGTATTTGTCAATTCGGGCTGTTTTATACGGTAACATCGGGTTTCCATTCATCCCAACCCAAATATTGGATTGCTCCATTTGTGATGCTAACTGCAAGAGCTTGTCCTCTGCTCCTTTAGAAGCCATTACCTGAACACCTAAAGGAAGGCCATTTTCCGACAGATAAACCGGAACGGACATTGCTGGCTGTCCTGTAAGGTTCGCCAGCTGTGTAAATGGTGTATAGGTTAAACTTGGCAGAAACATGTCATAAATCAGCTCTTGCTGCTGTAACTTATCTGCTTCACTAATTTGGTTCATAAGATTTTTCTTCATTGTTTCTGAATGGGTCAACTCACCGATTTTTGGTGCTGTAAATGCCGTAGTTGGAGTTATATAAAAGTCATATGTTTGATGAAATGCAGCCATTTTTGCCGCAGCGACATCCCACGAAGCCAGACTTGCAGAGAATTCAGCTGCTGAAACAGATTTCCCTGCCTCATTCAGCAGCCACGTTTCAATCTCAACATCATCTGCAGTCAGCGACCTGCCGAGCGATTTTTCAAGCTTTTGAATGACAGAAGATATTTCACCACTATTCATGAGATAGTAATCTTTCATTAATTGAATACCATCTACATCATTTTCTTTTTCCTCAACAATATGCCCCTCATTTTGCAGCCATTTCACAGTTTTATCTACGGCTAGTTGGGCATCCGCTGAAACAGGAGTATCAACAGGGGATTTTGTTGTATAAGCAATCCGAAGTGGATTATTAAACGGTTTTTTCATATTGTCATAAAGACTCTTGGTAAATAACGGTGTATTAAATGCCGCTGCTGGTTCTACAACTTGAAGATTATCAAGCATTACAGCACTGTCACGTACACTTCTGCTTACTACGAAGTCAATCGCTGCTCCTTGCCATTGACGGCCTGCTCCTGGTCCAACAGGGGTACGTCCTCGAGTTGGTTTCAGTCCAAATAATCCAGTGAAAGAAGCAGGAATTCGAATGGACCCGCCACCATCACTTGAACCCGCTACAGGAACAATACCAGCAGCAACTGCAGCGGCAGATCCCCCACTTGACCCTCCTGATGAATAGTCCTTATTCCATGGATTTCGTGTAGGTCCATATAATTCAGGCTCAGTAATGTTTTTCAAGCCAAATTCAGGTGCATTCGTATGCCCCATAAATAACACTCCAGAATCTCGAAGCTTTTTAACAAAATTTGAGTCATGTCCGCTCTTTGCATCCTTGAGCAGTTTAGAGCCAGACGTGATTGGCTCACCTTTCAATGATTGGGAGAGGTTCTTTAACAAAAAAGGAACACCGGAAAAAGGTCGGGTCGCACTAAAACTGGTTACTTCATCAATAACCCTTTCTTTACGATTATGAACAACAGCATTTAACGTTGGATTAACTTTATCCATCTGCTGGAAACCAAGCTCCATCAGCTCAGCTGGATTTACTTTATTTGCCTTTATCTGTTCTGCCATTTCTGTGGCATCCATTGTCAAGTATGTTTGAAGATTCATTCAACTCACCTCAGAATAATACTATTTCCCTAATTGTATCATTTCACTAAAAACTTTCCTTATAAAGTGCATTTAGTCTATTTACAATAATAATTCAGTAATATTCCCAACTGACATGATGTCAGATGCGCTGTTCGTGTATAAGAGTCATAAATAAAGACAAACTACATAGAGAATTACTATTTTAAAGGAGGAAAAATAATTACCAGAACATAACATAAAGCTAGCTTCAGCAGAAATGTCGAAAGTATGGAAGCGTAATTGAACGGTAATTTTACGATCATATTTCAATACAACAGTTGAAGATGCATTGAAAAATCCGCAGAATATTTGATCAATAGCATAGGCCGATCCCAATTGGCTTTACCGCTGAAGATGTTAACCTTAATGAACCAGGTTATATTCTGAGGATGGAGTCAATATTATGATTAATCATGAATGGCTCGAGGAACCTCCTCGTATGATTGACCGTGAGGAATTTTAGAAAACTTGGCTTATCGCCAGTCTTTATGGCGAAGCCCTAGTTGCGCTTATGCAGTAAGAAAGTATGTATACTTTCTTAACTGCTAAAAAATAACAGGGAAGGAATTTGCATATGGATAGCCATGAGAAAAACATACCTATAACCTCTGCGGAAATCTCCAGTCTCTGGACTTCCTATCAAAATGAGACCATGACTATATGCGGAATAAAATATTTTCTGCAACACGTTGACGATGATCAGATACAATCTATCCTTGAACAAGTACTAGCTGTATCGGAAGAAAACAAAAGTAAGTTAACAAGCTTCTTTAACACTGAGAACTATCCTATCCCTCACGGATATACGGAAAAGGATATAGATCTACAAGCCCCAAGGCTTTTCTCAGATAAACTTTATCTTGAGTACATGCTTAACTTAACAATCCTATTAATTACTGCATATGGGACAGCATTAGGACTTGCTGAGCGAACAGATGTGATTAAGTATTACTCGAATTGTCTAAATACAACACAAGGATTACACTCTAAGATAAAAGAATTGTCAAAAGAAAAAGGAATATATATACGCTCTCCAAAAATTCCTAAGCCAAGGCAAATCGATTTCGTGAAGAAACAAAGATTTTTATCTGGATGGTTTGGTGACCGCAGACCACTTCTAGGTGTTGAAATTGCGAACCTAGTTTTCCACGCAAAGCGCAATGCCCTGGGGCAGGCAGTTATAGTAGGATTCAGTCAAGTGGCTAAATCCAAGGAAGCAAAACGTTACTTTGAAAGAGGCAGAGAAATTTCTGGCAAACACATTGATATTTTCACTTCCATCCTGCATGAAGAATATTTGTCTAACGGGACATTGTTACTATTGTCCGAAGTAACTGATTCTACAGTGCCACCTTTTTCAGACAAGCTCATGATGTCACTTGTAACTTTACTTACCGCATCTGGAATCGGTCAATATGGTATGGCCATGTCAGCTAGCCCAAGACACGACCTAGGTGTCCACTATTCCCGTTTAATAGCAGAAGTAGCACACTATTCCGATGATGGGGCAAACATCATGATTAATAACGGATGGATGGAGCAGCCTCCAATAGCAGCAGATAGAAAAGAATTGGCAGATTAGAAAAAAATGGAAAAAAGATATGGGAAGAACAGAGACAAATTAGAAAAGCTGCTATGGAGTATTGCCCTGCCTGGATTTGGACAGTTATTAAATGGCAAGTATCTTAAAGGAATCATCCTAATTGCGCTAGAGTTTATCACTAATGTATTCGGACATTTTAACCAAATCATTTTACTGAGCTTCCATGGTAATATAAGTGAGGCAATCGAACAAACGAATTACCAATGGCTGATGTTCTATCCATGTCTATACTTCTTTGCCATGTGGGATGCTTATAATGATGCAGAGGGAGAAAGCAAACCCTATGCTTTTATTCCCTTCGTATTTTCAGCCTACTTTGTAACAGTTGGCTTAATTTTTTCTCCGACATTTACTATTTTCGGACACTTAATAGGCCCAGTGTGGCTTCCAATGATTTCTTTATTATTTGGCCTATTCATAGGCGGCGTTATACGATGGATGTTATTGAAGCGAATGGATCAAAATAATAAAACATAAAAGGATTCCATGCAAATGTGAAGACATACGCAGGAATCCTTTTGACTGGTTCACTTAATATTACTAATTTCTCGTACGACGGTAAAATAAAAAGAAGAAACCTAAAACGATGATTATTGCAGTAATCACAAACATTGGAATATATTCACCAAACACGGAGTTAGTCCTAACATCATTACCTACCGAATTTACTTCTTTCATTTTTTCCTTTTCGATGTCCCTATCCAGCTGATAGGAGTTGATCACAGTGCCATCATGCTTAATAATTTCCAATGTTCCATCTTCATTGATTTCTTCACTTATCTGATCACCCTTCTGATGTGTATAAGTAATCTTTTCAGATGTTTTATATGTTTGTCCACCAGTGGTAAATGTCGTACCCTTGTTGATAGTTGACTGCTCAAAGTACTTAAACCCATAGTCCAATAGATTCTTTGTATCTGTATACGAATTGGATTGCAGATTACTATTTAACGTAATGACGATAAGACTTAATTCATTTCTTTTTGCTGTAGTTGCAAGCGTGAATCCGGACTTCGATACAAACCCCGTTTTACCACCTGTTATACCTTCATATGGAATAACCTGTCTCACTAGTTTGTGATGTTTCAAAAGTGTAGTATCCCAGGATTCACCGTGCCACTCCAATTCCACAGTACCAAAAATATCCCTGAATATGTCGTTCTTCATGGCATATTGCGTAATCTTAGCCAAATCTCGAGCCGTGGTAACATGGCTTGGGTCAAATAGGCCATGGGGATTTTCAAAATGTGTTTGTTGTAAACCTATTTTGTTTTTTAGATAATTATTTAAATCCGATGAAAATTGTTCAACACTTCCACTTAAGTGTTCTGCAATAGCTACACCAGCATCATTACCAGAATTAATTAATAATCCCTGAATAAGCTTTTTGAGTGTGACTTGTTCCCCTTTTTCTAAAAAAACACGTGTACCTTCAATATTTCTAGCTTTCTCACTCACGGTGACAGTGCTTTCCAAGCTACCCATTTCTATGGCATAAATAGCAGTTGCAATTTTGGTTAAACTGGCAGGATACATGGATTTGTTTGCATTTTTCGCATAGAGTATGGAGCCAGTTTCTGAATCCATTACAATCGCAGCTTCACTAACTATTGAAGGCGGACTATTTGTACTGGCTTTGGCAACCGCACCTGGTATAAAGAGCGAATTTAATATCATGATGGCTGCTACGAATAAGATGATTTTTTTCACGATTACACCTGCTTTTTGTTGAAATCTATCATCATTGTATAATATTTTTGCAGGTGATTTGTCCAGATTAACTAATTGTTATTTCTTTGTAACAGGAAATTATAGGGGTATATTCCAAAAAAATACAGTTAACAGCAGGCTGGTTTTTACAATTTAAATATGAGTTCATATTTCTGGTGAAGTAGGATGGAGGAGGGGTTCATGGCCTAACCGGCAGCAGATTTCAGGTTAATGGCAGGACACTTATTTGCACATAAAGGTATAATTAATTATTCTGCTGTAATGGGTGGGGCAGAAAAGGAAGAAATGCACATGCAGAAAATGAACCTGCAGCAATTGGAAGTATAGAATAAAGGGTTGATTTTTGTATTTATGTTTCTATTCATGACCAACCCATTTTAAGTCAGTACAGCGTGCCCTCCCCTTTAAATTCATTAAAAATGCCTTTTTTACACAATCCGGCTATTTTTTATATAGATATCTGTTTACGAACAAAGATTAAGGATGTTCTTTTACAAAGTTTGGAGAAATACATTTCACAGCGGAATAACAATTTAAATCCACTAAGATACACTCTTTAGTCGGTGTTACATAATCCACATCGCAAATAGTTGAAGTTTCAACACAATCTGTATCAGTGTCAATAATAGATACATTTGGCTTTAATAACTTTAATACGGCGCAATTTTTCTCACAGTCTACTTTTATTACTTTAAAAAAAACAGTAACAAAACAGTCATCAGTTCCAACTTTCCCCCATGTAAAAAATGGGTGGCCATAAGGTGTTTGTAATATAAAAGGAATCGTGTCTTTAAAAACTGATTTATTCACATTTTTAAGAGAACAAGCTCCACACCACTCCCTTTTATTTTCCCTCTGCTGTTCTAAAATATCGGAAAGAACTTCACAAATACAACTCTTACAGTCACATGAATTATCATTATCTTTATTCATTTGTATTGAATCCCTGTCTTTTTCATGTAACAAGTGTGTTCACTCCTCTCACACTTAATATCTCTTTATACATAACATATTAAATTAGGTTGTAACTGTGTTGGGCATCCGCCACTTTTTAAAAAAATAGGGCTAATGTGGATTTTTTCAAAAAGCCATTCAACGGAGCGATGATTGACATAGTATATAAAAAACCTAAAAATATGGGGTGAAGTAATGTGCAATCAATGTGGCCACAATAATTGCAGCTGTATCGGTCCACCTGGAAAAAGAGGTAAAAAAGGTCCTCAAGGTATTGATGGGCCAAAAGGTGATAGGGGTAAAAAAGGTCCACCTGGTCGTCAGGGGGCATCTGGACATCCGGGGCCTTCGGGACATCCGGGGCCATCTGGTCCTCCAGGGCCTCCGGGACCTTCGGGATCTCAGGGACCATCTGGTCCTCCAGGGCCTCCGGGGCCTCCGGGACCACCTGGACCTCCTGCTCCTCCCAAGCCTTTATGCTGCCGTTTTTTATTAGAACATTCTACCCAATTAGTGCCACCTGCTATAGTAGGCAGTACAAATGTAAACCAATCGCTATCTGCTGAAATTGCAAAAATTTGTGATGAGGTAGTTGTAATTTGTGGTGTATTAAAAAAACAAATAAAGTATAAAGCATTAATTGAGGGAGAGATAGTCCCAAACCATATCATTATTGATGAATTACCATTTACTTGTCTGATTGACAGGGAAGACATAAAAGCAAGTGATCGTTTCATAATTAATTCTTTAGACATTATTTGTAAAGTGTCAGCGGCTGAAGCAAATTTTGGCACAGATAAAACGACCAAAGAAAAAGTAGCGTTCCGTTTTGTAGAAAAAGAGGTTATTAAAGTTTGTATTGAAAAAGAAAAAGCTGATAAATAGAGATCTGATACCTTCTCAGCAGCAAATGGAAATAAGCTAAAGCTAATAAAAACAGCCGTATGCGTGATTCCACGTGTACGGCTATCTGTTATAAAATTTTTTTGTCATAAACAACAATCTTATAGAAAACAGCCTTTTAATAGACTAAAAGCTAGGTTTGTAACAAAGGCTTTAGTTGATTAAACCATATCCACTGAGGACTATAACGTTGTCTTGCCATTGTTTTTGCATGGACTACCTGATTTTCACGTATTAAGTTAATAATGATTTCTGCATGCTCCTTCAAATACGCTTCTTCAGAAGGCTGGTATGACTCATTCGTATCATAGCCGAAGTTTCTTGCATCCCACTTCATGAAGTAAGAATTTAATTTTTTACCAATTTCCTCTAAGGCAGGAACTCGTTCATTCAATACAATAAAATTCCCTTTACTAGCTGCTTCTAAAACAGTTAAACCAAATGATTCAGAAAATGAGGGGCAAACAAAAAGATTGGAAAGAGAAAATAATTCTAAAACTCCATTTCTTGGAAACCCAGTTTTAAAAGCATCAATATCCGAGGTGAAAAACATATCCTCAAGATCTAAACCAAAATTTATTCCAGTCGATTTTATTAGGGCTTTATATTGTTCAGGAACAATATCAGCACTTGGGAAGTCACAGAATATCACTTTTACACTCAACTCACAGTTCTTCTTAATAGCACCGCATAATGATGCGACCTTCTCAAATTTCTTTCCAGGAGTCAATCTTCCAGGGTAAACAACGAAAATATCAGGGGAGAATAAATCAACCTCCTCTGCTATTCGTTTCACCTCATCACTCATGTAATTTAACAAATCAAGGCTGTTATTCACAGCCCTGCAGTTACCTTCTGGTGCGTTATATTGCTTTGCAAGTGCAGATATTCCTGATTGAGTAGGATAGACATATATCGTATTAGGCATTGAAGTATAACGTGCAGAAAAAGGCCATTCAGGATTATGGGGGCGATTTACTGGAGCAGAATGTGTAAAAGCAGTAAATTTTAGATTTGGTAGCTTTTTTTGTGCTTTTCTCACTGCCACATTATGAAGTAAGTGCCAACCTTGATAATGAATGTCATGCATAATACATGCATCTACATCCGATAATTTTATTATCAAATCATCGGCTACAACATCTGCTTCCCTGTTAAATGTATCATGAACTCTCCCACTGGCCTGCGAATAGTCTCTCCAATGTATTTGGTTTCCATTTATCTGGTTTATAACCTTTCTCCATTCAATCCGCTCATCCATGAATATCCCGTACCTTGAATCAAGCGGGCAATTTTCACTTACAAGCATGACCGGTTTTACGTTATCATTCAGCAGCATTCTTAATTGTTCTGCTACTACATTCACTAATGAATACGTACTATCTAAACCGTTAAACATTGTTAAAAGTGCAACCTTCATTAGACAAATCCCCTTTTCAAAACAAGCTTTTTAAGAATACTTCTTATTAAATTTATATGATTTTTCAAAAGAATATAACCTCTGTAACCTTGAATGTTAAACCCAAAAAGTTATACCTTCTGACTAGTCCTTACAGATTCTTTAATCCATCCTCAAGTTTGATTGTTGGGTCCCACCCGGGCAACCGCATCCCCTTATCCCATGGAATCATGACTTCACGAGGACGATATGGACGCCCTCCCCATCTGATTGGCAATTTACTGCCTATAATTTTCTCATACGTTTTAACTATCTCCTTTACAGTCATATGATGTCCGGAACTTATTGCATAGTCCTCCATCTGTCCAGCCTTGCCATTTAAAAGCAGTTCTGCAGCTACTTCGAAAGCTTTGACTACATCATCGACATGAACTAGGTCGATGAGCTGCTCTCCAGGTGACATAGCTATCGTTTCGTTGGTTTTAGCTGTTTTTTGAAGCAACGGTATCAATTTACGCCTTTGATCATTTGGGCCGTACGTATCAAATAACTTTAAGGTTACTATTTTTAACGGCGTAACTTCCCTATAATAAGTTAAAATAGCCTTATAAGCCTCTTTTGTTGCAGCATAAAGACATACTGGATTGTATTCCTGATTTTGATAGTGCTGCCAGGATGTACCGGTATTAATTAAGTGATACACGCCATTTGCTGTCATTGCTTCGACAAGCTGTGTGCCGAACAAAATATTACTTTGAATCAAAGGGTCAACATCATTCGTTTCATGTTGTGATAGACACAATGAGGCTAGGTGAAATACAACAGATGGTTTAGCTGCATTAAAAATGGTATTCATTCCATTAACTGAGCCATCATGTTGATGAATAGTAATTCGATGATGTATTTTTTCAAGGGGATAAAGATTAGATTTGCGGCGAACGATGATATGCACTTCCCATTTATTATTTAAAAGCTGGCTAACTAAAGAGGAACCTATAAACCCAGTAGCTCCTGTAACAAGAGCTGTTTTTGTATCTGCACGTATATTCATAGTCCATCAGCTTCCTCATATCGAAATGGGCTTGAAAATTCGGTAAACAAAGGTAATTCCTTATCTTTTTGCGAAAGGATTGGAGTCTGATCCGGCCACAAAATCCCCAGGGAGTCCCATCTTATTCCACTATCATATTCTGGTGAATATACTGTAGAAAGATTACATACTACAACAGCATTTTCACTTGTTACGTAAAATCCATGTGCCATACCTGCTGGGATATAAATCAGATTCTTTTTTTCAGCACTTAACTTGAAAAGCTGATTTTGACCATATGTTGGAGAACCATTTCTTAAATCAACAACTGCGTCCAACACTTCCCCCATAATGCAGTAAACAAGCTTCACATGATGCATCGGGGGATTTTGAAAATGTAGTCCTCTTAGTACTCCCTGATGAGAAAAGGAATAGTATTGTTCTGTAAATTGTGTTTCAAGCTGGTTCGAAACGAAACTATCATGATGGAATGTCTTTACGAACGTTCCTCGTTTATCCGTAAATACACGAGGAACAATTTCATAACAATCGGTGAGCATCGTTTTATTAATTTGCACAGCTTAGTTACACCCCTCTTTAGTGTTACTGTATTCTTCTATCTGCTGTAAGCATATGTCCTTTAAATCTTGTTGGTTCATGTATGCCTTCGTCCACTCCAGAGTTTTATCAATTGCATGATCTAAATTCCACCTTGGCGACCATCCTAATTCTTGCTTTGACTTTGAACAATCAAGTTTTAAAAAACTTGCCTCGTGTTCGGGATGCCTGTTTTCAATTTTATAAGAAGCATTTGAGCCCCATTTTTCACAAATCTTCTCAACAATCCACTCTACTCTCCTTGCATCCTCGTCAACAGGGCCAAAATTCCAGCCTTCCGCATATGCCCCACCATTCTGGAAGAGCTTTTGCGCTAATAAAAGATAACCACTTAAAGGATCAAGGACATGCTGCCATGGCCGAATGGCATGAGGATTTCTTATGTTAATTTCCTCATTTGTTAAAAGGGCTTTTATGCAATCAGGAATTAATCGATCGGCCGAGAAGTCTCCTCCACCTATTACATTTCCGGCTCTTGCTGAAGCTAACGCAACTCCATGCGCCTTATATGAACCAGGGTCAAAAAAAGAACTGCGGTACGATGAGGTTACTAATTCCGAACAAGCCTTACTGTTTGAATATGGATCATACCCTCCCATCGGATCTGTTTCTCTGTACCCCCAAATCCATTCCATATTTTCATAACATTTATCAGACGTAACGTTTATAACAGCTTTTATGTTCTTCTTTCTTTCAACCGCTTTCTTAACAGCTTCTAAGAGGTAAACTGTTCCCATCACATTCGTTTCATACGTCTCGACCGGATTCTGATACGAAGCTCTGACAATAGGTTGTGCAGCCATATGAATAACTATTTCCGGGTCCGCATCAAGCAAAGCGGAAATCAGTGCGTCATGATTCCGAACATCTCCAAAAACGGTTTTTGTACATTCCTGTATATTACATAAGTCAAAGAGATTGGGGTTGGTAGGAGGTGCCAATGAAAATCCTGTTACATCAGCACCTAATGAATGCAGCCACATACAAAGCCATGAACCCTTAAAGCCGGTATGTCCAGTGATAAAAACCTTTCTTCCTTTCCAAAAATCCCTTTCTATCATACTGTCACCTCATTACTTATTTCCATTTTTTCCAGGGAACGGCCCCTGACTTCCATATCCCATCCAGATTATTCTTATCACGCAGTGTGTCCATTGGCTGCCAGAATCCTGAATGTTTATAAGCCATTAACTCTCCTTTTTGTGTTAAATACTCTAAGGGTTCTTTTTCCAGAACGGTTTGATCATCCGTGATATAGTCAAAGATTTCAGGTTGTATAACAAAAAACCCTCCATTGATCCAGCCTCCATCCCCTTTCAATTTCTCCTGAAAAGAGCCAACCTTTTGTTCTTCAGATAAAGATAGGGCTCCAAATCTTCCGGAAGGCTGTACCGCTGTAAGCGTTGCTAGTTTATTATGACTTTTATGAAATTGTACTAATTTGTGAATATCAATATCAGCTAAACCATCACCGTACGTTAACATAAAAGGCTCATTTCCAATATAGTTCTGTATTCTCTTAACACGCCCGCCTGTCATTGTATCCAAACCTGTTTCTACTAAAGTGACTTTCCACGGTTCAGCATTTTGATGGTGTATAATCTGTTTATTTTCATTATTGAAGTCAACCGTAATATCAGACTTATAGAGATAGTAGTTTAGGAAATAGTCTTTTATTTTATAACCCTTATAACCAAGACAGATAATAAATTCATTAAATCCATAGGCTGAGTAGATTTTCATTATGTGCCAAAGGATAGGGTAATCTCCAATTTCTATCATCGGTTTTGGCTTTAAATGTGATTCTTCACTAATTCTTGTTCCGAATCCACCAGCTAGTATCACTACTTTCATAATGCACCTCTTTCCTAACATTCTGCTAGTTTTAGACATATTTTCATAATATGTTGTCATTGGAAAATAAGTATGTGCGATTGAATTATTAATAATCATTACTGCCAACACTTGCACTTCTTAACTACCATTTTCATATAGATATGCAAGAATTAATTGAAAAAGGGTGTATGAAATGCGAAGAGCTGTTGTAGTGTTTGTAGAGGAAAATAGGCATCTATTACTTCAATTAGGTTGCTTATATACCTCTCTAAAGTATATACAATCAGATGACACGGACCTTGTTGTATTTGGAACAAGTGAAGCCTTAAAAAAAGTCCCTGATGACTGTATAAAAGTTGAGTATGAAATTATGAGTAACCCCGCTGAGTTCCTCGATTACCGATTCATAAATTCAATTGGCTGTTTAACAGGGGAGCAAGCAAATTTTTTAGAGGAGTATGATTATATTCTGCGAACCGATGCAGATACATTTTTGACACCAGCCTGGAATTCCTTTTACCCAGATTTTTACACTGTAGGACAAGGCGGATATGTAAATGATGATGAAACAAGAATGAATTTAAAAAGAATTGCAGCACACTTTAATTTACGTCATCAAGGCCACCATAATCTAGGTTCGACTCACTATGGAAACGCGAGGCTGGTAAGGGAGGTATGTAAACTGGCAACAACCATTACGGCTCACATTTTAACAAAAGAATTTAAAGATGGTGAGGGACAATGGCCTGGTTGGTACAGAGGGGTAGCAACCATGTATGCCTGTGAAATTGCAGCTAATCATTTCGTTGACCAAATTGCACTGGATGGAAAAAAGATTGATTATGGTAGTGCCTCATCAGAGTTAATCGATGACCACCCACATTTACACTGTTGGCATACAGATAATATGTTTTCGAAATTTCAATTCACAGCGGGAAAATACGATAACCTGAGTACGGATCATTTGGATGTAACTATTATCAGGGATTATTGTCTGTACATTGCACTAAAATCTAAACATTTTTTTCAGGTTCAATAATTGTCATGCAATACGTTTAAGCCCAGTTAAGGGCTTTTTTTAATAAAAAAAGCCTTTTTTGCTCTGTGTAGTGTAACTGCCTTTCCAAATCGGAAACAGATAACATAGTATATTAACCTAAGAAACTATTAGTAAAGTCTGCACTTTATGTAAAGGGGTTTTGAAAAAAATGCCATACTATAGCTTTGTGTTATTATGTTACAACAACTGGGATCTTTCACAGCAAGCGATTACAACATTAGTAGAATCCCTGAGCTCTTCACATCTAAACAAAGGGATAGAATTAATCATCGTTAACAATGGATCCTCAGATGAAACAAAAGAAGGTATCGAACAAATCGAAAGACACTATAGTCATGAAATTAAAGTAATCCCTGTTCATTTACAGGAGAATATGGGATACCCGGTTGGTGTAAATATGGGCCTTGCACAGTGTAGAGGAAAGCTTGTTACCGTTTTAAATAATGATTTGGTTTTTCCTGAAAATTGGTTTGATGGAATTGTAAAAACATTGGAAAGCAACAGTTCTATTGGCGTGGCAGTTCCTTTCTTGTCCTACGGGTCTGGACATGAGCATTTAGGAGTATCATTTCAGTCATTAGAGGAAATGAGGAAATTTGCAATACAATTCATGGAAGATAATAAAGATGAACTTATTTACAGCGAGAGAGTAATAGGTGCTTGCCTGTCCTTTAAAAGAGAGCTACTTCATTTAATAGGCGGGAACGACTTCTGGTTTGGACTTGGCCTTTATGACGATGATGACTGGTCACTTAGGGCCGGAATAGCAGGATACAAATCAGTGATAACAGGATCCTCATTTGTTCATCACATAGGAACAGTAACATTCCATCAACAATCTGATAGTCTATCATCTGCCTTCCATTCAAACTACCCAAAATTCGCCAGGAAATGGAATAGAACCGGATGGGATCATACTAACAGAAAAGATATCATTAAACATACTAACTATTCAAAACAGGAACATTACTTTCCACTAAAATTCGAGGATTTCAATAAGGTCACTGTGTCAGATAAGCATGACCAAAAATTTAAAAACAGAGATCTAATAATGGTTGCTGACTGGATGAATGAGAGTTCCCAATGGAAAAGTAAATTATTAAATTTAAAACAACAACTCACCGAAGATATTCTCTATCTTCTTTGGGTTCCTCAAGATTACTTTCCAAAAACTGAAGTAGTACAAGAAATAGAGAAAATTCTCGATAACAATAACACAGGTATCCATTACCTTTTTAACGAGGTTTCACCTATTGACCTCCTGAAGTTCTTTAGCCGGTTCGATGCATTTTTACCGATAGAAAATGACTACGTTAACCTTTATTTGAAATATCTAGTCGAAAAAACAGGACTAGAGATTATATGAATTAAATTAATTTAGGTAATATGGATTATTCGTCCATACCTTTATGAACTTTCAACATATTATACAATTAAAATTTGTTAATCTAACATCAAATTTTTTTTAGAAATCGAAAGGAGTGTGAACTATATGCCAGTAACTTCTATTATTATGGGGGATGGTCCATGTCCAGGCGATCAGCCCTTACAAGCAATTGTTACAGTAACTATTATAGAAAGTGGACCAAATGAGGGATGTGCAGAGATTGTCGTACAAAATAGCCCATCTCCCTTAAGTACAGGGTTCATAGGTGCATTGTGTTTGAATGTAAATAATCCTGGTCCATTTACACAAATATCAGGTCCAGGTGATGAAGGCACCCTAAGTGGCGGAAATTGTCCGGGTGGCTGTCTGCCTGATTCCGAGATTATACAAATGTTTACAGAAAATATGCCAGGTGAAAGAATTGACCCTGGGGAGACGGGTACTTTTATAATCTGTTCCGATGTACCCTTTATGGAATCACAGTTCCAAAGTGTTGCATTACACTTCCAAGGAATTGAAGGATGTCCTGAAAATAATAACAGTATATGCTTAAGCGGAAATTTTAATGGGGCAACTACTACAAGTACGACTTCTACTTCGACGAGTACGACTTCTACTTCGACAAGTACGACTTCTACTTCAACAAGTACGACTTCTACTTCAACAAGTACGACTTCTACTTCAACAAGTACGACTTCTACTTCAACAAGTACAACTTCTACTTCGACAAGTACGACAACATCCACTACTACTTCTACTACTTCAACCTCGACTTCTACGACGGTATGTCCGATTCCAAATCCACAAACTTGTTGTCAGGTTATTGTAGAATTCAAAACACAACTAGTTCCGCCTGCATTAGGTTCTGCAGGGGTGAAAACTCGAGTATTTATTTCCCAAAACCCTGTTATAGAAGATGTCTGTCCAGAAAAAGTAATCATTTGCGGTAAAGTTACGAAAGAGATTACCTATACACCTGTTTATGAAAATGGATTTACCCCCTTAGAACCAATAACTATTAAGGATGAAAGACCTTTCCAATGCTTTATTGACCGTGATGATGCAAATGAAGGAGACTTATTTGATGTTGTTGGGAGTTCAATACTATGTGAAGGGACACCGAGATTACAGAATAGAGGAACGCGTCCAGGCCTCACTTCAAAATCTTATCCAGTCGATGTATTCTGGAAGCTAATTGAAAAGGATATAATCAAGGTTTGTATTAGAAAGAGAGAATTAAATAACGGAAGCTGTAATTAAATTGACAAACATCTTAGGATTTACTACGCATTCAGGTTTTCAGAAAAGATTGGCACATTTTATAAATCCCTTACTAACGCTAGAGTTAGTAAGGGTTTTTTATATCCAAAAGCTATTCATTGTTGTTTGCAGATTAAGGCCTATACGACCAATTGGGTATTGAAAAAAAACGAAAATGTATCACTGAACGTTACTGAGGATTACTGAACGTCACTGAGTCCACTGAGTGTTACTCACGGTTCCTTACGCTGTTTGGGCAATAGAAAAAAGACTGTTAGTGTACTAGTACTAGGAAAAATTGGGAGGATTTAAAATGAATAACAACAAGCAATCGCCAAAAAAAAGAATAATTGACGTTGATATCCATGAAAGTGTCCTGTACAAAGACCTGTTCAAGTATTTAGACAATCCTTACAGAAGGTATATTGAGGATGCTAATTGGATTCAAGAGAAACATTTACCTTATACACAACCCTCTGTGGCAGGTGTGAATCGTGCTGACGCGAAAACACCAGATGGCGGAATAGCAGGTTCAGATCTACCCTTCATGCAGGAACAACTGCTTGATGACATTGGTCATGAGTATGGTATTCTGACCGGTGCTCTTGATCCTTCACCGTCATCGATGCACGGATGGTATGAGATGGCGACAGCACTAGCTTCTGCCTATAATGACTGGCAAATAGAGAATTGGTTAGAAAAAGACGATCGCTTGTATGGTTCTGTACACATTAACGCTGAAGACCCAAGTGGCGCTGTTCGTGAAATAGAAAGAGTTGGGTCACATCCAAAAATGGTTCAATTATTGCTTCCTATTGATGATAAGATGTGGGGCGATCCCTATTTCCATCCCATATACGAAGCTTGCGAAAAACACAATTTGATGATCGGCATGCATCACAATGAGCCACCCATTTATTATGGTAAATGGCCAAGGTACTTTATAGAATGGCACAGTCTTCTGCCAACAACACACATGATGATGGTCACAAATATGATTTTCAATGGTGTTTTCGAGAAGTTCCCAAATCTTAAACTTATGATGATTGAAGGCGGGTTTACTTTTGTTCCTCACTTAATGTGGAAACTTGATCAGCAGTATACTGACCTTCGTCACGAAGTACCATGGATTAAAAGAAAGCCCAGCGACATCATGAAAGAACATATTCGGTTTTGCACCCAGCCATCAGAAGAATTAAGTAAAAAGGATTTCCTATCCGTTATTGATCAGATGGGTTCAGAAGAAATGATCTGCTTTGCAACGGATTACCCGCATTGGGATTTTGACTCGCCGCATCGCGCACTACCGAGCCTTGACCCTAATCTCAAGAAAAAATTATTTTCTGAAAACGCCAGAGCATTCTATCCAAAATTAAAATAGATGGAGGGATTTTAAATGAAGGAACAAACTGTCTGTCACATTGATGATATGCAACCGGGGGAACTTAGAGAGTCTGTACTTGGACGAATCGCTATCGTAGTTTGTAAGACTCTAGATGGAGAATTTTACGCATTTACAAATAACTGTATTCATCAAGGAGGCCCTTTAGCAAAAGGTAAACTTTGTGGTGCTCCCCAATCTGATAACCCAGGCGAATATTCATTTTGCCAGGACGGAGAAATTCTACGATGTCCTTGGCATGGACGCGAGTTTGACGTAAAGAATGATGGCCGTATGCTAGCTAATCCAGAACGTAAACTGCCAAGCTTTCCGGTCAAAATAGAAAATGATTATGTAATCGTATATAAATAATTGGAGTGATTTTTGTGCATCAAGGACAACACGTCCATGACACGACAATTATCGGAGGAGGTCCCGCTGGATTATTTGCGACTTTCTATGGAGGTATGCGTGGAATGGATATTCACTTACTTGAAAGTCTGCCAGATCTGGGTGGACAGCTAACTGCATTGTATCCTGAAAAGTACATTTATGACGTTGCTGGCTTTCCAAATGTAAAAGCCAAGACACTAGTTAAACAGCTTGAGGAACAAGCATTAGCATTTAACCCCGATATATCCTTAGATACAGCTGTCACACATGTTGAGAAATTGGAGGATAAATTATTCCAAATAACAACAACAAAGGATGTTTATTTTTCAAGAACAGTAATAATCACAGGCGGAGTTGGTGCTTTCCAGCCAAATCGTCTGCCAATTGCAAATGCTACAGAATACGAAGGTGCACATTTGCATTACAGTGTTAATGATATCGAAACATTTCGGAATAAAAGAGTTCTGATTTCAGGCGGAGGAGATTCAGCTGTTGATTGGGCATTAACGTTACAGTCTGTTGCCCGCGATGTCACATTAGTACACCGTCGTGATAAGTTTCGTGCCCATGAACAAAGTGTAGAACAATTACAAACATCGAATATTACCTTATTAACTCCTTATGTGATTAGCTCTCTATCAGGTGAAAATAAAGAACTGAAACAAGTAACAATTGCGGATAAAAATGGAACAGCGGTAAAAACCTTGGAGATTGATTCACTTATTGTCAATCATGGCTTCAAGTCAAATCTCGGACCTATCCAGGACTGGGGAATAGAATTACAGAAGAAATCCATCATTGTCAATTCAAAAATGGAAACGAATATTGACGGTATTTATGCTGCTGGTGATATTACTACCCACGAAGGCAAGGTAAACTTGATTGCATTAGGTTTCGGTGAAGGGCCAATAGCTATTAATCATGCAAAGTCATATATTGATCCCAAATCACGTGTTCAACCCAAGCATAGTACCAGCCTGTTTTGACAGCAAACCAATAATTTACAATGACAGGAGATTTTTTCAATGTTTATTAAAAAGATGTTTATAAACGGAGAATGGATTCAGCCACACAGTGACCAAACCCGTGATATTATCAATCCCTTTAATCAGGTTGTCATCGCCACTGCTGCTGAAGGTGATAAGGAAAGCACTCAAAAGGCTGTCAAAGCTGCTAGAATTGCTTTTGATAACGGGGATTGGCGGAACACTTCTGCCACAGATCGCGGAAGGCTTATCTTTAAGGTGGCTTCTTTTATTGAACGTGATAAGGAAGAACTAGCTGAGCTAGAGACACTTGATACAGGGAAAACAATAGCAGAAAGTCGTGCAGATATGGATGATATTGCTGGAGTATTTCGTTACTATGCTGGGCTAGCTGACAAAGATGGTGGAGAAGTTATTGAATCACCTATTCCTAATTCCTCAAGCAAGGTCGTGCATGAACCAGTAGGTGTATGTGCACTAATTACTCCATGGAATTATCCATTACTGCAGGCTTCATGGAAGATAGCGCCTGCACTTGCAGCTGGTAATACGGTGGTATTGAAACCGAGCGAAATCACACCACTTACTACCCTAAAAGTTACTGAGTTAATCGAAGAGGCTGGAATACCAAACGGTGTCTTTAATTTAGTATTAGGAGCTGGAGATACGGTCGGTCAAGAGCTAGTTGATAACAAGAGGGTCGACCTCGTATCCTTTACTGGGGGTATTCACACAGGAAAAAGAATCATGAAAGCTGCAGCTAATTCCATAAAAAACATCGCTTTAGAGCTTGGTGGTAAAAATCCAAATATTGTTTTTGCCGATGCTGACTTGGAAACTGCGTTGGATCAGGCACTTAACGCAGCTTACTTTCATGCTGGTCAGGTGTGTTCCGCTGGTTCCCGATTGATCGTAGAGGATAAAATTCATGATTCCTTTGTGTCTCAGTTAGCTCATCGTGTTAAAAAAATTAAGCTTGGCAATGGATTTGATGAAACGACACAATCCGGGCCAATGATTTCAGCCGATCATCGGGAAAAAGTGGAAAGCCTTGTAGCATTTGGGAAACAAGAGGGTGCAAATTTAATAGCTGGTGGAGAACGCCCTGATTCCCCAGAGTTACAGAACGGCTTCTTTTATAAGCCAACAATTTTCACAGATTGTACAACAGATATGAAAATCGTCCAGGAAGAGATATTTGGGCCAGTACTCACAGTCGAACGTTTCACAACCAAAGATGAAGCAATCCAATTAGCTAACGACTCCATCTATGGATTAGCAGGCGCTGTCTGGACAGAAGATATGCTTAAAGCAAATCATGTGGCCGCTGAACTCCGCATGGGCACCGTATGGATTAACGATTTTCATCCATATTTTGCCCAAGCACCTTGGGGTGGCTACAAACAATCAGGAATCGGCCGAGAATTAGGAAAACCTGGGCTTGAAGAATATACAGAAGTTAAACATATTTTCCTAAACACTAAGCCCGAGCCGATAAATTGGTTTAAATAGTTCTTTATTTTATTAACCGACAATTTAAAGGCTGCCACAGAAAGTCATATCAGAATCCTTCCTGTTCTCTGTGGCAGTCATTTTTATTTGTGTCATTTTTACATAATAATGTAAGGTATTCATCACCGTAAAAAGTTAAAGCCCGATTGTTATCGTAACAGTAGTTTTATTAAGCTTTGTGACAAGTATATATGGGACGATAATAAGCGCAAGTGGTAGCTTTATATTTATACCTGTTTTTTAAGGCTTTATGGTATTTCTCCAAAAAGCTGCTAGGCAAGTCAATAAACGGACAAAGGTTTTTGTATAGCTAGCTTGATTACGGTTACTTTCATAATGTTCAGGAGGGAAGTTTTGGTGCCAGTTATGAGATTATTTGATTTATTTAGGATACTTAACTTCTAATTTTACGCTTATCTTTAACTCACCGTAAAACACGTTTACTTTAGCCAGCAAAAATAACTACCCTCTATCCTGCTAGGCTTATGGGGGGTTACTTTTTTTGGTCTGACAGAACCGCAACAATTAATGACCCAAAGGTGATCATGAGTACAAGCGTTTCGAATACTGTCACCTGGCACCACCCCCTTTCACTTATAAGTCAGGGTAGTGAATCGCCATTTATGAAACCTTTATTGTGTATATTTTGTGGATGTTTTATCATTAATTTATCAATTTCACTCGATATACTCCCTCTAAAGTTATATTTTTATTTCAATTAATCCGATCGCGATTTAAAATACCCTTTCCTCTACCTTGCCATTTATATATTCTGCAATTCAAAGTCTGTTAAGTTTTATTAGCCTCCCATAATGTTTTTGATACTTACTTGTTAATATTATTATATATAATGATATGGGCAGACCTGCTTGTCCTATTACATTTATTTTAGAAAACTTGACTTTTCGCCAAGCCTTAATTGCGATTATGAGTAAAAATGATTTTACTCTCTTATCTGCAAAAAAAAATAAGCGACAAAACTCCTTATTCTTCCAAGTAAATACATTGGCTTAACGGCGGCGATCCTAGCACAATCCAAATCTTGATAAACAACTCCAACCGCGGCTGGGACACGTTGTTAAATATTTTACTTATATTTGGAGGTTGCATGTCCAGTTGTTCAGCCACATCTTTTATATAGATGTTTTTATTTTTAGCTATTTCTTTAAACCTGTTCTTTACTTTTGGCTGTACATTGTTTTTTATGAATGGATTAACCTTATTAAAATGTTGTATTTGTTCTACTTTATCGAGAATACAACCTACAACAAACTCCTCCGTTGTATAATTGTCATTTCTATTTTTGTCTCTGTGGCGATTTATTAAATTCTCCAGTTCTGTAATTTCACTTATTTGTTTATATGTATCATCATTTAATTCAATAGTAATTTTTTTCACGTATAAATCACCTCGCTTTTGGACAATGTATAATTGAAAGGATGATAATAAATGATTAAAAACAATGATAAAGAAGATGTTATAGAAATAATTCATGAGACATTTGATAAAGGTAGAAATGGGTAACAAAAATTTAAAGAATTGTGGAGTTAAGGGAATTTACCTTCTGTTTAAAAGTTAAACTGAGGTATAGTTCCTTAACTCCTTTCTGTTTTAATGTAAACTCCTTATAAGAATATATTCAATTTCTTCTCGAAAATTCCTTTGTGGTTTATGTACCGAAGATCCTGATTACAGCTTGTACCACTTTAACGATTTAGTATTAATGCGTATTAACCAAGTAGAACTGCATCCTTACTTCAGCCAGGAGGAAGTGCACAGTGGCATAAAGGCTTGGCATTGTAACCGAATCGCGGATAAGCACAATAGTAGATGACAGAAACTTCTTTCTTCAAGCATTCTTTACAAAGTCAAATTTAATCTTATAATCTTCATCCAGTTTTAAGGCTGTACTAAACGTTTTCTTTCCCTTAAATCCTTTTAGAACTTTCGTCCGCTTCATCTCACACAACGTTTTAATCATATTCTTCGTTAACGTTTTTCCGGCTAACTTTTTCGGAAAGGTTACTTTGCACCCTTCTTTGTATGCAGAGCACCCATAAAATTTGTATCGGTCCATAATAGAGCCTGTAGAACAGGAAGGACATTGAGCGATTGGATCATTCCACTTATTTTTCTCCCCAGTGCTTCGAACGTTAACGTTTTGAATCGAATCGGGGGTTTCTTGAATTAACGTTTCAATAAACTGACTTGTCTGTTTAATAAACACTTGTTTCGATCCTTCACCGCTGCCTATTTTCTTTAAATATGATTCCCATTTTGCGGTCATAGAGGGACTTGATAATAGCGTTCCTTCAATTGCCTCACAAAGCATAATTCCTTTATTTGTGATAGACACGTTGTTTCTTTTCACTTCAATATATTTCTGTGCTTTTATTGTTTCAATAATACTTGAACGAGTGGCTTCTGTTCCCAAACCTTCAACTTCCTTTAAAATTTCCACATCTTCCTCATCATCCATGAGCTTTCCACATGTTTTCATCATATTGATCAGCTGACCTTCTGTGTACGGCTTCGGCGGCTGCGTCATACTTTCCTTAATATGAAGTCGCGCGCCTACCTGCTCACCGTTTTGGACATACGGAAGATTTGCTTCCTTCTCCTGTTTTGCTTTAGACGGCTTTGGAAATAGCTCTTTCCAGCCGCTTTTCACTTCTCTTTTGCCTGTAGATTTAAAGGGTAAGTCATGAACATTTGTAAAAATCGTAGTCTCTTCATACACGTAGTCCGCATGGAACATCGCGAGAGTCGTGGCCAAAATTTCATTATAAATATTACGTTCTTCATAGCTTAGTCCAGTCAGCTTCTTTTGAGAGGGGACTGATTTTGTGGGAATGATCGCATAGTGTTCCTTAACTTTGCTACCGTTGACATACCGTTTATTGGGTTTTAGGGACGCAGGTGTGAACGAGATTTTCAACACCTCCTGATACGAATTCAAGTTATCCACTAAATAAGAAAACTCATGTTCAGTTATAAAGTTACAGTCTGTTCGTGGATAGGTGACAAGGCGCTTTTCATAGAGTTTTTGCAACGTCTTGAGGACTTGTGACGGTGTATATTTCCAACGTCTGTTGGCTACGCTTTGCAGGGTGGAAAGTGAATGCAGTTTAGGTGACTTTTGATGTTTTGTCTTTTTGTCTGTATTTTGGACAATTCCTACTAAATCTTGCTCTTCTTTAAGCCCATGTTTATCCAAAAGTGCCTGTACCTTATTCTTATCCTTTTCCTTAATCTCAGCCCAGCCTTGATATGTACCTCTTTCAGATTGAAAAGACCCCCCAATCTGGTAAAAGGGTTCGGATTGAAAGTTTTCAATTTGCTTGTGCCTTTGATAAATTAAATAAACTGTGGGTGACTGCACGCGTCCAATCGATAAATAGCTTGGGAAACCTTTTTTCTGCAAAAGTAAAGTAAACAAGCGACTAGCATTGATGCCAACCATCCAATCGCTGATTTGACGGGCTTTAGCTTCATCAAACAACCGTAAATCCTTTTTGTTAGTTTGTAAATTCTTAAATCCTTTACGTACTTCATCTTTCTCGAGAGAATTAATCCACAAACGTCGAATAACCTTTTCTTTTACACCTGTTAAGCGGAGGATACTGTAAAAGATATTCGACCCTTCCCGATCAACATCTGCCGCGTTTACTAGCACATCCGCCTGCTGGAACAACCTCTTGACAGCTTGAAACTGCTCCCATTTTCCTTTAGAGACCTTCTCATGGAATCTATCTGGTACGATTGGCAGTTGATCAATCCTCCACTTTTTCCACTCGGATTTATAATCATGGGGTTCTTTTAATTCAACCAGATGGCCGACTCCCCACGTGATCGTCGCACCTTCCGGGAATGTATCATCTGGCTTTAATTGAATGTATGTTTTCGTTTTTTCTAAAATCGTAAAGGCCTCTGCATATGCTTTTGCCTGAGAGGGTTTTTCCGCCAAAATTACCACTTTTGTCATGGTCTCTCCACTTCCTTCATTTACGAACGTACGTTTGCATTTATTATACCCCGTTCAAATAATTAAATCAATGGTATACGCAAAAGTATTTAAAATTGTTAAAATAATCTCATGCAACTCTTTCAGATACTTGAAGTGTTACATAAACCGTTTGTTCATGTGACACTCCGTATCTATCTCACTTTTAAAAGCGATGGCGTGAAAACCTGTGAGGGGGAACCAGCAGACCCTGTTATCGGTTACCTGCTTCCTTTTAGTACTAATTTTGTGACCGCTTCGACGTGCACCGTCTGGGGAAACATGTCCACCGGCTGTATACCATCAACCTCATAACCGTTCTTCACCAAGTACTTTAAATCCCTTGCCTGCGTCACCGGATTACAGGACACATACACTACCCGCTTCGGCTTCAGCTTCACCACGCTGGATAAGAACGCTTCATCACTCCCACTTCGCGGCGGATCCATTATTACCACATCAGCTTTCTCACCACGCGCTGCCATCTTCACCATGAACTCCCCGGCATCACCCTGATAGAATCGGGCATTTTTTACGCCATTCCGCTTTGAATTATGGATAGCATCACGAACCGCATCTTTATTCGACTCCACACCAATGACCTTTCCAGCTTTCTTACTGGCAATCAGACCAATAGTGCCGATGCCGCAATACGCATCCACCACAGTTTCCTTTCCAGTTAACTCAGCCATTTCAATGGCCTTTGCATACAACTTTTCCGTCTGGACCGGATTAATCTGATAGAAGGATTTCGCCGAGATATCGAACTTTAGTCCGCAGAGGGTATCTGTTATGGTCCCCTTGCCAAATAATACTTTTTCTTGCTTGCCCAGAACCATGCTGGTGTCCCGGTTATTGACGTTCAGCAGGATAGTCGTAATTTCTGGATGTTTTTTTCTTAGTGCTTTCACAAAATTATTACTGCCCTTGAACATAGGTGAAGCAGCTACCAGCACTACCATGATCTCCCCACTTTTCTTTCCAACCCTCACCAATACGTGTCGCAAAAATCCCTTCCCAGTATCTTCGTTGTAAGGCTGCATTTTAAAGGACTTCATCATCCCTTTGATGGTTTGAATAATCTCATCCGCTTTTTGATCATGGATGATGGACCTTTCCATTGGTATTATCTGATGCGTATTTTCAGCGTATAGCCCACATATAATCTGCTTTTTTTTATTTAAACCGAATGTCATAACATTTTTGTTACGGTAGTAAAACGGAACCTCCATGGTTGTGATTGGCTCTGGTTTTCCGAAAGGCTTCATTATTTCATCTATGATTTTCTGTTTAAAACGTTTTTGAGCATGTTCATTCATGTGATATAGGTGGCATCCCACGCCCTCGTTTGGAGATGAATGCGACAGGTTGACACGGTCTTCTGAAGGTTTAATCACCCGCTTCAGCTCTGTATCGAAAAAGTGCCCTTTCTTAGAAATGTTCACCTCAGCCGTTTCACCAGGCAACAGACCAGCTACCTCAAGTTGTTTGCCTTCCCACTTTACAATTCCCTTGCCGCCGTCAGTCAGTCCTGTACAGGCCACTTCTGCGGTTACTGTCTTTTGACTGCGCTGCCGGTCATTATTTGCTGTACGCTTGCCTTTGGATTTTCCACCAGTTTGACTTCTCTGCGCTGCGTGCTGCTTCCCGTATTGTTTTTCAGATTTATTGTGCTTTTTTCCTTTTTTTTTATATTCGCTATTCTTTTTTTTAGTCATAGGCACTTCCCATCTTTCCTTCTTCTTTGAGTCCTCATTATATAATAATCAGAGCCAGCAAGTAAAACGAACTATCGTAAAAATCGCCTTGATCACTCTCAACACAAAAATTTTACAGATATCTAACAAGAGAGATTAAAAAAGAGGCTTCTCAAAAGTTAGTTTTAACTTAAGAAAAGCCTCTTATTATATTTACAATGTTAGCATTTTACTTACATCTTACACTAAAGTTATCAAAAGGGATGGGGCAGCTTACATCATGCCCGGCATTCCGCCACCCATGCCGCCCATGTCTGGCATGCCGCCACCGGCACCGCCATCTTCTTCTGGGTGGTCTGCTACTACTGCTTCAGTTGTTAGGAACATTGCTGCAACAGATGCTGCGTTTTGCAGTGCTGAGCGGGTAACTTTTGTAGGATCAACAATTCCTGCTTCAACCATGTTTACCCATTCGCCATTAGCTGCGTTATAGCCAATGCCTACTTTTTCACCTTTTAGGCGCTCTACAATGATAGAACCTTCAAGACCTGCATTGTGTGCAATCTGACGAACTGGTTCTTCCAATGCACGAAGCACAATACTTGCACCAGTAGCTTCGTCATCACCTTTAAGTGATAGTCCGCCTACCTTGCTAAGTACGTTAACAAAGGCAGTTCCACCACCTGCAACAATACCTTCTTCAACTGCTGCACGTGTTGAGTTCAATGCATCTTCAATGCGAAGTTTACGTTCTTTTAATTCAGTTTCTGTTGCAGCTCCAACTTTGATAACCGCAACGCCGCCTGCTAGCTTAGCAAGACGTTCTTGTAGTTTTTCTTTATCAAATTCAGAAGTAGTTTCTTCAGCTTGTGCACGGATTTGTGCTACACGAGCAGAGATTGCTTCAGGGTTTCCTGCACCTTCGACCATTGTCGTATTGTCTTTTGTAACAACAATTTTAGATGCGCGACCTAGTTGTTCCATTGTTGTACTTTTCAGATCAAGTCCAAGATCTTCCGTAATTACTTCAGCGCCAGTTAATGTAGCGATATCTTCTAGCATTGCTTTACGACGATCACCAAATCCTGGAGCTTTAACAGCTACAGCATTAAATGTTCCGCGAAGCTTATTCACAACTAAAGTTGCAAGTGCTTCCCCTTCAACATCTTCAGCGATCATTAGAAGTGGCTTGCCTTGCTGTACTACTTGTTCTAGTACTGGCAATACCTCTTGAATATTACCAATCTTCTTATCTGTAATTAAAATGTATGGATCTTCAAGTACTGCTTCCATTTTATCTTGGTCTGTAACCATGTATGGAGAAGCATACCCACGATCGAATTGCATACCTTCAACTACTTCTAATTCGGTATTAAAACCTTTTGATTCTTCAATAGTAATGACCCCATCATTTCCGACTCGTTCCATCGCTTCTGAAATTAGGCCACCAACTTCTTCATCACCTGAAGATACAGATGCAACCTGTGCAATTGACTCTTTGCTTTCAATTGGCTCTGAGATTGTTTTCAGTTCGCCTACAGCTGCTTCTACAGCTTTTTCAATCCCACGACGAACACCTACAGGATTAGCTCCAGATGTAACGTTTTTCAACCCTTCACGAATCATAGATTGTGCCAATACAGTTGCAGTAGTTGTACCGTCACCAGCGACATCATTTGTTTTTGATGCTACTTCTGATACAAGCTGTGCACCCATGTTTTCAAAATGATCTTCTAGTTCAATTTCTTTGGCAATTGTAACACCATCATTTGTAATTAATGGTGATCCGTATTTTTTATCTAAAACAACATTACGACCTTTTGGCCCCAATGTTACTTTTACAGCATTTGCTAATGTATCCACGCCATTGAGCATTGCACGGCGAGCGTCTTCACTAAACTTGATTTCTTTAGCCATAGAAAATATCCTCCTTAAAATCTTATGATATATCTTTCTGACATTTTAATTTAGCTTACAACAGCTAGAATGTCATTTTCGCGTAGAATTAAGTATTCTGTGCCTGAGTATTTCACTTCTGTTCCAGCAAACTTTGAGAAAACGATACGATCTCCTTCACTTACCTCAAGAGCAACTCTTTCTCCATTGTCTGTAACACGGCCAGAACCAACCGCCACAACATTACCTTCTTGTGGTTTTTCTTTTGCAGAGTCTGGAAGGACAATACCGCTTGCTGTCTTTTCCTCTTGCTCAACAAGCTCGATTACTACACGATCTCCTAGTGGTTTAATCATGTACACAACCTCCTTAATTCCTTTTCGTATTTTTATAATTTATTAGCACTCGAATATAGCGAGTGCTAATTCCAATTATTATAATAAATAAATCCGTTGAAAAATGCAAGTATTCTCTTTTAAATTTTTTCAACTTTATCATTGTATGTCCATCTAAACCATTCTATTATAACGTGTACTGATATTATGATAAAATATTTATAGAGTTTTTCTTTTTAATAGAGATATTAACCAAAGCATACACTATATTAATTATGAATGCTAAAGGGGTCGTTATACTTTGACGAAACGTTATTGGTATGTGATTTTAACATATTTAATTATGCAATTTTCAGGATTGCTGTTTGTACCAATCCTGCTTTTAACATTACCGATAGATCGGCAGGATGCAGTTATCTATTGGACAATATTCAGCTTTATTATTGCTCTCTTAATTGTTTTAAAATTAATGAAGCCAGATATGAAAATGGCACAATCCAGAAACAAGGCATCAATTGGAAGGGTTATTCTGTGGTCGTTTGCTGGTATATTTATGGCTTATTTTGCCCAAGCCATCGCAGTAACAATTGAAACAAATGTATTTAATATCGAACAAGGTTCCGAAAATACGGAGATGATTATGGATATTACGCGGTCAGCACCGATATTTATGATTATTCCAGCAATCATTGCCCCTATATTGGAAGAACTTATTTTTCGTAAAATAATCTTCGGAGCGATATATAGCCGTACAAACTTTTTTATTGCTGCTTCACTCTCCGCGCTTATTTTCGGAATCATCCATGGTGAACCACAGCACATTCTGATATATGCATCGATGGGATTTGTTTTTGCTTTTCTATATGTCAAAACGGAACGAATTATTGTACCTATAATTGTTCATATGGCCTTAAACTCTATTTCTGTAATCGTACAATTTTCATTGGATCCTGAAGATATTGAAAAAATGCAGAAGCAACTTGAACAAATGCAGATGATTTTAATTGGAGGCTAATACAGATATGAAAATCTCACCAAAAGCTATGTTTTTTATTTATTTCCTGCTGGGGATACTTTTCACTTATATGGCCGTACAAAGTACAGGGGAGTCCGGCTGGAGCTTTATAACGATTCTTCTCGCAGTGTTTGCGACACTTGATTTCGGTGTCGGCATTCGAATGCTAGTCATCCATTTTAAGTTAAAGCAAAAAGATTAGAAAACTAGGCATTCGCCGAGCACTTAGGCGAATACCTTTAGTTGCACTTATGCAGTAAAAAAGTACTCTTGTATGAAAGCACCTCTCTAACTTGAGATTAGGGGGAGAAAACAATCACATTTCATGATCCTGTTTTTAACACCTGAATTAACATTGAAAATAGAAATTTTTATCCGACAAACAATCGAAGTGAATCCTCGTTCCGCTATTTGGCAGAAAATGGGCTCTCGGAAGCTTGAAACGGATCCTCGTTCCGCTAAAAGCAGAAAATCAGCCAAATTTGAGGTAGAAACGACAAATAGCGGAATGAGGATCCGAACCCAAGCTTAAAACAGGGATTTTGAAGGAAATAACGGAATGAGGATCCGCCAAACAGTCGAAGCGGATCCTCATTCCGTTAAAAATGGGGTCGGCGCGAAATGTTAAACTGAATCCCCTTATGCTATGCCTTACTTCTTTTTAATTTATTCAGTTCTTCGGTTCCTTTCATGACAAATGAAGCTGGAACCATTAAGAGAATGAATACTCCGGCGATTATGAATGCCTCGTTTAATGCTTGTAATGTAGCCTGTTGTGTTTCCATTTCCTGAGTAAACAGTTGTGCCCGCCGTACCTCATAATAAATTGAGAAAAAGACGATTCCGAACGATGAAAATATTTGCCGAATCACATTATTCATTGCTGATCCTTGTGCAACCTGATGGTCGGGTATCGTGTTCATTCCGGCTGTGGTTGCCGGCATATTACACATACCAAGTCCTGCACCACGGGCAGCGTTCAAAATCAAGATAAACCAAAATGATGTAGACAACGTATTAAATCCTAGCGCAAGTGTGAATCCTCCAAGAATAACAAGACCAATTGGAATTACGTATTTTGGGCCTTTTTTATCCAATATTCTTCCACCTAAAGTCATAAACACGCCACTTAATAAAGCAGCAGGCAGAAATAATAAACCTGTCTGAATTTCTCCTAAACCGTAAACTTCCTGAATCAATAGCGGCAACAGGAATATCCCTGAAAATAACCCAATGGATGCAGTGGCCGTCACAGCAATTGAAATAGTATATGTTGGTATCTTAAAAATCGATAAATCAAGCAGTGGTTGATCTTGTTTATTCTCATACTTCACAAAAATAACAATAAGAATAAGCCCTGTAATAATTAAGCCAATGCTTAATGGTGAGAGCAACAACTCCAAGGTCGAACCCCTCCCCAATGCGTACAGAATTGAGCCAACTCCACTTGTGATTAACAGGAATCCAGGCAGGTCAAATTTAAGATCCTGATTCTTTTCAGTTGGTGCTAGGTACTTAGTCGAAAATATTACTCCTAAAACAGCAAATGGCAGATTAAATAGAAAAAGAAATTGCCATGCAAGAAACTCGATAACGACTCCGCCAACGGTTGGTCCAATTGCAGGTGCTACCATTGCTGCAACACCATAAATACCAACGGCGAGACCTCGTTCATTTTTGGGAAATGCGTTAAAGATTAGTGCCATCGCTATTGGCATCATTAGGCCACCAGCAGTACCCTGAATAGCTCTTGATACAATCATCATACCTAAATCAGACGATAAAGCCCCTGATATCGAGCCAATCATAAATATGATTAGCCCTATTATGTAAATACGCTTTTTCCCGAAACGGTCACCCAAGTAACCTGTTAGTGGCATTGTCATTCCCATCGATACCATGAAAATCGTCAGCAGCCAACTAACCGCTACAGCATCAACTTCAAATAATCGCATAAAGGTTGGCAACGTTGGGTTTAGCATGCTGTTATTTAAAATTACGGTAAACGTTCCAAACAATACTGACATTACTACAAGCCATTTAGAATCTATCCTTCGCATTGCAAATTGCCTCCAGTAACTGAAGTTAATGGACCTGAATTTTAATTCTAATCCAATGGATAATGTTTTAAGAAGTAGACTAACGATTGTAATTCTACTGCTAAATCAATATGATGAACACGAATTTTCTCAGGAACCGTAATTCTTGCAGGAGTAAAATTAAGTATCCCGGAAACGCCATGATCAACAAGTCTGTTTGTAATGGTTTGTGCTTCATTCGCTGGTACAGTTAAAATTGCCACACTTACCCCTTTCATGTTCTCCTCCAGGTCTTCAATATGGTATATCGGCACTCCGCCAATATCTGTTCCAATCTTTTCAGCATTGGTATCAAAAGCCTTTACTATTTTTGTATTATTATTTTTCATAAAATTATAATGTAAAAAAGCAGTCCCGAGATTTCCTACACCAATAAGTGCGACTTCAGTAACCTCATCCTGGTCCAATGTCTTTCGGAAAAATCCAAGCAAATATTCGACATTATAGCCATACCCTTTTTTCCCCAATGCACCAAAATAGGAAAAGTCTCTTCTGATCGTAGCAGAGTCTACCTTTACTGCCTCACTCAGTTCTTTTGATGATACGCGTTTTTTCCCTTGGTGATTTAAATTATTCAAAAACCTGTAATACAATGGCAGCCGCTTAGCCGTCGCCTGTGGAATTTGATTTCGCTCCATCATTACTCCCCCTGATCTTCACGATAGTAATCTCCTGACTTACCGCCTTTTTTCGACAGTACATATGTTGGACCGATTACCATCCCTTTATCAATTGCTTTACACATATCATATATCGTAAGTGCCGTAGCAGAAGCAGCTGTTAATGCTTCCATTTCAACACCTGTACTTCCTTTGGTTTTGACGAATGCCTGTATCTGCAGGACATATGTATCGTTATCAGTCTCCCAATCAAACGAAATATCAATTCCTTTTAATTGTAAGGGATGGCACATCGGTATCCAGTCAGATGTTTTTTTGGCAGCCATTATTCCGGCAACTTGAGCAACCGACAGCACGTCTCCCTTGTTTATCTTGTTCGTGGTTATCTTTTGATAAATTTCCTTGGTTACTTGAACGCTTGAAATAGCAGTTGCTGTCCGTTCGGTTTCACTTTTTTCACTAATATCAACCATTTTTGCTCTGCCTTGTTCATTAAAATGAGTAAAATCCGCCATCTTCTCAACTCCAAGCTAAGTCTTATTAAGACCCATTCTATCAGAAAAAAACAGATACGTCGTGATTTATTTCACAATATGATTGCTCAGTCAATTCATTATACGATACACTTGTATAGGATGAGGTGAACGAAATGATTATTATGCAAATGAATGGTCTGTCCAAATCATTTGGAGCAGATGAAATTCTATCAAATATAAAGATTGAAATAAAAGATAAAGATCGTATAGCGATTGTTGGCAGAAATGGTGCAGGCAAATCAACATTATTAAAAATAATGGCTGGTGAACTTTCTCATGATGAAGGTGAATTGTTTAAACCAAAAGACCTGACTACAGGCTATCTGTCACAGCACACTGGACTTGAATCTGACAAGACCATCTGGAATGAAATGGTAGAAGTCTTTGAACACTTGCTTATTAAGGAGCAAGAACTTCGCAGTCTGGAAAAAGAAATGGAACGATCTGCAACGCTTTCTGATGCAAACTATGAACAGCTTCTGCTTGATTATGACAAAAAACAACAGGCGTTTGATGATGAAGGCGGGTACCGGTATGAGGCGGATATCAAAGCAGTACTAACGGGCTTAAATTTTCACGACTTCGATTACCATACACCAATAAATGAGCTTAGTGGCGGCCAGAAAACACGCCTTGCTCTAGGAAAACTATTGTTAAAAAAACCAGCACTTTTAATTTTGGATGAACCTACAAACCATCTCGATATTGAAACCTTGGCGTGGCTGGAGAACTATTTAGTTAACTATCCTGGTGCAGTAACAATCGTTTCACACGATAGATACTTTCTTGATAAAACTGTATCAATAGTTTACGAAGTTTCCCGTCACAAAACGAAGAAATACTATGGCAGCTACAGTAAATTTCTAGAACAAAAGGCGTTGGACTATGAGCAGGAACTAAAGGAATTCGAAAAGCAGCAGACTGAGATAAAAAAAACAGAAGAATTTATTCAAAAAAATATTGTTCGTGCATCCACAACAAAACGAGCTCAGAGCAGACGTAAGCAGCTGGCAAAAATGGAAAAGCTGGAAAAACCAAAGGGAGACGAATCATCCGCATCCTTCTCATTTCAAATTAACCGAAGAAGTGGTAATGATGTGTTAAAGATTGATAATTTATCCTTTCAATATGAGGAAACTCCAGTATTTTCAAATGTAAAAATACATGTTAACAGGGGCGAACGAATTGCCCTGGTAGGTCCTAATGGTGTTGGAAAAACAACATTATTAAAAACAATCCTTGGACAACTGGAGCCTGCAAGCGGATCGATTCATATTGGTACAAATGTACAGATTGGCTATTATGATCAGGAACAGCAAACATTATCATCATCTAAGACTGTTCTGGACGAGTTATGGGATGATTATCCAGCTGTAGATGAAAAAGACATCCGTACTGTCCTGGGTAACTTTTTATTTTCTGGTGATGATGTTCTGCAGTCTGTCCATTCACTAAGTGGAGGCGAAAAAGCGCGATTATCGCTAGCAAAGCTAATGATGCAACAAGCAAACTTCCTTGTACTCGACGAGCCCACCAACCATTTGGATATTGATAGTAAAGAAGTGCTTGAAGCAGCATTGATGGAATTTCCAGGAACAATCATTTTTGTATCACACGACCGTTATTTCATCAATAAAATTACCGATCAGGTTGTTGAAATGCAACAAGATGGAGCTACTGTTTATTTAGGTGATTATGACTATTATATTGAGAAAAAACAGGAAGAAGCTGAAATTGAGAAGCTGCAGCAGACAACAGAAGTTGTGCATACCCAGGATCAGCGGAAAAACAAATTTAAAGAGGAAAAGATGATTCGCAGTGAGGAGCGCAAACGACAGCGCCGTATTGATGAATTAGAATCATTAATTGAAAACCTTGAGACAGAGTTGGCCACAATTGAACAACAAATGACCGAACCGGAAGTATTTCAGGATCATGAAAAATCGTTAGAGCTAACGAAACAAACCAGTAAGCTTAAACAGGAAATCGAGCAATTTATGGAAGAATGGACAGCATTACAAGAGGAAACCACATGACAGATCTTTACGGGTTTACTTGATAGGCTTGTTAGGTGAAATAGCTATAGTGCACCTGACTTCACAACTAAGGCTTAGAGAATTAAATTCTCTAAGCCTTTCTTTTTGACATTTTAAGAAGGACGTGGCTGCCGCGTCAGCAGTTACCACTACTATGAAGAATCAGATCTGATAGTTTCGGCATTTCTACCACTTTATTATTCATTACAGCAACTCTATGATAGAACTTAACGGAACGAGGATCCGCTTCGATTTGCGGCGGATCCTCGTTCCGTTATTTGTTACAAAAACCGCGTTTGGAGCATGGTTCCGGATCCTCGTTCCGCTATTTGCCATTTTCACCTCAAATTTGGCTGATTTTATGCTAATAACGGAATGAGGATCCGTCTCAGCCCTCCGTGAGCACCTTTTCTGCTATTTAGCGGAATGAGGATCCGCTTAGAATGTTTAGTGCATCCTCATTTCGAGTAGTTATGATAGGCCTGCTTTTATTTAAAAAGGTAATCCTGTTGGACAGAATATTCCACAGCCACCCTATAGACAAGACCTAGTCCTATCATTGTCGCCAATACAGAGCTTCCGCCATAACTAATAAGTAATAAAGGAATTCCAGTTATTGGCATAATCCCTATTGTCATGCCGATATTCTGAAATGCATGTATCAGTAATATGCTCATATATCCCAAGCATAAGTAGGCGCCAAACGGAGAATGCTGAGCACTGCTTAAACCAAGCGTTACAAGCTTGTATAATAAAAGAAAGTAGAGTAGAACAACTATCGCGGTGCCAAGGAATCCAAAGCTTTCTCCAATTACTGAAAATATAAAATCTGTGTGATTATCAGGAGTTCCCACTTGCAAACTACTTAATCCTTTACCGAATAACTGACCTGAGCCGAGCGCACGAATTGACCGATCAAATTGAAAGGTGTCATTTGTAGTTTCCTGGGAGGGATCAAGCCAGCTGGTAACACGTTTCACCTGATATTCTTCAAGTCCTATTAACTCCTGAGACATTTCAGGAAATTTAACAGTTAACCCTACCGTCCCGCCAATCATTATAGTAAATGCTAAAATTAAGCCAATAATTATTTTCCAATCGATACCTGACAATAGAACCATCATACAAGCTATGAATATATAAACCATTGATGTACCAAAATCCGGTTGATTCATGATTAAAATTACTGGAATTGCTGTTATTAAAGCAATCTTTAAAAAAAGTAAACTATCACTTTTTATAGAACTTATTTCATACTTCTGCTTATGCCTGCTAATGGCAGCTGCGAGAAGAATTACTGTTGTAATCTTCGTGAATTCGGCTGGCTGCATCGACATTCCCGGCAAGGTAAACCAGCTTTTTTGACCTTTTATAATTGGTGCTATGCTTTCCGGACTCATCAACAAGCCAATTAAAACAAGAACACCCACGATGTAAATAAAAATACTAGCTTTATATAGTTGATCCAAATCAAAAAATTGAATAACCGCTGCCATTAAAATACCAGCAGTAAACCATGTGAGTTGCTTCAGGACAAAGGTTTCACCATCATACTGTGGTAATTGTTGGGCATTATAAATGGATATTAAGCTGACACAAATGAACAGTGTAAGTAATATAATAAAATCACTTTGTATGTAATAGGATTGTTTATTCGACATTTAGTCTCCACCAAATTTCTTTCCTTAAATATTGATCAAACGTTTGATTAATTAATTAGAAGTTATTAAGATAATCCACAAACTTATACACAAATAAATAGCGAATACACTCGTTTCCGAACAAAGTTATACACAAAATCCACAGTTATCCACTGGTTTATCCACAATTTATATCCACATCAAAAACATAATGCAATCTTGCTTTCGCAAAAAATATCCACAGTCCTGTGGGTAAAAACTTATGCAGATACACACGTTCAGCTAAACCGATAACAATATTTATTTTAAAACAAGTGAAGGGTTTGCATTCAAATCCCAATCAGACCGATTCCCTTGTTCAAACGCAATATATCCTGCTGCTGCAATCATCGCAGCGTTGTCTGTGCATAATTTTAATGGCGGAATTAATAAAGGTATATTCGTTCCTTTGAATTTTTCATTTAACGATTTACGCAACCCGTTATTAGCTGCAACACCTCCCGCAACAATAACTTGCTTTACTTTATAGGTATTAGCTGCTTTTAACGTTTTCGTCGACAACACGTCCACAACACTCGCCTGAAAGCTTGCAGCAATATCCTCTTTTTTCAATTCATCACCGCGTTGCCTTGCGTTGTGGATCGTGTTAATTACGGATGATTTTAATCCGCTAAAACTAAAATCAAAGCTGTCTGCTTCAAGCCAAGCACGTGGAAAAGCGATATTTTCCTCTCCAGATGCAGCTAACATGTCAACATGGGGGCCACCCGGATATGGCAATTCAAGCATTCGTGCAACCTTATCATACGCTTCTCCTGCCGCGTCATCACGCGTTTCTCCAATAAGCTCATACTGCCCATGTTCTTTCATTAAAACAAGCTCAGTATGCCCACCAGAAACGATTAGAGCTAATAGTGGAAACTGAAACTCCTGTTCATAACGATTAGCATAAATATGTCCTGCAATATGATGAACTCCTACTAAAGGCTTTTGTTTGGCAAATGCAAGTGCCTTGGCTGCATTCACACCAATAAGTAAGGCACCAACTAAGCCCGGCCCTTCTGTCACAGCAATTGCGTCAATTTGATCCCAGGTAACTTTTGCTTCATTAAATGCTTCTTCCAAAACAATTGTAATTTGTTCTACATGATGCCGAGAAGCTATTTCTGGTACAACTCCTCCAAATCGTTTATGGCTTTCAATCTGTGAAGCGACAACATTGGAAATAATCTCTCTACCATCTTTGACGATTGCAACAGCAGTTTCGTCACAACTTGTTTCAATTCCAACAATATAATTTTCATTTTTCATGATAAATTCACCCACATCACAATAGCATCTTCCTGATTATCTGTATAATAATTTTTGCGAACTCCTCCAGGAACCAATCCAAACTTCCGATACATTCGCTGTGCCACCTTATTAGACATTCGGACCTCCAATGATAGCCGCTTTGTTCCCATTCGTATCGCCTGTTTAATGGTATATAAAAACAACTTTTCTCCTAATTTATATCCTCGATACTCAGGCGTTACAGCAATATTTGTAATCTGTGCATCATCAATAACAAGCCACATTCCTGCATAACCAACAACTTGTTCGTCTACTTCCATAACATAATAGTGTGCATGCTGATTGTCACTCACTTCCTGAAGAAATATATCTTTTGGCCATGGTGAATCAAATGTTGCTCGTTCAACTTCCATAACAAGATCAATATCCGCTGACTTCATTTCCCGAATAACTACTTCAGCCATTTTTTTGCTCTTCCTTTTGTGCACTGATCCACTTGGCTTCGGCTTCTGCCAAACGTAAATAATTCGGTATCAATGTATGGGTTACATCTGGCCCTTGATTTAGACCAATTAACGCCAAATGTCCGGGATCAGCCATATGATCGTGGCTATTCGGTATAACAGCTCGCTCCCCCATATATTTTTGAATCGTTTCTTGATGAAGCTCTATATCCGGACTTAAAAATACCACTTCTTTATTTTTCGTTGGTAATTCCTGCAGCCAATTCTCCATAAGCGTATTTTTTTCCTCATCCACTAACTCAAGTTCACTATTGTTCCAGCGATACAGCCCTGTAAAAACTAAACCTCGTCTAGCGTCGAAAAAGGGACATACATATGAATTAAAAAATCTGCCTTGGTATGCAAGAACTTTGAGACTCGAGACTCCGACTACCGGAATATCCAATGCCCACGCCATTGATTTGGCTGTTGCAAGGCCGATCCGTACACCTGTATATGAACCAGGACCCTTTGCAACTACAATTTTATCTAGCTGGTCTGGCGTGATATTCACATCACGCATTAATTGATCTATTGCAGGCATTAACCTTACCGAATGATTCCTTTTTATATTTGTAACAACCTTACCTACTAGCTGATTATCATTAAGTAAGGCAACACCCAATACTTGGTTTGAGGTATCCATTGCAAGTATATTCATTCAAGTAACTCCTTATAGTTAACCGAGCAATTCGGCTGTAATCCATTCAAAATGTGTACCCACAGCAGTAAATTCCAACAAACGGGAACGATCATCAATGTAAGAAATCTTTATGTTCAAACGCTCCTCCGGTAAAAACTCCTCGATAAAGTGTGCCCACTCTACTATTGAAATTCCGTTACCGTTAAAGTATTCGTCAAATCCAATATCTTCATCTGTGTTCTCCAAACGATATACATCCATATGATAGAGAGGAAGTTCTCCCTCATACTCTTTTACAATCGTATATGTAGGACTATTTACGTTTTGTTTAATACCTAGACCGTTAGCAATTCCTTTTGTAAAAGTTGTCTTCCCAGTTCCAAGGTCACCCTCTAATGTAACAACATCACCGGGTTTCAAAAATAATGCTAACTTCTCAGCTATCTTTCCTGTTTCTTCAACAGAATTTGCCTTTAATTGATACTCGATCATTCTTTTCACCTACTCCATGTGGGTATAACCCTTTTTTTCCAATAGTTTCTTTTTATTATAATGATTAACTCCAAAAACGTTGTGTTCATTACTTTTACTGAAATCGACATAACCAACTTCTTTAAGTGGTGTATGCGTTTTTTCAGCAATAGCCTTTAGGTATTCCCATTCAGCTCTCGAAACCGTACCTACAAGTTCAAAATCTTCTCCACCAAACAACATCCACTCACGCTGAAGTTCTGGAGGGAATTGGTTATAAGAATTACTTATTGGCAGTTTTTCTTCATATATAGTTATACTTACTTTCGATGCTTCAGAAATTTCATTCACCTCATTAGCAATTCCATCACTAATATCATTCAATGCAACCCTTGATAAACTTTCCAGCTCTTTAGCAAATGCTACTCTTGGTTCAGGCATACGGTGTTTAGCATAATAGTATTCCTTCTCCCTAAAACTACCCGGGTTATTAAGTATGTAAAACCCTGCTTGAGAATCACCCAATGTCCCCGTCACGAACAAAATATCATCTGGCTTTGCAGAACTACGATATCTGGCCTTCCCTTTATTCACAAAGCCTATTACAGTTATAGAAATCGACATCTCTTTCCCCGAAACAGTGTCACCACCTATTAGATCCATCTCATGTACGGATGCGAGGTGCCTCATCCCCTTGTACAGTTGAATCAATTCTTCATCAGACCAGTTATTCGGGATTACAACTGATACAAGATAAAATGCTGGTGTTGATCCCATTGCTGCTAAGTCACTAATGTTTGCAGCAAGTGACCTATACCCAATATGGAATGGATCCATTGTTCCTCTTGAGAAATGTACCTCCTCAACGAATGTATCTACAGCTGTTACAGTATCTTGCGATGTATTACGAAAAACTGCTGCATCATCTCCAACACCTTTTATAACTGAAGATTGCTTATAAGTCTGTTGTTTAATCGAATTTATAAAAGAAAACTCATCCATAGCTTACCACCACTTCTCATTGTTAGCTATGTTAATGATAGCAAAAAGAGATGAAAAGAAAAAGAAATCGTTAGTTATGACTATTATTGGAGCTATTTTATCCTGTCAATGAACAAAAGCCCAGTTTCATCTGCACTAGGGCGTCCTGTACGACGGAGCTGGACGTCACTGATTCTGATGTCCAATTATCCACAGCACTTAAATTTTATAATTTCCTATATAATTAAAAAGCCGCTTCCAAGTTGCAGGGAAACGGCAGTACGGACATATTAACTATTTTTATTATCAATAATTCTGAGTTTCTATATAAAAATAAAAAAACATGTTTCCATTGGAAATCATGATTTAGAAATGATGGCGGTCCGGACGGGACTCGAACCCGCGACCTCCTGCGTGACAGGCAGGCATTCTAACCAACTGAACTACCGGACCAAGATATGTTTGTGAGATAACTTAATGTTAATAACTTATTCAACGTAGACAGTTGAAGTAAATTGGTTGCGGGGGCAAGATTTGAACTTGCGACCTTTGGGTTATGAGCCCAACGAGCTACCAGACTGCTCCACCCCGCGATATGAGATAATATTAACTTTTTCTAAACTTCCAGAATAAATCTGAAAGGCCTGGCGGCGTCCTACTCTTGCAGGGGCAAAGCCCCAACTACCATCGGCGCTGGAGAGCTTAACTACTGTGTTCGGCATGGAAAACAGGTGTGTCCTCTCCGCTAATGCTACCAGACCTAAAGAAAATTATACATCAGAAAGTCTTTATCTTAATTTAGAAGACAAAATATATTATATGCATTTTCTAAAAAAAATGCAAGGGTTTTTTGTAATTTTATACCCTAAAAACTAAATAAGAGCTTCACATCAACGTTCCATCAGTATTAATTAGTTAAGTCCTCGATCTATTAGTATCCGTCAGCTCCACGTGTCACCACGCTTCCACCTCGGACCTATCAACCTCATCGTCTCTGAGGGATCTTACTCACTCGAAGTGATGGGAAGTCTCATCTT